>JBEKRL010000076.1:0-10639 GCA_049518775.1 Candidatus Dormibacteria bacterium
CGCTCCTGAGGCGGGGCCCTCAGTTACCCTGCTAGCCCAACTGGGGCAGGGCGATCCAATCCTATGCCGCGCTCGGATATAGCGGCGCCTGAGTTACCCTGAGGTGAGCTGCGGGCGCTCCAGCGGATAGCCGTCGGTCGACGTCCGTGGCTTCCGACTCCACTCCCGTCTTCGCTCTCACCGCACGGCTCGACTCCGACCGACCGATCCCGGAGACGCGGTCCGCCCGATTCCCCCTGTCAGAGCAGGGGCCAGATGGCGACGGGGTTTCCCGGCATGGTCAGGTTCCGGGCACCATGCCAGCACCGCCGAGGTTGGCGGTGGGCTGGCGCCTTCCCCTGGGCAAGAGGCCCAGGGGAAGGCGCTGCTCTCTGCCGGGCCGGGGCGTGTCAGTCAGGGGCGGCAACCGGCAAGGAGGGCTACCCCGTCAGGCTCTCAGGGCCGGCCGCGCATGCGCTCGAGATGAACAGCGGTCACCATTGGCGCGACCAGCAGAACGAACAGAAGCCCGATCCCAACGGGGAACGGCAGGCTGAAGCCGTGGCTGACGCAATGAGGGCTGGATGTGGACGTTCCCGAGCACACGCTCACGGAGCTGGGCAGTACGCCCAGGGCCGCCACGCCGAGGAGACCACCCGGAAGTACCAAGGTGCCCAGCAGTTTTTCGCGCAGCCGCCAGGTGTCGGAGCTCCAGAGCAGGAAGACCCCGACGAACCATCCCACGACGAAGAGAAATCCTCCCAGGAGGAGGAGCCAGGAGACAAAAGCATCCGACCGGCGTGGCCGGTCTGGGATGGCACCTGCCTCCTCGGCGATGGTCTCGGGATCGCCCACGCGGTCGAGAAGTGCCCGGACACTCGCCTCGTCGTCGATGCCCGAGGCGGCACGCCCCTGGGCGATGTGGTCGGAGATCTCCTCGACGATCTGGCGACGTCGGGAGGAGGGAAGGGCGCGCAAGGCATGGTCGAGGTCGGAGAGGTACCGATCCACCAATCGGTCCGCTGGCTCGCGAGTCTTCATGGTGATGAGTCCTCCTCCAGGATGGCATCGACGGCGTCGCGGAACAGCTGCCACTGCTGGATGAACGCTGACAGAGCCGCCTCGCCGGCCTCGGTCAGGCGGTAGTAGCGGCGGGGGGGGCCCTCCACCGACTCCCGCCAGGTGGTCGCTACCAAGCCGTTTCTTCGCAGACGCGCCAGGAGCGGATAGATGGTCCCCTCACTCCCGATCAGACCGCCGTCTTCCGCCAGCGACCGGGCGAGGTCGAAGCCGTATCTCTCCCCGTGGCGCAGCAGGGCCAGGACACAGTGCTCGACGGAGCCCTTGCGCAGCTGCGCCAACCAGGCAGCATCATCACCCAGAACCATGCATCGCATGGTAGCAACCACGCCAGCAGCCGGACTCGGTCGGCAGCGTGTTCTGCCGGTGGGGATCAGAAGTGCGGCGTGGCCGGCCGTCTGCCGGTAGACCAAGGGTTTCGGGCAAACGGTTGGGCGGACGGTCCCTCGGGGCCGAGCCGGCCGCGTCCCTGGGCGGTACCACGTGAGGTGATCCAGCGTGGGAGGTACCACGCGACGTCCGAGAGAGCTCTCGCCGCTCGCCCAGCCCCATCCCATGGTCCAGCACCCGCTCGCTCCGCGACGGGCTTCGGCACTGGACGATTCTTCGTCCTGGGCCTCTCTGCGCTTCCGAGGGCGGGGTCGATGACGAGCGGGCGCCCGCCGCTGTTGTCGTGGTTGCTGGGTGGGCTGGTGCCGGGCTTGCTCCGCGGATCCCCTCCCTTCGGCTTCTCCTGTGGGCTGCCGGCAGAGTGAGCGGAAGCTACGGCGACGCCGTCGCCGGCTGCCGCCCCCGGCCAGCCTCGCCGAGGCGACCGCGGCCAGAGCCGTCGCCGCATTTGCGGGCTTGGCAGGGGGTTGACCTCTCGGCGCCGGTTGCCCCCGTTGGCGTCCGTCGACCGACCCGGCGCCGGTCCGCCTCTGGGAACTGGCGCACGGCCCGCCGGGGAAAGTGCCTGCCGCCCCGTATCCGCGTTCCTCTTCGGCTTTCGGGGCGGCTGAGACGGTCTGATCCCCCCGGATCCGCGGCCGGGGTCCGCGCCCCCCTTCTTGTCAGTCCGCGCTGGGAAGGTGGAGGTACATGGTCTGGCGGTGCGAAGCCCGTAGACGGCGGGGCGCATCCTCACCTCGGGATCCATGTAGACCCAGCCGCCCGGCTCCACGTCGATCTCCTCACCGGCCTCCAACTGCTTCTCGAACACGTTGCCGAATCCATGCAGCCAGACGACCCCATCGCCGCCCTTGGCCTCGAATCGGTCCACCCAGAAACCACTTTCGCCGAAGAGGTTGTTGCTGAGCCCGCGGAGATGGCTGGCGCTGTATCTCAGGGAGGCGGTGGCCGCCAGGAACTGGTGCTCCCGAACCAGGATGGCGGCTCCCTCGGGAAGCTCCAGGGGAAACACCTGGCCGGGGGCGTCCCTGGAGAAAGCGATGCCGCCGTGACCCCTGGCCTCGGTCAGGAACAACTCGCGACCGGCCACCATGCGCCGGACCGCCCCCCGGACCGCCTTCAGCTTGATCGTCACCTGGGGCTCCTTCCAGAGCACCACGTGATGCTCGAAGTAGACCGGCATCGAGCCGTCCAGGCTGCAGTGCAGCATCGGCACCAGCTCGCCCTCGATCAGGTAGGTGACTCCCGGGGCCAGCCCCTCGTGGATCCGGGTGGGCAGTATCTGGGGTGGGTTCAAGTGAGAAGAAACCTCCAGTGGCGGCCGCCAGCGCCAGTATCGTCCGCCGCCGGCCGGCTGTGAATCCGACCCGCGCCCGAGACACCTCCGCTCAGGCGCAGGACCAGCTCGCCAGCTGCTGGACTGCGAGCCAGGTGATCCATTCCTGACCTGGACTCCGAACCGAGAGGCCGGGGTCAGCACAGCCCGGCGATCGCCCGTCCCACTAGCGGGGGCACCACCCGGCGCATGGCGCGCTACCTTTACTGCGCGGTGGGTGAGACGAATGAGCTGGCGGCCAGGGAGACGCGGGCAGAGGGAGGTACCCGAACTCACCACGATCGCCCCTGGCAGGTGGTGGTCTGGAACGATCCCATCACCCTCATGAGCTATGTCGTCCTGGTGTTCCGCAGGCTGTTCGGATACGACCTTGAGACCGCCACCCGTCTGATGCTCCAGGTTCACAACGAGGGGCGGGCCGTGGTCGCCACCGAGCCCCGGGAGCGGGCGGAGGTGGCGGTTGCGCAGCTCCACGCCCATGGGCTCCAGGCGACCCTGGCCCGCGACTGAGTTTGGCCCAGATAAACCGGCAGGGGGAGCTGGTCCAGCTGAGGGTGAGCCGGGGAGAACGCCGGGCCCTGCTGCAGATCGTCGAGCGCTTGGAGCCACTGGTGGAGCTCTCCCGCTGGACTCGGCCCCGCGCTTACCAGGAGGAGGAGTACGAGCTGGAGTTTCAGCGGCTGGTGGGGACCGACCTGGCCGACTCCCGGGCGGCGGATCTGGCCCAGGTCCGGGAGGTGCTGCAGTCCGACCAGCGGATCCTGCTCTCCGCCGACCAGGCGATGGTCTGGCTGCGGGCTCTGAATCTGCTCCGGCTGGCGCTGGCGGAGCGGCTGGGGGTCATCAGCGACGGCTGGGAGGAGGCGTTCAGCCCCCAGGAGCACCGCCGGCCGCCGCTGGCGACATTGCACCTGCTCAGCTGGGTCCAAGAGGAGCTGGTGGAGGCGCTCAGCGATCCCTGAGAGGGTGGGTGCGGGACCGAGGGCTTAGCTGCCCTGGTCAGCAGCCCAGATCCCAGCCATCCAGCGCTCTACCTCGTCCGGGGCGGAGGGGAGGCCCCGGCTGAGGAGCCGGTAGCCGTCCGCGGTGACCAGGACATCGTCCTCGATCCTCACCCCGATCCCCCGGAACTCCTCAGGGACGGTGAGGTCGTGAGGCTGGAAGTAGAGCCCGGGTTCCACCGTTAGCACCATCCCCGGCACCAGCTTGCCTAGCCGATAGGACTCGGTCCGGGCGCGAGCGCAGTCGTGGACATCCAGACCCAGCATGTGGCTCACGCTGTGCAGGGTGAAGCGCTGGTGGAGCTGGCTGTCCCTGTCCAGTGACTCCTCGGCGCTGACCGGGAGGAGCCCCATCGCCGCCAGTCCCTGGGCCAGGACCCGCATTGCGGCTCGGTGGGGGGCCAGGAATTCGTTGCCCGGGCGAACCTCGACGAACGCCGCCTGCTGGGCCTCATGGACGAGCTGATAGACGTGGCGCTGGGACTTGGTGAAGTGGCCGTTGATCGGCAAGGTCCGGGTGATATCGGCGGTGTAGTAGCGCTTGGTCTCCACCCCGGCGTCCAGGAGCAGCAGCTCCCCGGGCACGACCCGGCCGTCGTTGTGGGTCCAGTGGAGGACGGTGGCGTGGCTGCCGGCGGCGGCGATGGTCGAGTACCCGGTGTCGTTGCCCGCCGACCTGGCCCTGGCGAAGAAGACCGCCTCCACGTCCCGCTCGGTCCGGGCCCGGGGCAGCGCCCGGACCACGTCCTCGAAGGCCTGACGGGTGACCGTGCAAGCCTCTTCCAGCAGTTCCACCTCCAGCGCGTCCTTGACCAGGCGCATCTCCGAGAGCTGCTCGGCCAGCTCTCGGTCGGGGCCGGCCAGATCGGCGGCGAGCCGGTCGACCGTGGGGTCGACCCCGCGTAGGACCGCTCCCCGGTCGTGGGCGGAGATCAGCGGGGCAAGTTCGCCGATCGGCACGGCCTCCACCCCGAGCCGACTCTCGGTGACCGCCAGCCCACGGCCCGGGCCGACCCAGAAGACCCCCTTGACCCGGTCGGTGAAGAAGTCGCTCTTGCCGAAGTCGGCGCTGGGCTCGGCGAAGATCTGGGAGTGGTGCCCGCCGCCTTCGAGGGGCACCATCACCATCACCTCGTCAGGCTCCCCCTCGCCCACCAGGTAGAGGTAGTCGGTGCTGGGACGGAAGGGGTAGATGGTGTCGTTGGAGCGCACCTTCTCGACCCCGGCCGGGACCACGATCAGGAGCCCGGGGAAGCGCCGGGAGAGCTCTTGGCGCCGGGCCTGGTAACGCTCAGTGCCGCTGATGGGCCGGGCATCCGCCTGCGCTGGAGTGCCCCATCCCTGGGCCATGAAGTCAAGCAGGGCCTGCGGGGGTGCCTGGTCATGGGAGGCCCGCTGGCGGCTGGATCTGTTCGCGCTCTCGGACTCGGTCGGCGACGCCTCCTCCGCATTGCTCATCGGCCGATCTTAGCCGACCGCTGGGTCGCTCCCCCGCGTGGTCTGGGAGCTGGACCGAAGTGGATGGGCACCGCGAGGCTGCTTGTCGCTACCTTGTCAGCGTGTGCGCCGTCGACCGGTTCAGGGTGGAGGAGGCTCCTGCCCTCGCCGAAGCCCTGCTCCCCGGCTCGATGCCCCGGGTCGCCTATTTCTCTCCTGAGTTCGCAGTCAGCGAGCAGATCCCCGAGTACTCGGGGGGGCTGGGGGTGCTGGCCGGGGACTATCTGAGAGTCTGTGCCGACGAGGGCCTGCCTCTGGTTGGGGTCGGGCTCTTCTACCACCTGGGCTACTCTCACCAGCGGCTGGATCGAGATGGCTGGCAGCAGGACAGCTACCGGGAAGTGGACCCCGCGGGCTGCGGGCTGGTGGCGGCCGCCGAGCAGCCGGTCGAACTGGAGCTGGGGGAGCGGACGCTCCTGGCCAGGGTCTGGCGCCAGCAGATCGGCCGGCTCTCTCTCTTCCTGCTCGACAGCACCGGTGTGGGTAACCCGGGGGGGCTGGCCCAGGTCACCGACCGGCTCTACGGGGGCGACACCGAGCACCGGCTCCAGCAGGAGATCCTGCTGGGGATGGGCGGAGTGCAGGCGCTGGAGCTGGTGGGCCAGCGGCCCCTGCTCTTTCACAGCAACGAGGGCCATGCCGGATTCCTGGTCCTGGAGCGGATCCGCAGGCTGATTCAGGATGAGGGACTCCGATTCGAGGAGGCGCTGCAGGCGGCCCGAGCCGGGACCATCTTCACCACCCACACCCCGGTCCCGGCCGGGATCGACCACTTTCCTCGTCAGCTCATGGCCCGCTACTTCAGTGGCTGGTGCCAGGCCGTGGGGATCTCCCTTGACCGGCTCATGGAGCTGGGTCACTTCCCCGGCCAGTCCCCCGAGGACCCCTTCAACATGGCGGTGATGGGGCTGCGCCTCTCAGGCCAGGCCAACGCCGTCTCTCGTCTCCACCGCCAGGTCAGCCAGCGGATGTTCGCCCCTCTATGGCCCGATCTCCTGCCCGAGGAGGTGCCGATCCGGGCGGTCACCAACGGGGTCCACCCCCAGCACTGGGTCTCGCCGGAGATGGGCCAGCTGCTGGAGCGTTTCCTCGGACCCCGCTGGGGCGTCCATGGGGCGGTCGACTGGGGCCGCCTCAGGGTCGCGTCCGACCAGGACCTCTGGGATGCCCGCCAGCCCGGCCGGCTGCGGCTGATCGCGGGTGCGCGCCGGCGGCTGGAGCGGGCCGAGCGGGAGCGGGGCACCCCGGAGTCGGGACGGGCGTGGACCAACGAGGTGCTCGACCCCAGGGCGCTCACCATCGGGTTCGCCCGCCGGGTGGCGGAGTACAAGCGGGCGCTGCTGCTCTTCTCCCAGCCCGAGCGGCTGGCCGCCCTCCTGATGGACCCGGTCCGCCCGGTGCAGCTGGTGATCGCCGGCAAGGCCCACCCCGCCGACCGGTCGGGGAAGCAGATCATCCAGTCGCTGATCCGGGTGACCAGGGCCAGCAGGTTGGGCTCCCGAGTGGTGTTCCTGGAGGACTATGACATCGGGCTGGCGCGGATGCTCTACCAGGGTGCCGACCTCTGGCTCAACACTCCGCGCCGACCGATGGAGGCCTGCGGCACCAGCGGCCAGAAGGCGGCCCTGAGCGGTGCTGTCAACTGCTCCATCCGCGATGGCTGGTGGGACGAGGCCTTCGACGGGGACAACGGCTTCGCCATCCCCTCGCGTGAGGATGTGTTGGACCGCCAGGAAAGGGACCGGCTCGAGGCCGAGGCGCTCTTCGAGGTGCTGGAGCGCGAGGTGGTGCCAGCCTTCTTCGAACGCCGCCCCGGAGCTCCGCCCGCCCGCTGGCTGGCGCGGGTCCGCCACTCCCTGACCACCGTCGGCCCGCTGGTACTGGGATCCCGGATGGTGGCCGACTACGTCGGCCAGATGTACCGGCCGGCGGTGGACGCCTGGGTCTTCGGTCCGGCCGACCGCCATCTCTCGGCCCGGGTGCACTGCGGCTGGTGGGAGCGGGTCCGCCGCGACCTCGCCGGGGCCACGGTATCGGCCCGGGTGCTTCCCCGTGAGGGGAATGCCCCGTCCCAGTCGGAAGGGGCGGAGAGGGTGGTGGAAGCGCTGGTGGAGCTGGGCGAGCTGGCTCCCGAGGACGTCCAGGTCGAACTGCTCTACGGTACGACCGGGCAGGACGGCCGGCTGGTCTCTCCCAGGATCGAGCCGATGATCGCTGACCGAGACCACTCCAACGGGGGCCACCGCTACCTCGGCAGCCTGGTGCTGGAGGCCTCCGCCGAGTGCAGTTTCACGGTGCGCTTGCTGCCCCGGCTCCCCAGCCACACCTCCCTTCCCGCCGAGACCCCGGTGCGCTGGGCCGACCCGACCCGCCTCCACCGGTGACGCGGTGGCGGGCGAGACCGCGGCCGGGCCGGCCGTGACCGCTGAGCCGTCGCGCGCTGGCGACCGAATGCCGGGCGAGGAGCGGGTAGGGCTCTATGTCCGCACCTACCGGTCGGTGCTGCGCTCGTCTGGGGAGATCCGCCTCCAGGTGCTGGAGCGCACCCACCTGGAGATGGAGTCCTCGCTGCACCCCCTGGGGGCACAGGAGCGGCTCGACAGCGGAGCCTTCCTCTACGCCCTCCATCGTCTGCCTCCGGTGGTGCTTGAGCTTGAGCACGTCTGCCTGGGCCAGTACCCCGACCGGCTTCTTCGGACTGGCGGCGCCGAGCCCTCCGACTGGCGGCCGGTGGTGGCCGCCGCCCGCCGCCGTCGCTGGTGGTGGAACGGCACCCGCAGGACCCTGGCGGTGGCACTCGCCAGCAGCTCTGATCTCGACGACCTGGTCCCGATCCTGGTCGCGACCCAGATCGAGTGGAACAAGGCCCATGCCCGGCTCCGTCAGGCCGCCGATCTGGACCCGGAGGCGCTCCTGGCCGAGGCGCCCTCGCTGCTCGAGGTCGAGGACGACGACTGGGCCCGGCTGATGGTGCTGTTCGGCCCCCGGATGGGGGACTTCGTCGCCACTGTTAGGGACCGGCCCATGGACCTGGGCATCCAGCTCCTGGGCGGCTCCCAGGTCGGGTACGCCCGGGCCACCAGGGAGTGGTGGCGGCCGGTCGGGGACGTGCTCCGGCGGGAGCAGCTCCTCGACCGGCCGGTCTACTTCGTCAGCAGCAACGCTCACTGCCTGGTGAACCTGCTCTCCGGGGTGGCCCGGGACCGGGCTGAGGCGGTGACGGCCTGGGTTGATGAGTCCGGGGATGATGAGCTCCGTCAGATCGCCACCGAGCTGGCAGAGCCGAGTTCACGGCTCTCCCCTCACAACTTCCTCTACTACGCCGCCCGGCGCTGGTTCGAAACCCATCCCGAAGAGCGGGAGGCGAGGAGCCGCGAGGAGCGTGCCGAGGGGATCTTCCACGTCCCCTCACAGTCCGGGACCGACGTGGCCGCCCAGCTGATCGTGCTGGACCGGCTCGACCCGCTCCGGATCGACCCCCGACTCCAGCTGGCGGCCGGGGGAGCCCGGGCGCTCAGGCGCTCGCCCCACGTGATCCTCAACATCCAGTACCCGCTGGGTCTGGGCGCCTATCACATCCTCCGCCAGGTGCTGGAGGCCACCGAGCTTGTCGACGGCGTCTATGTGCTGGGCAAGGCCGCAACCCTCAACGCTGACGTGGGGGACGTGATGATCTCGGACGTCATTCACGACGAGCAGAGCGGCAACACCTACTGGCTCAACAACTGCTTCGGCTTTCCTCAGGTTGCTCCCTTCGTAACGACGAGGTCGGTTCTGGACCGCCAGCGAACCGTCTCGGTGCGCAGCACCTTCCTCCAGAATCGGGGCTACCTGGAGGGCTACTACCGGGACTCCTACACGGTTGTGGAGATGGAGACCGGGCCCTATCTGGGAGCCGTGCTGGAGGCTGGTGAGAGCTCCCGCTACCCCAACCGGGAACAGGTCGACCTGACCCGGCCGGTCATGGAGGTGGGCGTCATCCACTACGCGTCGGACACCCCGTACACCCAGGCCCGGACACTGGGCGCCCGGGGGTTGCAATTCGAGGGCATGGAGGCCACCTACGCTGGGGCGCTGGCGATCGCGGCCCGAATCCTGGAGCGCTCCGGCGCCCGCGGCCCCGGGGGCGCCTGAGCCGTGCCGGAACTGGCCCGGGAGCGCTGCCAGGTCTGCACGGCTGGGACCCCTACCCTAGATCCAGAGGAGGCGGAGCGGCTCGGATCAGAGCTGGGCGGCCCCTGGGCGATCGACGCCGGGGTGCTCCGACGCCGCTTCGCCTTCCCCAACTTCGGCGCCGCCTTCGCGTTGGCGACCAGGGTCGCGATGCTGGCCGAGCGCGAGGGCCATCATCCCGACCTTCATGTGGGATGGGGCTATTGCGAGGTGGAGCTCACGACCCACGCGGCCGGAGGGCTGACCCGCAACGACTTCATCATGGCCGCCAAGGTGGAGCGGGCGGCGGCGTCCCCGCTGGGCGGAGGCAGGCCGGAGGGCTGACCGGGGCAGAGGGGGCCGGAGGCCTAGTCGCTGTCCCAGGCAAAGGGGCCTATCCGTCGCCGGCGCGGCTTGGCCGACTTGATCACCACCGCCACCTCGCCCATGACCGCCATCGCGGTCACCTCGATGACGGGAGCTTCCGGAGGCGGGAGGGTGGTGCCCCCCTTCAGAGACTTCGAGCCCATCAGCGCCAGCCCGTTGAGCTCGACGTTCAGCCCCTCGGGCACCACCACCTTGACCGAGCCCATCACCGCGATGGCCTGGATGTGGCTGTGGCCGGCCGCCAACTCTGCGCCCCGGAGGTCAAGGACCACCTCGCCCATCACCGCCAGGGCGCGGGTGGCCGGCCCCAGCACCAAGCGGCCCCGGCCATGGGCGGAGGACATGATCGCCACGAAGGACCGTGCCGCCCTCACTCCCGGACGAGCCGGCGTCGGCAGCGGCCTGGCCACGCCTAGGTCGGCCTCCAGGGCCGCCAGCTCGGGGATGGTCCGGGCCTGCAGCGCCGTCTCCAAACGGTCGGAGAAGTCCTCCAGGGTGAGCCTGCCGTCGGCGCAGGCCGCGCTCAGCAGCTCGACGGTCTGATCGCGACGGCGGTCGGACGCCAGGGTCTGCAGCGAGGGTGCCAGCTGGGCGTCGCCAGTTGGCGGGGGGGGCTGCTCCGTCACCCTCGAAGTCTAGTACCGGGCGGCTCCGCCCCCGACCATCTGGGCGTCGGATCGGCAGAGGTGGCGACGGCTCCTAGTCCCTCCGACGCCCCGGTGACAGTTCGCAAGCGCAGCTAGCACAGAGCGAGTTACACTGACGCCCGCACGAGAATCGGCAAGCACAGCCAGCACAGAGCGAGTGGTGCGGGGGT
>JBEKRL010000077.1:0-8584 GCA_049518775.1 Candidatus Dormibacteria bacterium
AGGGGGAGGTCAGGATGGAGATTCGTGAGCTGCAGGTGCGGACCCCGGACGGGCGACGGCTGGACATCTTCGATGCCGGTGGCGCGGGCCAGCCAGTCGTCCTTGTCCACCACGGGACGCCGGGAGCTCGCTTGCCCTACCGGGGCTGGCTGGAGGACGCCGAGCGCAAGGGGATCCGCCTGGTCGGCTACTCCAGGCCGGGGTACGGTGGCTCCACGAGACTCCGCGGCCGCTCGGTCTCCCAAACCCCCGACGACGTGCTCGCTATCGCCGATCACCTCCAGATCTCCCAGCTGGCCACCTGGGGCTACTCGGGAGGAGGCCCTCCCGCGCTGAGCTGCGCCGCCAGGCTGCCGGGCCTGGTGGTGGCGGCCGCGACCATCGCCTCGCCAGCTCCCTATGACGCGGAGGGTCTCGACTTCCTCGAGGGTATGGGGCAGGGCAACATCGACGAGTTCAAGACCCTGCTGGCAGGAGAGGACGCGGCTCGAGCCGGGTACGAGGAGGCGGCCGCCACGCCGGTCTCCGGCGTCGAGGAGATGATCGGGTCGATGAGCACCCTCCTGTCCGGCCCTGACCTGCGGGCCACCCGGGACCAATTGGGCGAGTGGCTGGTGGCGCTGAGGGAGGAGGCATGTTCGCACGGTCCCGACGGCTGGCTCGACGACGACCTCGCCTTCGTCCTCCCCTGGGGATTCGACCTGTCCGAGATCCGCGTGCCCCTGCAGCTGTGGCAGGGCCAGCACGACCTGATGGTGCCGCCCGGGCACGGCAGGTGGCTGGCCCGGCACCTGCCCGACGCCGAGTGGCACTATCTCCCGGACGAGGGCCACCTGACCCCGCTGCTGCGCCGGGTGCCGGAGATCCACGGCTGGCTGCGGGACCACTTCTGAAGGGCCGGGAGACGGTGGCCGCGCTGGGGCGCCAGCACCGCGGAGCCTCAAATCCTGGACCTAGCTCTGGCCTTCCTTTCGGAGCTGGCAGCGGGCCAGGATCGGCGAGCCGGTCAGCATGGGAACCTTCGCCTGACCCTGCGGCGGCACGGGCCGGCTGATCGGGGCGGCGACCGACGGCCCACCCGGTCTTGGTCCGCTGCCCGCCGTGGGGACGACGCCATCGTGGCTCCGCAGCCGCTGGGGACGGGGATGGCGCCGAAGCTGCGCGAGGATGCTCTTGCGGAGGCGAGCTGCCCGGGGGTCGAGAGCAGTTGATTGGGAGCCGGCGCGCTCAACCCCCGGCCCGCGTCCGCCGGCGACGAGGAGGTCCGCCGGGCCCTCATGGTGACTCGCATGAGGTGGGCGGGGGGCCGGGCCGGAACGTCTCCGCCCCCCTGAGTGCGCCGGTCTGGCCCGGGCCGAGCGGTCAGCTCTTGGCTGGGCTCGATCCGTAGGTGTAGCCGCCATCGGAGTAGCGGGTGCCCGCGAACGTTCCGGGCGGCACCAAGCTGGCCAGCTGGTCCAGATCCGAGGGCGACAGGGTGACCCGGGCTGCCCCGGCGTTCTCCTCCAGATTGGCGCGGTGCTTGGTACCCGGGATCGGAACCACGTCGGGGCCTTGGGCGAGGAGCCAGGCCAGCGCCAGCTGGGCGGGAGTCACGGCCCTGTCCGCGGCGAGCCGCACAACCAGCCGGACCAGCTCCAAGTTGTGCAGGAAGTTGTCGCCCTGGAATCGGGGGTTGTCACGGCGGAAGTCGTCGGGCCCGAAGCCGTCTGGGTCGGTGATCTTCCCGGTGAAGAACCCCCGGCCCAGAGGGCTGTAGGGGACGATGCCGATCCCCAGCCGGCGGGCGGTGGGCAGAATCTGCTCCTCGATGTCCCTGGTCCACAGGGACCACTCACTCTGGAGCGCGCTGATCGGGTGGGTGGCCATCGCCCGCTGCAACGAGTCGGCGCTGGCCTCGGAGAGCCCGAGGAAGCGCACCTTGCCGGCCTGGACCAGCTCCGCCATCGCTCCCACCGTGTCCTCGATCGGGACCTCGGGGTCGACCCGGTGCTGGTAGTAGAGGTCGATGTGATCGGTGCCGAGCCGCTGCAGCGACGCCTCGCAGCAGGCTCTCACATACTCCGGACGCCCGCTGACCCTGCTCGCGGTGGCGCGGTCCTTCAGGATGCCGAACTTGGTCGCCAGGACGACTCGGTCCCGGCGTCCCTGGAGGGCTCGGCCCAAGAGCAGCTCGTTGTGGCCGTCCCCGTAGGCGTCGGCGGTATCCAGGAAGCAAACCCCGAGTTCCAGGGCCCGGTCGATGGTGGCCAGTGAATCGGCCTCGTCGGCGGGGCCGTAGGCCTGGGACATGCTCATGCAGCCGAGCCCGACCGCCGAGACCACCAGGCCCTGATTGCCGAGCCGCCTTGAGGGGAACTGGGTGTCGTTCACGTCCTGCAATCTAGCCTACCGCCTCATCCGCCTTCGAGTGCAGTCTCGCGGGCTGGACCGCCCGTGCGGCGGAGTGACGAGCGTCCGGAGCTCGGTTGGGCTTCGGCCGTGTGGTCGGCCAGGTTCTCAGGGCCCGGCGGCAGCGAATCTGCACCGGCCCCCGGGTCCCGGCCGCGGCCGACGCCCTTGAACGGGATCCGGGTCATCGAGGCGGTGGCGAAGGTGCCCAGCGCAGCGGCCGCCACCAGTCACCCCAAGCGGTCGGTTACGCTTGGCCCGTCGACGGGTGAGCTGATGGAGGAACTGACTGAGGGAGTGGGGCTCCCGGCCTTCGCCCCGGCATCCTCGGGGGGCGGTTGCGAGATGAGTCCGAGGCCCGGCGGGACTCCCGCCGACATGGCAGGTCCGGCCAGCCTGCGCCCAATTGGAGGCCGCTGAACCATGCCATCCATGAACACCATCGCCAGGGCTGCGATCCTCGCGGCCGCCCAGAACCGGCTCACCGAAGCCTTCATGGGCCGATATGGGATGAGGCTGGGGGCCTCTCGCTTCGTGGCGGGGGAGACCCTGGACCTGGATGTGCAGCTGATCCGGACCCTCAACCAGCAGGGCTTCAAATGCAACGCCACCGAACTGGGCGAGGCGGTCACCACCGAGGCCGAGGCCAAGCTGGCGGTCGAAGCCTACGATCGGCTGCTCCGGCGTCTAGCCGCGGAGCAGCTCAACGCCAACGCCGCGATCAAGCCGACCCTCATGGGGAGCGACCTCGACGAGCAGTTGGCGATCGGCAACCTGGGACTGCTCCTGGATCTGGCCCGGAGCCTGGGGCTCTCGATGCGGATCGATATGGAGGACTCCTCCCACGTTGATGCCACCCTGCGGATCTACCGGGCACTTCGAGAGCGGGGCTTTGACAACGTGGGGGTGGCGCTCCAGTCGTGCCTCCGGCGCACCCGCTCCGACCTCGAGTCACTGCTCCCGCTGGAGCCCAACCTGCGCCTGGTCAAGGGAGCCTATCTGGAGAGCCGCGAGGTTGCCTTCCCCGACAAGTCGGAGGTGGACCGGAACTACATCCGGATCATGGAGCTCGCACTTCGTGAGGGCGGCTACACGGCGATCGCGACCCATGACGAGCGGATCATCGAGCACGCCATCGCCTTCACCGAGCGGCAGCAGGTCGCTCGTGACCGGTTCGAGTTCCAGATGCTCTATGGAGTCCGGCCCCAGCTCCAGCGCGACCTGCTCGGGCGGGGCTTCACCGTGCTGGTCGCGACCTCGTATGGCACCCACTGGTATCCGTTCTTCATGAGGCGCCTGGCAGAGCGGCCCGCCAACCTGCTCTTCCTCGCCCGCAACTTGGTGAGACGCTAGGGTCGCCGAGGGCCCGGGTTGTGGGCCCGGGCCCCATCTCCAAACGCCACCCTTTCGACCAGAGACAAGGAGGATCCCCGATGGCACTGTCCCCGTTTCAAAGCGAACCCAGCCTGGACTTCGCGGTACCGGCCAACCGGGCGGACTTCGCCGCCGCGCTGGCTCGGGTTCGGGATGAGTTGGGCCGCACCTACCCGCTTGTGATCGGGGGCCAGCGGGTGGAGACCGGGGAGGTGATCGAGTCGTACAACCCCTCCCACCCGGCGGAGGTCGTGGGTCGGCATGCGGCGGCCAGGGGCGAGCAGGTCGAAGAGGCGGTGAGCGCCGGCTGGGCAGCCTTCGAGGGCTGGTCTCGGACCCCGGTTGAGGAGCGGTCTGCCTTCCTGCTCCGGGCCGCGCAGGTGATCCGGCGGCGGCGCCGGGAGCTGGCTGCCCTCATGGTCTTCGAGGTCGGCAAGCCCTGGGACGAGGCAGACGGCGAGACGGCCGAGGTGGTCGACCTGATGGAGTGGTACGCACGCCAGGTCTTGGAGCTGGACGGCCGGGGCCATCTGGCGGCCTGGCCCGGTGAGCTGACCCAGTTCCGCTACCTGCCGCTCGGCGTGGGGGCGGTGATCTCCCCGTGGAACTTTCCGCTGGCGCTGCTCACGGGGATGCTGACCGCCGCGGTGGTGACGGGCAATTGCGTCGTCCTCAAGCCGGCCAGGACCTCCAGCACCACCGCGGCCTGGCTGGTGGATGTCCTCGCCGAGCTGGGGCTTCCCGCCGGCGTGATCAACCTGCTCACGGGTCACGGGGAGTTGGTCGGCGAGGCCCTGGTGGATCACCCCAGGATCCGCTTCGTGGCCTTCACGGGATCGCGCGAGGTGGGGGTGAGGATCTATGAGCGGGGCTCCAAGGTTCAACCCGGGCAGCGCTGGCTGAAGCGCATCCAGCTGGAGATGGGGGGCAAGAACGCGGTGGTGGTTGACGAGACCGCCGACCTGGGCCTGGCCGCCCAGGCGATAACCAGCTCCGCCTTCGGATATCAGGGCCAGAAGTGCTCGGCCGGATCGCGGGCGGTCCTGGTGGGGCCGATCTACGACGAGGTCGTGGGCAGAGTTCTGGACCTGGCCGGACGGATCAAGGTCGGCGACCCGGTGGACCCGGAGGTCACCATGGGTCCCGTCATCGACGGGGTCGCCGAGGCGAAGATCCTCGACTACATACGGATCGGGAGGGGCGAGGGGGAGCTGCTGCTAGGCGGCGGCCGGCGTCCCGGTGACGGCCACTTCATCGAGCCGACCATCTTCGGTGGGGTGGCTCCCAGCGCCACCATCGCCCAGGAGGAGATCTTCGGCCCGGTCCTGACGGTGATCAGGGCCCGTGACTTCGAGCACGCCCTCACCATCGCCAACGACACCGAGTACGGGCTGACCGGCTCCTACATCAGTCGGGATCCGGAGCGGATTGCCCGGGCCAAGGATCGTTTCCACGTCGGCAACCTGTACATCAACCGTCGCTCCACCGGTGCCTACATGGGGGTGCACCCCTTCGGTGGCTTCAACATGAGCGGCACGGACACCAAGGCGGGGGGACCCGACTACCTCCTCTTTTTCGTGCAGGGCCAGAGCGTGGCGGAGTGCCTCTGAGAGGGCTGGGAGCCGGCTCCCGACCGGCGTCCGAGTCGCGATCGCCATCGACCTCCGTGGGCCGCAGGAGTCGGGCGCCCAGCCCGTCCCCCTCGTCTCGGCCTTCCGCCCCCTGGCGGGCGGCGCCGTCCAGCTCAGCGGGGTGAGCTGTTGCAGGGAATCGGCGGCGGTTCGGGCACCGGCCCCGGGCCCACGAACAGCCACTGGGCGGCGCTGATTCGGGCGGCCGTGGGGCCGAGCGTCTGAGCGCTTGCCCCGCGAGTGACCATGAGTCGTGGCACTCCGTAAGATCACCACCCAATGAGGGAGCAGCCGCATCCGAGGGAGCTCCCGCAAGGCCTGCCGAAGCCGCTGGGCGAGGACCTGCAGCGCTTGGGCTCCGTGCTGGACGAGGTCATCACAGAGACGGATGGGCCGGGCCTGCTCTCGGACGTGGAGCGGCTCCGTCGGGCCACCGTCCAACTTCGTCTCAGTCGTGGCCCGGAGGCTGTGACCCTCCTCCAGGAGGTCGTCGACACCGTCGACCGCTTGGAGTTCGGCCGTGCCGAGAAGGTGGCCCGGGCCTTCACCGTCTACCTGCAACTGGTCAATCTGGCCGAGGAGCGTCAGCGCGACCGGGCTCTGCGGGAGCGCGAGAGCGCGGCTGAGCCGGTCTCAGAGTCAATCATGGGGACGGTTGCGGCCGTGCGCAGGGAGTCCGGGGAGGCTGCGCTGCGAGAGCTCTTGGACCGGCTCGAGGTGCATCCGGTGCTGACGGCTCACCCCACCGAGGCGCGGCGCCGGGCGGTGGTCGACGCAGTGCGCCGGATCGGGGCTCTCATGGACCGGCTCGATGGGCCGCCGCTCACCTCTGTCGATCGCGCCGAGGCGGAGCGAAGACTATCCGAGCAGGTCACGATCCTGTGGAGGACGGCACAGCTGCGGCGGAATGATCCGACCGTGCTCGACGAGGTGCGCACCGTGGTTGGGGTTTTCGACGAGACCCTCTTCGAGGTGGTCCCCACCCTCTACCGCAAGCTGGAGGCGGCGCTGCTGGGCGCCAGTTCGATCGGGACCCGGCCTCCCGGGTTTCGCACATTCATCCGCTGGGGGACCTGGGTCGGGGGAGACCGCGACGGCAACCCCAACGTGACCGCGGAGGTCACCGCAGCGGCGGTGGAGATCCAGGCGGAGCAGGCCATCCGGGCCCTCGAAGATGCGACCCGCCGGATAGGTCGCTCCCTGACCATGTCAGAGGAGTCGACGCCACCCACCACGGGACTGGTCGAGCGGCTGGTCCGGGACCGCTCCCGGTTTCCGGCCGCCGCCGCCGAGATCCTCACCCGGGCACCGCGGGAGCCGCATCGCCAGTGGCTGCTGCTCCTGGCCGAGCGGCTGCGCGCGACCCGACTGCACCAACCGGGGGCCTACCTCAGCGTGGGGGAGTTCATCGAGGACCTGAGCATCGCTCAGGGCTCGCTGGCCGATGCCGGTGCCGCTCGGATCGGCTACGGCGACCTTCAGCACCTGGCCTGGCAAGCGGAGACCTTCGGTTTCACGCTGGCATCCATGGAGGTGCGTGAACACGCCAACGTGCTCCGGACGGTGATGTCCGAGTTGCTCGAAGGCGCTGCCCCAGATGCGCCGGCACTCGATCAGCTGAGCCGACAGGGATGGCCCGTGGGGATCGGACCGTCATCGGACCAGGCGCGGGAGGTGCTGGAAACGCTGCGGGTGATGGAGCGCATCCAGGCCCGATGGGGCATCGACGCCTGCCACCGCTACGTGGTCAGCTTCACCCGCACTGCCGCCGACGTGACCGTCGTGTACGCGCTCGCCCGACTTGCCGTCCCCGCCGGTTCGCTGGTGCTGGATGTCGTTCCGCTGTTCGAGTCCCGGTCCGACCTGGCGGCCGCGCCGGACGTGCTCGAGTCATTGTTCCGGCTTCCCGGCTGGCGGGACCGGTTGGAGCAGAGGGGGCGCCGGTTGGAGGTGATGCTGGGGTATTCCGATGCCTCGAAGGACGCGGGCGTCCTCGCTGCCAACCTCGCCCTCTACCGGGCCCAGATGGCTCTCGCTGCCTGGGCCCATGCGCACAGCATCAGGTTGACCCTGTTCCACGGCCGCGGCGGCGCGCTCGGCCGCGGAGGCGGGCCAGCTGGACGTGCCATCCGCGGCCAGGCCCCCGGCTCGGTCGCCGGCCGTTTCAAGGTCACCGAGCAGGGAGAGGTCGTCTTCGCGCGGTACAGCAATTCGGCCATCGCCCTGCGCCACCTGGAACAGGTGACCAGCGCGGTGCTCGAGGTCTCCACGCCAGAGCTCGAGGCGAGCCACGCGGATCGGGCGCAGGCCTTCGCCGCTGAGGCAGCGCTGATGGCGGAGGCATCCGAGGCGGCCTACCGCGCCCTGGTCGACGCTCCCGGGTTCCCGGAGTTCTTCGCCGCTGTCAGCCCGCTCGAGGAGATCGCGCGATTGCGAATTGGGTCCCGGCCGCCGCGCCGACATGGGTCCTCCGGCCTCCGGGGCCTGAGGGCGATCCCCTGGGTCTTCGCCTGGTCCCAGACGCGCTGCAACCTGCCCGGCTGGTACGGGCTGGGCTGCGGACTCGAGGCCGTCGCCGAGCGCTACGGCGCGGAGCGCCTGCGCCAGATGAACCAGGACTGGCCGTTCTTCCGCTCCCTTCTCGAGAACGCCGAGATGAGCCTGGCCAAGGCCGACCCCATGATCGCGGGGCTCTACCTCGACCAGGGACACCGGCCGGAATTGGTGACGCTGATACGCGAGGAGTTCCGCCGGACCCGCCAGCAGGTGAAGCTGGCCACCGGGCATGAGCGCATGCTCTCCGGCCATCCCGTGCTGCGCCGGGCTGTCGACCTGAGGAATCCGTACGTTGATGCCCTCTCCTTTCTCCAGATGCGCTTCCTTCGGGAGGCCCGGTTGCAAGAGGAGCAGGGCGCCGGCAGCACTCGGGTCCTCGACGTGGTGCTCCAAACGGTGAACGGGGTGGCGGCCGGATTGCAGAACACCGGCTAGGACCGGTGCCGCGACGAGGACCCTCGGTCGGAGCCGCGCGAGGTGATGACCGGGGCAGGTCTGGGCGCCCCCCTGCCCGCGTTCGACAGTTCATCGGCGATTTGAAGGGCGAAATCGATGAGGCTGAACTGGGGAAGAGGCGATCGGTCGGGTCCAAGAGTGAAATCGCCTAGTAACACACTGCGAATGGGGCCTGA
>JBEKRL010000078.1:0-8346 GCA_049518775.1 Candidatus Dormibacteria bacterium
GTCACCAAGGGCCAGCCCCCCGAGCTGGTGCTGGAGGCGACCGCGGCCGGCCTCCAATCCCTGGGGGAGAACTACGTCCAGGAATGCGCCGCCAAGGAGAGGTGGCTCCGCCAGGCCGGGGCGGGGCCGGTCAGCTGGCACCTGCTCGGCCACCTGCAACGCAACAAGGCTCGTCGAGCCGCCAGCCTCTTCCGGTGGATCGAGAGCCTGGACAGCCTGAAGCTGGCGAGACTGCTCTCGGCAGCGAGGGCGGGCAGCGGGCCCCTGATCGTGCTCTGCGAGGTGGACCTCACCCAGCTCCCCGGCCGGAACGGGTTCGAGCCGGACCGGTTGGAGCGGGATTGGGAGGAACTGCTGACGCTGGAGGGGATCGCGGTGCAGGGGCTGATGACGGTGGCGGCCCCGGGAGAGGGGAGGCGGGCCTTCGCTGCTTGCCACGGCCTCGCCGAGCGGCTGGTCGCACGGGGCGGTCGGGCGCTGCCCACCCTCAGCATGGGAATGAGCGCGGACTTCCGAGACGCGATCGCCGAGGGCAGCACCCGGGTGCGGATTGGAAGCCTTCTCTTCGGCGAGCGGGAGCTGCATCCGGCCTGAGCTCGGGGCCGCAAGTTGGGCGCCGTGGGATGGTCGGCTGATGGCAGGTGCCCTGCCATCTCGGACCGGGACCTGGAGAGCGGCGCCGAGGCCCTGGGGAAGGCGCGGCGCAGCTCCGCGAGCGGCGGACCGGGCCCCGCAGCCGCGCCTACGGGGTGAGGCTGGTGCGGAGGAACTTGAGGGTCCTCTCCCACGAGAGCCTGGTGGCCGGCGCGTCGTAGACCTCGGGACGGTCCTCGTTGGTGAAGGCATGGTGACCGCCCGGGTAGGTGTGGAAGGCGTGCGGGACCTGGGCGGCCTCGAGCATCTCGGCGAACTTGCGGACCTCATCGGGCGAGGTGAACTCATCGCGGTCCCCGAAGTGCCCCAGGACGGGGCCGGCGATCCGGCTCAGCTCGGTCTCCGGGCCCGGGATCCCGTAGAAGCAGACCGCTGCCCCCACCCGGTCGTGGCTCGCGGCGAGGGTCACCGCCAGGGCGCCACCCATGCAGTAGCCCACCGTCCCCACCAGATCACCGGTGGCCTCGCCGGAGCTGAGCAGGTAGTCCACCGCACCGCACAGCTCCTGGAGGGCCCTGCCCTCGTCCAGGGCCATCATCGCCTTGCCAGCCTCGCCCGCCTCCTGGAGCCCGATCACCCGACCGTGGTAGAGGTCGGGCACCAGGGCGACGAAGCCCTCGGCGGCGAAGCGGTCGGCCGTGCGCTTGATCTGGTCGACGAGCCCCCACCACTCCTGGACCACCACCAGAGCCGGTCCGGAACCGCCGGCCGGGGTGCTGAGGTAGCCCGTGGCCGTGCTGCCGTTGCTGGAGAACTCGACCATTCGGCCCGCCATCTGCGTCCCTCCATCGCTGCCCTGGCGGGGCCGGCGGTCCCGGCTCCCACCACCCCTTCAAGAATAGTTGGGCTGGTTCAGCTTCGGGCCGGTCTGAGGTCTCTGAGCAGCAGCTGCGGCTTGCGGCGGCCCCGCCAGCGGGACACCTCCAGCTCGAAGAGCGCATCCACGCGCCGTCCCTGGGGGAGATGGGCCCGGAGCTGGGGGCGATTGAAGCTGACCGCCTCGGCGGTCCCGGTGGCATCCGCCAGCATCAACTTGAGGTGACCACCGGAATGGCCCAGCCGGTCGGTGCGCACCACCGTGCAGCCGCTGGCGCACAGGAGCACCGCGGGGTTGCCGGTACCACAGGGCTGGAGCAGGAGCAGATCCTCCGCCAGCGCCAGGTCGCACTCTCCCAGCCCCACCTCGGCGTCCACCGGGAAGGTCCGGCTGGGGGAGCGGTCGCCGAGCTGGTCGCGCACCGCCAGGGCCAGCGCCGTCGCGAAGTCCGCCGCCGCCGCCTCGCCAGGCACCAGGCTGAACCCGCCGGCCCCGTGATGGCCGCCGTACCTCGAGAGCAGCGCGCCACACCGCCGCAGGGCCTCGACCACGTTGAGCCCGGGCACGCCCCGGGCCGAGCCCCGCCACTCTTCGCCGGATCGGCTGTAGATGAAGGCGGGCCGGCCGTACTCCTCGGCCAGCCGGCCTGCGACCAGGCCGACGACCCCGGGGGCGAGGGCGGGGGAGCCTAGGGCGATCACCGCCAGGTCGTCCGCCATGATGGCCACCGCAGCCCGGGCCTCCTCCAGGGCTGCGGCCAGCAGGTCACGTCGGGAGCGGTTCAGCGTCTCCAACCGGGCGGCCGACTCCTCCGCCTCCTCAGCCTCCTCGGCGAGGCAGCAGCGGAGGGCCAGCCAGGCGCTGTCAAGCCGCCCGGCGGCGTTTATCCGGGGAGCCAGGCCGAAGGCCAGGTCGGAGCTGGTGGGGGTTCCATCGACTCCCGCCCCCTGGGCCAGCTCGCGCAGCCCCAGAGGTGCTCGCTCCTGCCACGTGGCGAGGCCCTGGCGCACCAGCCACCGGTTCTCATCCTGGAGTGGCACCATGTCCGCCACGGTGCCCAGCGCCACCAGCGGCAGCTGGTCCGCGGCGGTCCCTGGGGGCACGGCGCCGGCCGCCTCCAGGGAGCGCACCAGCTTGTAGGCGACCCCGACTCCCGCCAGCCCCTTGAAGGGATAGCGATCGTCGGGCCGCTGGGGATTGACCAGCGCGTCGGCCGGGGCCAGCTCGACCACCGCGGAGCCGTCCTGGCGGTGGGGAAGGTGGTGATCCGTGATGACCAGCCTCAGCCCGGAGGGACGCTCCCGGACCACATCCACCGCGGTGGTGCCGCAGTCCACAGTGATCACCAGCCCGGCTCCCCGGCGCCGCAGCTCAACCAGCGCCTCCCGGTTGAGCCCATAGCCCTCGGACTCGCGCTCTGGGATGTACGGGATCGGCTCGACGCCGGCCGCCTGCAGCGAGCGGACCAGCAGAGCACAGGCACTGACACCATCTGCGTCGTAGTCGCCGTACACGGCGATCGTCTCCCCCGACCTGATGGCCTCACGGACCAGGCGGACCGCCTGGTCCATGTCCGAGAGCAGCTGGGGATCGTGCTCCTCACCGGTGGCGCTCGCGGCCGCCCGGGCCAGCGCTGGAGTCGTTCCTCGGGCCCTGGCCACCCGCTCGAACGCCGATCCGGTACGGCCCAGCTCCGTCGCGGGGAGCACCCACTCCCGGGGGGCGCGCTTCAACTCATCCCCGGACCTTGCTCGCGAACCGTCCGCCGGGAGGCATCACCGCGACTCGATTCTAGCCAGCGGGCCTGAGGGGAACGCCCCGCTGGACGGGGGCTAGCCAGGCGCCACCGGGCCGGCTCGGCTCCAACCGGGTCCGGAGCAGGAGCTCAGCTGGGCGATGGGGTGCCGGCGGCGACCAGGTCGAGGTCGCGTGGCCGCCGGACGACCCGGCCGTAGGTGGTGTCCCGCTCCCGGGGAATCCGGCCCACCCGGCGGATGGCGGCCTCGATCTGATCGGGCTCCAAGTTCTGGCCGTGGTTGGCGCCGCTCAGCCGGGTGATCGACTCCTCCATCAGGGTCCCGCCGAAGTCGTTCGCCCCCCAGCGGAGCGACTCCGCCACCCCATCGGCGCCGAGCTTGACCCAGCTGGTCTGGATGTTGGGGATGTCGCTGCCGAAGTAGAGCCTGCAGAAGGCGGTGAAGCGCAGCGAGTCCTGCAGGGTGATCGGCTGGCGGATGCCGAAGTACTTGCCCAGGGTGTTGTTCTCCACCTGGAAGGGCAGGAGCACGAACTCGGTGATGCCCCCGGTCTCCCGCTGCAGATTGCGGATCACCTCGAGGTGGCGGAGCCGGTGCCAGGGGGTCTCGATGTGCCCGTACATGATGGTCGAGGTGGTCTTGAGCCCCACCTCGTGAGCGGTCCGGACCACCTCCACCCACTCCTCGGCGCTGAGCTTCTCGGGGCAGAGGATGCGGCGCACCTCCTCCACCAGGATCTCGGCGGCGGTCCCGGGCAGGGTGCCCAGCCCGGCGTCCTGGAGCTGGCGGAGAACGTCCGCGACCGAGCGCCCGGACTCCTGAGAGAGGTAGCGGATCTCCTCGGGGGACAGGGCGTGCAGGTGAAGGGTGGGCCAGCGCTGCTTGATCTCCCGGAAGAGCCGGTCGTAGAAGGCGAGGTTGAGTCGGGGGGTGAGCCCGGACTGCATGCAGATCTCGGTGGCTCCGCGCCCAATCCCGTCGGCGATCTTGGCGAAGAGGGTGTCACGGTCGTGGAAATAGGCGCCCTTGGCGGTCAGTGAGCCCCGCCGGAAGCCGCAGAACTTGCAGGTCCCTACGCA
The DNA here is from genome assembly GCA_049518775.1 of Candidatus Dormibacteria bacterium. Classification (GTDB taxonomy): domain Bacteria; phylum Chloroflexota; class Dormibacteria; order Aeolococcales; family Bog-877; genus Bog-877. The sequence continues at coordinate 4,308 of JBEKRL010000078.1, forward strand.
GACGTTGCTGATGTTGAGGTTGCGGTTGACGACGTAGGTGACCTCGTCCCCGACCAGCTCCTGGCGCAACCGGTCGGCGGCCGGCCGCAGGTCCGCCAGCGACTCCTGGTAGACGGGGAGACGCTCTTGGAGCCGGTAACCGATGGTCCTCGCCCTGGCCGCCAGCTCGGGCTCGGCAGGCCAGTCGTAGGCGGGGCTGACCGAGTCGCCGTCCCAGGAGACGCCACCCAGGTCCCGAGCGCCGGCCTGGACGAGCTCCGGCCAGTTCCCGAAATTGAGGTTGGGGGGCACCTGGACCGCCACGTCCTCGGGGAGGATCTTCCGCGCCATCTCAACTGCGGCCCGGAAGGTGTCCGGGTCTGGCCCCGGCTGGTCGGCCATCGGAGTCCCCGGTTTGGGGATGAAGTTCTGGACGATCACCTCCTGGATGTGGTGGTGGCGGAGATGGGAGCCGGCGATGAGCTCCAGGGCGCGGCGCCGGTCGGCCTCGGTCTCCCCGATCCCGACCAGGATGCCGGTCGTGAAAGGGATGCCCAGCTCGCCGGCCGCGTCCAGGTGGGCGAGCCGCTCCCGGTAGCGCTTTCCCCCGCCCATGCCGTGGGCCCGCAGCGCATCGGTAGCGGTCTCCAGCATCAGCCCCATCGAGACGTTCCAGGGCTGCAGCCGAGCCAGGCTGGAGCGGCTCAGGAGCCCCACGTTGGTATGGGGCAGCAGGCCCCGTCTCATCGCCCGCCGGCAGATCTCCTCGACCAAATCCACGAAGGCATCCTCATCGGCAAGGCCCAGGTCCGGCAGCCGCCAGGGCTGCTCTCCGGCCATCACCAGGACCTCGCGGCAGTGGTGTCGGGCCGCCTGCTCCAGGTGCTGGTCGACCTCGTCGAGACTGATCAGACCACCCTCGTCCGTCCGGTACTCGCAGTAGCCGCAGCGGCGCAGGCAGCGGTGGGTGACGTTCACCGTGTAGCTGCGGCTGAACGTCAGGTAGCCGGTCCGGTACTCGGGGGAGTGCCGGGTGGCGACACCGGGCCGCACCGGAAGGGTTGCCTCGTAAGCCATGGACGAGATTATGCCGGTCGGCCCAATCGGGCCCGGCGTCAGACCCTGAGCGGTACCAGCACGTTGGGGAAGCTGGCTCCGTAGCTCTCCACGTAGCCATCCAGGGCCTGCAGCAATTGTTGCTGGAAGGCCAGACGCTCCACCAGATCAGAGGGGGAGGCCTTGTTGGCCTCGCCGGAGAGGTGGCGCTGGATCCAGGGCGGCACGGTCGAAACCAAGGTGGTGGTCCCTCCAGTGAGAATCACCGTCTCCGGGTGGTTGTCCTCCACCCGCAGCCCCACCCTAAGCAGCAGCCCGGTCCGGTTGGCGAGCCCCCAGACCCGCTCCCAATGCCCGGCCTGATGGCGCGGGCGGTCAGGTCGCGAATAGCGGATCGCCGGGTCGTTGATGATGCTCATGTTGGAGTCGCCCCAGCGCACCAGCCTCGACACCACCGGCTCGTCCAGGTCTCGGGACACCCACATCACCAGGGAGGCGGAGCGGTCGTCCAGGTCCGGCGGCAGGATCTCGGTGCCCTGCAGCATCGCCATCGACAGCACTTCGACGATGCTGGCATGGCGCAGGCAGTAGGCTCGCCCGGACACCACCCTGAGGTGCTCCCGGCAGGCGACCCAGGCACAGTCGACCGCTCTCCGGTCACGGTAGAGGCAGCGGAACGCCTCTTTGGTCTCGCACCCCCGCTGGTCGCATCCACCCCCTTCGGCCACGCCGTACTGAATCACGGGTTCCGGTGCCGGTTCGGGTGCCTTGCCCCTGGCCATCTCTCAGCCGCTCCTTGCCCCAGCCAGCTCTGGCAGGAGGCCACAGCCGGGAGGCGCGTTGCTTGAACGAAGACGCGCTGCCAATCTGAGGCGAAGATAGCAGAGGTGAACGAGAGTGGCAAGGGCCAGCGGGGAGGACCCGGCGTTTGTGACAGCACTGTCAGCACCGGTTGGGGCACCTGGGAGGGCAGGTGGCGGGCGGGCAGAGCCCTCAGTTCTTCGCTGTCGTCGGCTGGCGCTAGGGCAGTGGACGGCTCCCCCGGCCGGCGGGACCCCCGGCCTGGCCGCCGCAGACCCAGGCCTCCCCAGGGCACCCAAGCTGCGCTGGAAGGGTTGGCGACCCGCGCCAGGACCCGGGAGGCACGCGTTCCCCGAGTCGGCACCGCCAACCGTGAGACAGATCTGCCGTCAAGCCGCCGTCACCCACAACCCACCGCTGCTCGGCTGGCACCCCCCGCTAAGGAGCACAGGGAGGCTGGCTTTCCCGCCCCACTCCGAGACCTGGGCAATCTGGTCACACCGCCGGTTCCACCGCGCATCATGGTCGCCGGGCAGCGGGCCGGCGAGGAGCCCAGCGCTCCCCTGCGTCCCCGGGACGTCGGTCCCGGCCTCGTTCGCCAGGTCGCTGCCCGCGCCCCAGGGCCGGGACGGGCCGCCCGGGCTGCGCAGCAGCGGCAGCCGCGAGTCAACCTCTCACACGCGCCCACTGGAAACCTCGGCGAGCTGGCGTCGCAGTCATCGGGCCCCCCCGCGTTTCCGCTCCAGACGCGGCGCGCTAAGTGGTGCGAGGACTCAACGGCCGGGTGGTTGGCGGAGCAAGCACCCTCCCCGCGGGACCGCGCGGCTGGTGGACGAACCTCCGCGCCGGGGCTGGAGAAGTCAGGCCGAGGGCTGACTGGCCGGCGGGCTCCCGCGGGGGGAGCGCCTGCCCGGGTTGGCGCTGAGGCTCTTGCCACAGCCGGAGCAGAAGCGGGCGTCATCCGGATTGACCCGCCCGCAGTCAGGACACACCGGGGGCGGGGCGGGCGCCGACGGCGGGAGCGGGACGGGCTCCGGCGTCGGCCCGGCCGGAGGGGCGGGGTTGAGACTCCTGCCGCAGCCGGAGCAGAAGCGGGCTGCCCCCCCGTTGACCCGTCCGCAGCCAGAACACTCCTTGGGAGGTGCAGGCTTGGGCGGCGTGGGTGGGCGGGGCGCCGGATCGGGCCCGCGTGACGGGGCGCTGGCCGAGGGCGCGTGCGCCTGCCAGATCCCCCAGTGGACGAGGCCGCCGGCGCCGATCACGATTGCCAGCGCCAAGGCGATCCAGAGGAAGGTCCCCCCGTACAGTTGAGGAACACCGCGAATGAGATTGCCGGCGCGGTCCGACATCCAGGTCAGGAGGGCCACCGCGTCGATCGCGGTGCAGAGCAGCACCCCCAAGGAGAGGACGGCCGTGATCAGGCTCCGGTAGCCCACCGAGAACCCGATATCGACTCGGGCAACTCGGGTCGCCTCCCAGATCAGGAGCAGCCCGGCCAGGAGTCCGGCGGCGGCCCCGAACCCGACCCAGCCGTTGCCTCCGGAGTAGCACAGGTTGACGAGCGGCGTCGGCAAGCCGCCGAAGAATCCCCGCCTGATGGCGGGACCGACCACCGGGGCGACGCAGGATTGGGACCAGGGCAGGAAGAGGTCGACGAAGAGGAGCAGCGCAGCCAGGGCCAGGATCGTCCCCTGGCCAGCCAGGCGGACCAACCTGGAGCTTCTGATCGCATCACCCATGACTGACACCTCCCAACCGCTCCCCAGAGCCGCACCATACACAAAGTTGGTGCCGGGGCGCCCTCCGTGCCGGCAGCGTCGCCACCCCGTCACAATCCTGGCCCCGCCACGCAGAGTCTCGCGGCCAGGACCACCGAGGCAGGCCCAGGCGGCGAAAGCTCTGGTCGACGTGGGCCAGGTAGGGCCCGACCTCGAAGCAGGCGGGCACCTGCTCCGGGCTCAACCGGGTCGCGCTGCCAAAGTCCCCCTCGGGGCGGTCAGACTCGTGCGCGAGGGACTGCACCAGCCCATGCCGGCGCTCCCGCAGCATCCCCCTGCCGACTAGGGCCAGCAGCACCTGGCGGCTCTGGCAGAGCCGGCCGCGCCGCTCCAGATTGGCCCGCACGGCGACCTCGTCCACCTCCGGCCCGGCCAGCACCTGGGTGAGGGTGCGAAGGATGTGGGCGGTGACCATGGTGGCGTCG
>JBEKRL010000079.1:0-8074 GCA_049518775.1 Candidatus Dormibacteria bacterium
GCCCCCGGAGGCTTTGCCTCGCCTCGATCCCAACGCTGGGTGGCGCCTTATCAAGCCAACCCTGCCCACAACCGATCGGCTACCCGGGCTTGACACGGGGGCCTCTACAGATAAGTCGGGCTCAGACCGAGATCAGCGGAGGCGGGCAGCACTCTCCGCGTCGGCGCGACGGTGAGCACCGGCCGCCCAGCTTCCCTGCAGGGTACCGCCCTGACCTCGCCAAACGTAACGGCCCACTGGTACTCCCAAGCCGCGGCGCCCCGATCCCGGCTCCTCACCACAGAGCCGACTAATCCGTCTCTCTCAAGACGATCTGTGGCGTCATCCGGAACCATGAAGGCCAGAGGCAGGCGCGCTCAGCGATCGGCCAGGTGATGAGACCGCAGCAGCGTCTCCGCGGCGAAGACCACGACAAAGGATGAGAGGGCGGCACCGCCAACCAGCGACGCAAGCTGAAATGGCCTAGCAGCGGAGGGGTCGCTGCCAACAGCCCACCAGAGGTAGTCGCGAAAGGCAAGTGCGGTGATGGCCAAAATGCAGGCAGCCACACTGGCATCGATCGCTCTCCGCTGCACGCCGTTCAGCGCGGAGGTTCTCCGCGCCACACCCAGGTACGAGCCGGCGACGACGAGGAAGGCAAACATTCCGCAGAATCCGAGGCCCATGGCCATCAGCGTCACCGACATGGCGTACCCTTCGCGAATCCCCTGGAAGGCAAAGACGGCGACGCCAAACACCGCACTAACGAAGGCAGCGGCCAGTAGCGGGTGGCGGCGCACCTCGTTCATCAGGTTCCGATCGATCCAGGCGAGCACGGTAAGCCCAGGACCGCGGAGCGGGCCAAGCAAGCGGCTCTCCCGACTGGCGACCGAGACCAAGTCAGCGAGCCAGTCGGCTGCCTGCCCGCTGTCCGGAGACTGGGGACGGCGGAGGTGTGGAACGCGAACGAGATCCGCGATGACCCTGGCGGTCACGAGGGTGCAGAGGACGAGGACTGCGATGAGTAAGCCGGTGGCTCCGTCCGTCCACCTCGGTCGATCCGCTCCCAGGGCAACAGCTATCCAAGCACTCAGCACCTCCACCACGATGGCTCCCACGGCGACGCGACATCCACGGAGGATCGAAACGACCCGCTCGATCGGAAGTGGCTCTGAGCGGCGCGAGAGCGAGACCTCTACCAGAAGCCCCACCGCAACCAGGGGAACAAAGAACATCGTGAACGAGAACATGGTGTCGTACGGGTCGTTGAACCAAGGAGCGTGGACGTAGATCGGCTTGATCAACTTCGTGGCCGTGAACACAACGAAGATGGCTGACGCCACCAAGGTGCCAAAGGCCGCTCGCCGGATCAGCAGCCGTCTCGGGTCATCCACCGGCAGGTATCGCCGCTGCGACTGCTCGCCCACGCCCGCATTATCACCGGTCCAGGCAGCCGGTCGAGGGGGCTCCGCCCGACCGGCGGGTTGCTGCGACCAGCCGTCCCCGACGCGGATGGAAACCTGCCCGGGGCCCTGTCTCGTACCGCCGAGACCAGCTGGCCGGGGAGCAAGTGCCTGGCGCAGGCTGGCTCGCCCGGTGACGGAAAATAGCGCTTCCACTCTCACGGGGCCGCGTGCGCGACCGTAAGTGCAGGTGCTCTGGCCCGGCAGTTGCACACCTGATCCGCGGTCCCAAGCGAATTCCCGCAGACGGCCCCGCGAGCCGAGTGTGGGTCGCAAATGGTCACCGCATCCGCACCAGCCAGCAACCACCGAACCCGGGCGCGACGGGGCTGACCTTCGAGAAGGGAGCGATTAGCAGTGGTGTGAAACTGCGGGTCCGAGGTGGGATCTGACCGGTAGGCGGGAGAGGGTGGGCGGAGCGAGGGTGCTGGAGAGTCTTGGATGCGTGGCAGTACCCCTCGTCAGGTGACGATGGTGCGCGTGATCAGCCCCGAGGAGCTGATCCCAGCCGGCCACCCGATCCGAAGGAGCAAGCCGTTGGCGGCGGCGTCACGGCGCGATTGGAGCCTGCGTTCGGGGCCGTGTGCGCCAGATCAGCCCCCCTCGATCCCTCCAGCGCGCCTGCTCAAGTGCCGCCTTCTGATGGCGCGGCACCCAATTCGGAGCGAACGGCAAGTCTGTGGGCGTCTCCGCTGCGACCTGCTATTCGAGCGGTGCCCGAACCTCAATGTGGAGGCCGCGCCGATCTCGCGCCCACTTCACGTCGCCGGCACCACTTGCGACGCGAATGTCGACGCCGGACCCACGCACGCTCTAGCACCAGGCAGTCCGCCGCGGTCATGTGCGCGATTGCCACGGCTGCCGCCGCTGATGGGCAGCTCAGACCCCCGCCGGCGCCCCGTCCCGGAAGCGTTCTGATCCTGGGCGTGGCGACACGGGACCAGGTGGGCATCGGGACCGGCTGAGACCTCGGTCACCGTCGTCACGGGGGTCCTGAGCCCTCGTCACCTCACGCCACCACCGCGCAGCGCGCCGGAGCCGCGGCCATCAGCCGGCCACGGCCCTCAGGATGTCGGCGTCCAGTCCCGGGAACTGGCTGAGGTACTCCGTCCGCTCGCGGCGAAGCCTCTCCACGATGGCCCGATGCTCCGCCTCCCTGTTCTGATTCCGGTAGAGCTTCCGGGGCTGAAGGATTTCGGGATCATCGATTCCGGGTAACGCAGTGGCTACCTCGTAGCCGAAGTCGGGGTCCCGCTCCCAGCTGATGCTCCCCTCGGCGACCGCCTTCACCACCGCCGACGAGTGGGAGATGCGAATCTTCTTGGCCCGGGGGTCATCGGCGCCGCCACCGACCCAGCCCGTGTTGAGCAGGAACACCTCGAAGTTTCCCTGGGCGCGAAGCTCCCTGAACCGGTTGCCTTGCTGGGCGTGGAGCAGCGGGAAGAAGGGATTGGTGCCGGGGACCCGCAGCGACTTGCCGGCCTCCTCCGCGCCGCCGGCGGCGGTGCCCTTGGTCTCCCCGAGCATGAAGTAGGCGGCCGCCTGCTCCACCGAGAGCCTCGCCACCGCGGGGATGATGGCGTCATTGCGATTGAGGATCAGCAGCGCCGAGACCGGCTCAATCTCACGGGCGTCCCGGGACCAGCCCAGCGCCTTCATCGGGAACACGGCACGGCCATTCTGGGTGTAGCTTTCGTCGAAGAAGTCGACCGGTCCACCGACCTCCTTCTGGGAGACGTTCTCAAGGTAGGCTATCGGGGAGGTGACGGCACCGTAGATGGTCGGCTCGTCCTCGGCACTGAGCGCGTAGGTCTTGGCGAAGCAGCCATTCTCTGAGCCGTATACCTTGCCGCCCGGGAGCAAGGCCACAAAGTCATCCTGGACCGGCTTGCTTTCGTTCTGGCGGGTGAAGGTCGTGGTGGTCTTGCCGGTGCCGGAGAGGCCCACGATCAGTAAGGTCCGCTCCCCCCTCGCGGTGGGAATCACCTTGCAGCCCGCGTGGAGCGCCAGTCCTCCGCGGTCGTAGACGAGCTGGTTCCACATCCGCAGCAGCCCCTTCTTGCACTCACCGAAGTAGTCGGAGTTGAGGACTCTGGTGACCCCTGCTTCCAGGTCGACCGCGATCAGCCGCTCGTCGGGGTACCCGGGCGCGGCTAGCTTGGGGGTGTAGATGACAGTCAACTGCGGTCGGGAGTGCCCACCGCTATTAGCATCCTTGAAGAGCAGGTGGTCCTGCATCCCGGCCAGGTTGGCCGTCGCCCCCTCGATCACCACCCGGGCGGGGGAGCGGAACTCGGGGTCGTTGTTCACGTAACCATCAACCACGATCACGTTCTGCTCGCGGAGGTAGTCCGCCTGCAGCCGCGCGATCCGCCTTCCCTCCGCAGTCGAGATGGTCTGGCTGGATGTGATCCCCGGTGTGTCGGTGATGATGTAGGTGGAGCCAGCGCTGCGGGCCAGCACCTTGGTCTGGACGTTGTAGTTGCCGTAGGCGGTGAGCCGCGCAGTCGGCATCGCCGCCGTCAGCGCGCGGAGCTCTTCCTGGGAGGGGTTGAAACGGGTGCGCCGTGCGGCGGGCAACCAGGGTTCCGCTGCTTTGTTCATGAATACCTCTTTCCCTCCCTTCGAGTGACCGAACGTGGAGAGGCTAGTGCCTGGACTTCAGGATGAGGCTCCACTGCCAATCGGCAGACGCACACCTTCTCCGGCAACGGAACCTGAGGATAGCGTGGCCCCGGTCGGAAAGCAACCAGCCACCCCGCTGACGCAGGTCTATGTCATCGGGTTGGCGGTGGCGAGTCCGAGCGCTGCCACCCTCCGCCCGCCATGCCACCTCACCGGAACGACCTTCGATCTGTCTCATAGAGGCTGACAGCTGCCGTCATGAGATGTCGGCACCGTCAGCCTCCACCACATCTGCCTCCTCATCCAATCTGTCCAACCATGTGGTCAGCTGCTCGCAACCGATCGCCAGGGACTGGCGGCGCGGAGGCGGCGGAAACGAAGCAGACCTCGACGACGGCACCCGATCAGCCCCTGCCGATACTCCCCATGTGCAGGACTTGGGACAGGTCACTCCAGCGCCCGGTCCTGCGGCCCGAGTCCCCAGGCCCCTCCATCCTTACTAGCCCAGGTACTGCTCGATCATGGGGGCCACGATGCCAACGATCTGCTCCGGGCTGGCCTTGGCAAGTGGAGCGACCCGGATCACGTGACGCAGCATGGCGATGCCGACCAGTTGCGCCGCTACCAAGGATGCCCGGAAGGATGCGTCAGGGCGCACGGTCAGCCTTCGGACGAAACCCAGCAGCTCCGCGGCCACGAATTCCCGTAGCACGAGCGCGGCCCTCTCGTTGGAGACAGCAGAGCGGACCAGTGCCAGGATCGCATTGCGGCTGTTGTCACTGTCCACGACCTGAAGGTAGCCTCGCACCAGTGCCTCGGCCGCCTCGTGCAGGGGGAGGTCACCCACCTCTCCAAGCAGCTCGGACAGTCCGCTCGGCAGTCCGGTCGCCGCCGCAAACAGGGCTTCTTTGGTCCCGAAGTAGTGGATCAGCAGGGCCGGATCAACCTGCGCTGCAGTGGCGATGCTGCGCAACGAGGTCGCCTCATAGCCGCGAGTCGCAAACTGCCGCAGGGCGGCGGCCAAGATGTCGTCGTGGGTGTTTGGATTCCCCGGGCGGCGTCCTGTCCGGCTCACACTGCCGCCGGCTCCGAGACGATGGCCACGAACGCCTCCTCAAGGTTGGCCCGTACGCTCGCGACGGTTGCGCCAAGGCCGGCGCGCGCGAGCAGGGCGCCGATGGCCTCCACCTGCCCAGCCGCCCGCAGCGCCTCCCCCCGCACCTGAACCGCGAAGCCCTCGGCCTCCAGCGTGGAGAAGGCCCGGCTCCAGTCGGCGCAGTGGATCTCGGCCACTTTGCGCCCACCGATGATCTCCGTCGCGGTGCCGGTGGCCACGGCCCTGCCGTCCACCATCACGATCAAGCGGTCACACTCCTCCGCTTCCTCCATGTTGTGGGTGGTCACCAGCACTCCGGCACCACGCTCGGCGGCCTGCCTGATCTCCTCCCACAGCCGGGCCCGGCCGAGCGGCCCCACGCCCGAGGTCGGCTCATCGAGCACCAGAAGCTCTGGCCGGTGGGACAGCGCTACCGCGAAGGCGACCTGACGCTGGGCCCCGAGGGGCAGCGCCCCGACCAGCTCGTGCTTCCAAGCGGCGATGCCGGAAGGCATCGCCGTCGCCACGTTGCGGAAAGCCCCCGCGGTGAAGCTCCAGTTCTCCGCCACGGTGAGGTCGACGTAGAGACCGAGCGTCTGGGGCACGTAGCCCACGCGCCGGCGGGTCGAGACGGAGGGCGCGGCCCCGAAGAGCCGGACAGTGCCGCCGCTCGGCTGCAGGAGCCCAAGCAGGAGGCGGATCAGGGTTGTCTTGCCGGCGCCGTTGGCCCCCAGGAGGCCGACAACCTCGCTCCGGGCGATCACCAGGTCCATGACATCGACGGCCAAGAATGCACCGAAGCGCTTGGAGGTCCGGCGGGCCTCGGCGAGAGCGTCCACCATGGCTACCGGCGGGACTCACCGGCCAGCGCGGCGACGACCACCGCGTCTTCGAAGTCGGGGTCGACCGTCTCGACTCCGCCGGGAAGGACCCCGGTGGGAGCCCAGACTCGCCATTCGATGCCTCGCCGCCACGACAGCGGGGTGGGCCGGGAGGCACCGCGCGCCGCGCCGAGAGCACCGGGGACGTTGCGCAGGATGGCGTCGGGAGAACCGCTGGCCAGCGCCTCTCCCGCCTCGAGCAGCACCACCGATGTGGCGCGGGCCGCCTCGTTGACATAGGTGGTGGCGACCGCGACGGCGGTTCCCTCGGCGGCCGCTCTGGAGATCAGCCGCCACAGCTCGGCCCGGCTCACCGGATCGACGCCTGTGGTCGGCTCGTCCAGGACCAACAGCGCAGGTGAGTGCAAGAGGGCGATCCCGACCGCCAGCTTGCGCTGCATACCGCCCGAGAGCTGGCCCCCCAGGCGCTTGCGCGCCTCGGCCAACCCGGTCCGCTCGAGGATCTCGCCCCCCCTCTCGCGGCGCTCAGCGGCTGAGAGCCGGTAGGCGTCAGCGGAGAACTCCAGGTTCTCCTCCACGGTCAGATCCACATAGATTCCAGCCGTGGCGGGCACGAACCCGATCCGGCCCTTGGAGGGCCGCCTCACCACCCCGGCCTCCGGTTGCACAAGCCCGACGAGCACCTTCAGACACGTGGACTTGCCCGCTCCGTCTCCCCCCACCACCACCGTGACGCGAGCAGGGTCAACGGGCACCGTCACCCCGGCTAGAGCAACCCGCTGGCCGAAGCGCACATGGACGGCATCCAAGCCCCACCTCATGAGGCGACGGACTCCGGCGAGCTTTCCCGAAGCTCTGTCCTTCGGCTGCTGGGAGCCAGGTCACGGCGGAACCGGGTGACCGCCAGGCCGAGTACGACGACAGCGAGCAATGCCAGGACCCCGAGCGGTCCCCAGAGGGCGGAGATCGGGGTGGCCTTGAGCATCACGCCCCTGCTGATCTCGATGAAGTACGTCAGGGGAAGCAGGAAGGAAATCCACTGCACTCCCGCCGCCATGGAGGTGACCGGAAAGATCAGCCCCGACAGGAGCACCTGGGGCAGGACGACCATGAACGCGAGCTGGATGGCTTGGCCCTGGTTCTGTGATACGGTCGAGATCAGGACCCCCATGCCCAAGGTCACCAGGAGAAAGAGGGCGGCACCGAGGGCGAAGGTGGCGACATTCCCCCGGAAAGGTACGTGGAAGACCACCATTCCCACGACAACGATGAGCACCAGGTCCGCCGCCGCGACCATCAAATAGGGGGCGATCTTCCCCGCGATCACCTCCCAGGCCCGGAACGGCATCACCGCCAGCTGCTCCAGCGTGCCAGCCTGGCGCTCTCGGACAACGCCAAGGCTCGTGATCAGAGTGCCGATGAACACCAGGATCAGGCCCGCCAGGCCGGGAACCATCACCCAGGAGGTGGTCAGCTTGGGGTCGTAGAGAATCTGCACCTCCGCCCGCCGGTTGGGCGAGGCCGCAGGTCCCGACGGCATCATCTTCGCCAGGACGTCTTCGGCGGTCTCCACGGAGAACAGCTGCGTCCCATCCATGAGTACCAGCAGGCGTCCCCAGCTAGCCACCACCGCCACCACCGCCTGGCCGTCCCGCAGACGCGAACGGGCGGTGGGAGGGCCGGCGGTGGGGTCGACGTCGACCACGTCGAAGGGGGAATGCAGCGACGAGGCGACCTGACGGGCCCCAGGGCCCACCACGACGGTCGGGATGGAGTGGACGTTGAAGCTGGCGGCGTAGCCGAACACCACCAGCATGACGACGGGCAGGGCGATCATCATCGCCACGGTCCGCCGGTCACGCCTGAGCTCGCGGAACTCCTTTGCCACCATCGCCCACATGCCACGCCCTCCCCCGCTCTACATGCGACGAACTCTACGGACGTTGACTTTCCCCGGTCAAGCCCCGCGCTGGCTCCGGACCTGGCTGGTCGGGACCCGACCGACGCACACTTCGAACTGAACCGGAGGACGAATCCGTGCATGAGGACAAGCAGCGGCGACGCCCGGG
>JBEKRL010000080.1:0-13742 GCA_049518775.1 Candidatus Dormibacteria bacterium
CCCGAGTAGCCGAACAGGATGACCCGCTCCTTGCCCTCCTCCCTGGCCCGCACCGCCTCGTCGATGGTGGCCCGGATGGCGTGGGCGGTCTCGGGAGCGGGAATGGGGCCCTGGGTCCGGGCGAACTGGATCGCCGCCTCGAAGACCTTGCCCTGGCGATAGGCGGTGGCCCGCATCCGCCCCGCCTTGACCAGGTTGGAGATGATCGGGGCAGCTCCGTGGTAGCGCAACCCGCCAGCGTGGATGGAGGGCGGGATGAAATCGTGCCCGAGGGTGTACATGGCCAGCAGCGGGGTCATGCCCACGCTGTCGCCGAAGTCATATTCGAACTTGCCCTCAGTGAGAGTGGGACAGACGGAGGGCTCCACCGCCAGCAACTCCACCTCGGGGTCGGTCACGAAGGGGAGCGCCAGGCCGCCGAAGTTGGATCCACCACCGACGCAGCCGATCACCAGATCGGGCTTCTCCTCGCCGGCGAGCTGGAGCTGTTCCTTGGCCTCCAGACCGATCACGGTCTGGTGGAGGAGGACGTGGTTCAGCACCGATCCCAGGCAGTAGTGGGAGTCCTCTCTGCCGACCGCGTCCCGGACCGCATCGGTAATGGCGGTCCCCAGGGAACCGGGGTGGTCGGGGTCGTCGATTGGGGAGGGCACCACCTGGCCCCCCCAAGTCTCAATCATCACCCGCCGGTATGGCTTCTGCTGGTACGAGGCGCGGACCATGTAGACCTTGCATTCGAGTCCGAAGAACGCGCAGGCGTAGGCGAGGGCGCTGCCCCACTGCCCGGCGCCGGTCTCGGTGGTGAGGCGCTTCACTCCCTCGGCCTTGTTGTAGAAGGCCTGGGGGACAGCGGTGTTGGGCTTGTGAGAGCCGGCCGGTGAGACCGACTCATCCTTGAAGTAGATCCGGGCCGGGGTTTCCAGCGCTTGCTCCAGGCGGCGTGCCCGGACCAGCGGGGTGGGCCGCCACAGCCGGAGGATGTCTAGCACCTCGCCAGGGATGTCGATGTAGCTTTCCAACGAGACTTCCTGGCCGATGAGCGCCATGGGGAAGAGCGGGGCCAGCAGGTCTGGGGTCGCCGGCTCGCGGGTTCCCGGGTGCAGCGGCGGCTGCAGGGGCTCCGGCAGGTCCGGAACCACGTTGTACCAAGCTTCCGGTAGGCGGTCTGACGGCATGGTCCAGCGCATCTGTGTCCTCCCGTTCCCCGAGCGGTTGCTCATGGAATTGTCACTGGCCGGACGCTAGTCGTGCAGTGTTGATCGTTGACCGGCCTCACCTGGCCGGCTGCGAGCAGCCCGGGCGGTGGCTCTGAGACTGGATGCCCATGGCCGGACCTCGCCGGCCAGAAAACCGGAGCGGATCAGCGGGCAGCTCCTCTCAATCTCTCGGCGGGAGGATCCAGACCAGCGGTGCAGCCGGTGGCCCGCCAAGGCAGGCTCACCGAGCTCAGCCTCCCTCTGGGGCAGCGTCGTGATTGCCGAGATGGCCGCGGTCGGCCGCAGTCGCGCTCAGGAGCGACTCGGCCAGCTCCACGTCGAAGGCCTTGGGAGGCAGCTCCCCGAGGCAGATCAGGGTTTCCGTTCGGTGGATGCCGGGAACCTGCCAGATCTTCTCGAAGAGGCAGCGACGGAGGTGGTTCTGGTCGGTGGCGCGCAGCCGGATCAGGAGGTCCGAGTCCCCAGTGACCACCTCGACCTGCTCGACCTCCGGCACCTTGCGAAGCTCCTCCACTACCAGGTTCGTCTCGGCGCCTTGAACCGAGAACACTCGGACGTAGGCCAGCAGCCCGTAGTCAAGTCGGCCCCAGTCCACCTCGGCCCGGTAGCCGCGCACAATCCCGAGCCGCTCCAGTCGGGCGATCCGCTCGCCCACTGCCGGAGCGGACATTCGGACCTCGCGGGCGATGTGGCGCAGCGAGCGGCGGGCGTCGCGCAGGAGTTGCACCAGGATCGAGAGATCGGTCCGATCGAGGCTGCCGCTGGGGGCCCGGAGCCGGTCCGGGCCTGGGACAGCCGACGCATCAAACTCCAGGCGGTAGGCAGGTCCGACCATCACATGGGTAGGGGCTTTGGCCGTCACGACCGTCCTATGGGACTGTCGCGTGCCCACTTCGGCTATCATTCCGCTCCAACCGTCCTCAACCCGACGGAACGGTCGCCGGGCGGCTGAGCGGGAGGGGAGCCGGGGCGGGCTGCAATGGAAGGGCCAATTGGAGGGGTCACCGGCATGAGCATGGCCAAGGACTACGTAGCAGACCCTGGCTCGGACAGGGCGGCGGTGGGTCGCGGGCGCTTCTTGGACCTGGCCAGGGACGTGGACGCGGTCATCCTCGTGCCCGGCCTGGTGCACCGTCCCGCCCTGGGCGAGTCGACCATGCTCGCGTCCGTCGAATTCGCACCCCACTCCGTGTCCCCACTGCACGCCCACGAAGAGGAGCAGATCACCGTGGTGGTGAAGGGCGAGGTGGACTTTGAGATCGACGGAGAGATCCGCTCCCTGGGGCCAGGGATGGTGGCCCTGGTCCCCGCCAACGTACCCCATGGCGCCCGTACCGGGGAGTCCAGCTGCCTGGCGTACGACGTGTTCCATCCGCCCCGCCAGGCGCTGCTGGCCGCAGCCCGGAAGGCCTCACCCGGGGCTCCGACGTAGCGCCGGTGGAACTCCACTTGCGGAACCGGTGGGCCATCATGAACGGCGGCGCCGAGGTGCGGGGGCGGTGGTCACGGAGGTGACCCAGCGAGGACGGGCGAAGTGGTCTGCTACCTCCCGCGTCGTGCGGCGGGGGCTTTGGCACGTACCTGCGACTGAGCCGGGAGTGAGGTGGATCTCCGGCACAACGGCGGGTCCGCGGCGACCGGGCTTGGGTGAGGGGGAGCGCGAGGTCGCCCGGATGGGGAATGACAGTGCGCCCCTGGGTACGTGGACGCCGCCCGAATCAGGGGATTTTGAAAAGTTCAGGCCACGTTTGGGAACGGGCGCGTGCCTCAAACTCCAAAAGAATGGAGGGGACGAGAAGCAGTGCGGATAACTTCAAGATCGACGGTCTGGCGGATAGCCGGGGCGGCCGCTGCCATCGCCCTGCTGGCGACCGCTCTGGGCAGCGCTACGACCCAAGCCAAGTCGAGTGGTGGGGGAACTGTCACCTTTGCTGAGCTCGCCGGCACACCGCCCACTTACATCTCACCTCTGATGAGCGGTGAGCGCGAGTCCAATGCCAACCTCTATCAGTTCTCCAACTTCATGTACCTCCCGTTGTACTGGTTTGGAGAGAACGGCGAACCGGTGCTCAACAAGGCGCTCAGCGTGGCCTACCCTCCGGTCTTCTCCGACAATGATCAGGTGGCCACGGTCACTCTGAAGCACTGGGTCTGGTCCGACGGCCAGCCGATCACGGCCCGCGACGTCATCTTGTGGATGAACCTGCTGAGCGCGGTTACCGACCCCGACGCCCCCGCCGTCGGCAGCAGCAGCCAGCCCGGTCCGGGTTGGTTCGCCTCGGTCCCCGGGGGCTTCCCCCAGAACGTCGTCAGTTACACCCAGACAGGGACCTACACCCTGGTATTCAACTTGAACGCTTCCTATAACCCCACCTGGTTCCTCTTCAACGAACTGAGCCAGGTCTACCCGCTGCCCCAGGCCGCTTGGGACGAGCTCTCCAGGAGCGGTCCGATAGGCGACTATGACGCCTCCGCCGAGGCCCGGACCACCATCCCCGGCACCAGCCCGGCCTCCTACATCCCGGCCGAGCCGGGGACGGCGACCAGTGGCGCCCTGGGAGTGGCGGCATTCATCAACGACCAGTCCTCGAACATCAGCGCCTACGCCACCAACCCCCTGTGGAAGACGGTCGACGGGCCCTTCACCCTGGCCCAGTTCACCACCGACGGGTACGCCAAGTTCGTGCCCAACCGGAACTACTCGGGGTCGCCGAAGCCCAAGCTTGCGGCGTTCGAAGAGCTGCCCTTCACTACCAATGCGGCCGAGTTCAACGCCCTGCGCAGCGGCAGCGTGACCATCGGCTACATGCCCAGTGAGGACTACGGCCAGAAGGCAGCCCTCGAGAAGAACGACGGTTTGGACTTCAACCCCTGGTACCTCTTTGGGTTCGCCTACATCGGCTACAACTTCACCAGTCCGACGGTCGGCCCAATATTCCAGCAGCTCTACTTCCGCCAGGCCATGCAGTCACTCCTGAATCAGGAGGAGTTCATCAAGGAGTACAACGACGGGGTCGGGGCCATCGATAACGGCCCGGTCCCCACCTATCCGCCCAACAACCCCGACGAGAGCTCGCTGGAGGCCCACGGCCAAGTCTATCCCTACGATCCCACCAAAGCGGTGAGCCTGCTCCGGGCGAACGGGTGGAAGGTGGAGCCGGGTGGCACCAGCTACTGCGCCACGCCGGGCACCGGAGCGGGTGAATGCGGAAGTGGGATCAGGCAGGGGGAGCAGGCCAACTTCGGCATGATCCTGGCCACCGGAAGCCCCGAGTCCACCAACGAGATGGCGGCCTACCAGTCCACCTTGAAGGAGAAGGCGGGGATCGGTCTCACCGTCAAGCAGGAGCCCTTCGCCACGGTGATCGCCACCATGGACGACGGCTGCACCTATGCGACGCCTTGCACCAACTGGGACCTCGCCAACTGGGACTACGGCTGGAGCTACAGTCCTGACTACTTCCCGACCGGGGAGGAGATCTTCGAGACCGGCGCCGCCAGCGACGTCGGGGACTATTCCAGCCCCATCGACGACGCCAACATTCTGGCCACCAACACCGCGCCCACAGCCAGCGCCGAGCACGCGGCCTTGGTCAAGTACGAGAACTTCCTGGCTGAGAACCTGCCCTGCCTGTATATGCCCAACGTGCCGCTGCAGTTCACGATGTACAAGAAGGATCTCAAGGGCTTCCTTCCCCAGGACGTCTACGACATCCTCTATCCCCAGGACTACTCCATCGGCTAGACGTGACACCACGCGTTTGAGCGGAGGGCAGCCACCACCGAGGGTTCGCCGCCCAGGACCGGGGTCCGGCCGCAAGGCCGGGCCTTGGTCTGGCCCCAGGCCCGGCCGGACACCGTAGGCGACCATCACGGAACTCAAGACATGCGTTTGACGATCATCGGGGCGGGCGCTATCGGTGGCGTCATCGGCGCCCACCTCATCCGCAGTGGCCACGACGTGCTGCTCTGTGACATCGACTTGGCGCACGTCGAGGCCATGAAGCGGGACGGTCTCACCATCGAAGGCCCGGTGGAGAATTTCACTGTGCCCGTCCGGGCGGTCACGCCGGACCACCTGCCAGATCGGATCGAGCACGCCGCGATCGCGGTGAAGAGCCACCAGACCGCCGGAGCGGCCGAGGTACTGCGCCACCGCCTCACCTTGGATGGCTATCTGGTCAGCTTCCAGAACGGGCTCACCGCGGACACCCTCGCCGGCGTGGTCGGCTGGGATCGCTTGCTTGTGAGCTTCATCAACTTCGGGGCCGACTACATGGCCCCCGGGCGCATCATGCAGGGCAACGTCGGTACCGTGCGGGTGGGGGAGCCGCGGGGCGGCTTCATCAGCCGGCGGGTGCAGGAGCTGGCTGATGCTCTTCCCTACGCCGCCGCCACGGATAACATCCAGGGATTCCTCTGGGGTAAGGAGGCCTACGGGGCGATGCTCTACGCAGGAGCGGTGTCGGACCTGTCCATCGCCGACTCCCTGGAGAGCCCTGAGTGGCAGCCGCTGATGCTCGCCACCGCCCGGGAGGTCCTCGCCCAAAGCCCGGTCAACCCCGAGGCATTCGATGGGTTCGACCCCCAGGACCTGCAAGGCTCGCTGGCGCGGCTGGTGACCTTCAACCGCAACAGTGGCAAGTCTCACAGCGGCATCTACCGCGATCTGATGGTCCGCAAGCGCAAGACCGAGGTCGACGATCTCCTCTGCGACTTTAGGGGTCCCCTGACCACCTACGCGGGCCAACTGATCCGCTCCATCGAGCGCGGCGAGCGGACCTGTGAAGTGGCCAACCTCGAGCTGCTGGCGACCTACGAACGCACGGAACGCCTGGGCCGAAGGCTCCACGCCGTGGTGAACATCATCCCGGCTCCCCGCCGCTCACCGAACGGGCCGTTGCACGGGATCCCCATTGCCATCAAGGACCTCATCGACGTCGAGGGGTACCCCCGCGGCAACGGAAACCCGGGGGACATGGCGGGCCCTCCCGCTCCGCACGACGCCCCGGTGGTGGCGAGCCTGCGGGCGCTCGGGGCCGACGTGTTCGCCACCACCTCGCTCCTCGAATATGCGGCTGGGGCGCTGCACCCCGACGTCCCCGAGACCCGCAACCCCTACGCTCCAGACCACACCGCCGGAGGCTCCAGTGGGGGGTCTGCGGCGCTGGTGGCGGCCGGTGTCTGTCCGGTGGCGCTGGGCACCGACACCGGCGGGTCGATCCGAATTCCTGCTGGCTACTGCGGCGCGGTAGGGCTGAAGCCATCCTTTGGCGCCATCGATATCGGCGGGGTGCAGCCCCTGGCCCCCTCCCTCGACCACGTCGGGTTGATCGGCCGGGACGTGCAGATCACCGCCCGGGTCTTCGCGGCGATCACGCGGGGCGAGGTCCTCCCGGCGCCCGACGCCCTGAGGATCGGCGTGGTCCAGGAGCAGCTCTCCGACCCAGTCCTCGATCAGGAGATCGCCGAGGCCCTGCGCCTGAGTGTGGAGGCGCTAGCGGAGGCGGGCTGCCGGATGGTGGACATCGACGACTCGGCGCTGGCGGCGATCGACCTGACCTTTGACGATATCCTGCTCTGGGAGGTGTGGCAGGTTCATGGTGCGCGGGTGCGCCAAGATCCAGGCCACTTCGGCGCGGAGACCCTGCGGCTGCTCGAGCTGGCCTCCCGCACCAGCGAGGCGGTTTACCTCAGTGCCTGCCAGCGGCGCGATCAGCTGCTCCCAAGGGCGGACTCCTTGTACCGGCGCGCCGACGTCGTGCTCAACCCGGTGCTGCCGTTCGTGGCGCCCACCACCACGCCACCCTTAGACACCGCTGAGGGCGCCATGGAGAGCAGGTTCACCAGGGTCTTCAACGTCACCGGGGCGCCAGCGCTGGCCCTGCAGTGCGGATGGAGCCGAGCCGGCCTCCCCATCGGCCTGCAGCTCTCCGCTGCCCGTGGTGGCGATGCCCAGCTCCTGGCCGCGGCAAGCCGAGTGGAGGCGATCCTGGATGTCCCACGACGGGAGCCGCCGGTCGCATGAAGGGATGTCACCGGCGGGGGAGGCGGGGCTGAATGCGGGCGGCGATCTATCAGGCAGCTGGCCAGGTGGTGGTGGCCGACGTCCCCGACGCCGCGCTCACAACCACCACCGACGCTGTGGTCCGAGTTCTCCGGTCCTGCGTGTGCGGCTCAGACCTGTGGGCCTATCGAGGCATCATCACCCGCCCGCCAGGATCCCGGCTCGGCCACGAGTTCATCGGGATCGTGGAGGCCGTCGGCGAGGAGGTGGTCACGCTCTCCGTGGGTGACCTCGTCGTGGCGCCGTTCCAGTGGTCGGACAACACCTGCCCCGCTTGCCTTGATGGCCTGCAGACCGCCTGCGTGAACGGGGGGACCTTCGGGGCAGCGGGAACCGACGGGGGACAGGGGGAAGCGGTCCGGGTACCCCAGGCGGACGGCACCCTGGTGGCGGTGCCAGGTGGTCTGGCGGCGGTTGGCGAGCAGTTGTTGCCCGGACTCCTCGGTCTCACCGACGTGGTCGCCACCGGCCTCCATGGAGCGGTGCTGGCCGGGACCGACGTGGGGGCAACGGTGGCGGTGGTGGGCGACGGAGCCGTCGGTCTGTGTGCGGTGCTCGGCGCCCGTCAGATCCTCGGCGCCGAACGGGTGATTCTCATGAGCCGACATCCCGACCGGCAGCTGGTGGGCAGGGCCTTCGGCGCCACCGACGTCGTCACCCTACGAGGGGAGGATGGCATCGCCGCCGTGCGCGAGCTCACCGGCGGACTCGGTGTCCGGCACGTGGTGGAGGCCGTGGGAACGGCTGTGGGAATGGCAAGGGATGGAGGCTCGATCGGCGCCGTTGGGGTTCCCCACACCACGCCGCAACTGCCACTCCTCGATCCCTTCTTCCACCAGCTACACATCAGCCTGGGGATAGCCCCAGTGCGCCACTATCTGTCCGACCTGATCGGCCGGGTCAGCGCCGGGACGCTCGACCCCAGTCCGCTGTTCGACCTGACCCTGCCTCTGGAGAGCGTCGCCCAAGGCTACGCCGCCATGTCAGCCCGGACGTCGATCAAGGCCATGCTGGCATGAACCCACGATTGGGTGACCTCACTCTCGCGCCCCAGCTGCCCGCTGGCGGCCGAGACCGCCCGGCTCCATGCGGGCCACTCGTGAGGTTGACGCGATGAAGAAGACCAGGTACCGCGGATACCGCTCCTACGACTACTTGGTGCCCGGTGTGGACTACCGGGTCTTCGATCTCGCCGCCCAGATTGACCGGGTACCGTCCCAGCCGGTCCCGACATCCGAAGCGCAGGAGGCTCGGGTCCAGCAGCTGCTCGAGCAAGGGCCGGTGATCTCCTTCCACGACCATCCCACAGTGATCCCCGCTGACGCCGAGCAGCTCTTCGAGTACCGCCGGCACGGCCGCGACGTCACCGGCTACCTGGGCCTGAGCCGGTCCGGGCTGGACGCCATCTTCGACAACCTCGCCGACGGCGAGGGACAGATCAACTCGCTGATGGGTTGGAAGTGGGACGACACGCTGGCCGACCTGGGAATGCGGCTCTGCGACATCGCTCATCAGGACTTTCTCCGGATTGTCCACCGGCGCGCCGACATCGCGGCTGCCCGAGAGAATGGGCAACTGGGCGTGATCCTGGCAATCGAGTCGGCCACCCCCATCGAGAACGAGCTCGACCGGCTGGACATCCTCTACGGCTTCGGGATCCGCGCCGTCGGGGTGACCTACAGCGAGGCCAACTCCCTCGGCGGCGGCCTGGCGGAGGCTAGCGACGGCGGGCTGTCCGCGTTCGGCCGCCGGGCGGTGAGAAGAATGAACCAGCTGGGGATCCTCGTCGACTGCTCCCACGCCGGTGACCGCACCACGCTCGAGGTCATCGAGGCCAGCACCGCCCCAATCTCGATCTCCCACGCCGGAGCGCGCGCGCTCTGGCCGACGGCACGGATGAAGCCGGATGAGGTGATCCGCGACTGTGCCGGAAGGGGGGGAATCATCGGAATCGAGGCGGCTCCCCACACTACGCTGACCTCCGGTCAGCGGCGCCACACCATCGACAGCTACATGGCCCACTTCGAGTACTGCTGCGAACTGGTGGGCATCGACCACGTGGCCTTCGGACCGGACACCCTCTTCGGAGATCACGTTGGCCTGCACCGGGTGGTGGACGAACGCTTCGGGTCCGGGCTGTCTCTTCCCAACCCGCCCCTGCAATTCGAGCGGGTGGAGTGGGTCGACGGGTTGGAGAGCCCCGCCGAGTCCTTTCCCAACATCGTGCGCTGGCTGGTCACCCACGGATACCCGGACGCCGACATCCTGAAGGTCCTGGGCGGCAACATCCTGCGACTGCTAGGCGAAGCCTGGGAGCCGAGACCGTGACCGGGGCAGGACCCCCGAGCAATCACCCGGGAGTGCCCGGGCGCGGCCGCCAGCTGAGGGAGGTGCGACCTTGATTCCAGCGACGCTTAGCCCCCGATCTCAACCCGCCGGGAGACGGCCCGACCATCCCGTGGCCGTGGTCACCGGGACCGCCCACGGGATCGGTGCAGCCATCGCAGCCGCGCTCGAGGCTGATGGCGCGACGGTGTACGGCGTTGACAAGGACAGCGTTGACCTCACCGACCCGGAAGCGGTCAAGGCCTTCTTGGCCGGGGTCGGCCAGGTGGACATCCTGGTCAACAACGCCGGAGGCGTTTGCGGCCAGACCTACCAGCCCATCGAAGAGGTCTCCGACGCAGACTGGAAGGCGATCGTGGACGCCAACCTGACCAGCACCTTCCACTGCAGTCGCGCGGTGGTCCCCGGAATGAAGGGGCGGGGTTGGGGGCGGATCGTCAACATCTCGTCGGGTGCTGGCCGCAGTGTCAGCCTGACGGGAATTCAGGCCTACGCCAGTTCCAAGGCGGGTCAGATCGGGCTCACCCGGCAGTTGGCCCACGAACTGGGACAGTTCGGCATTACGGTCAACTGCATCGCTCCCGGCTTTGTGCTCTCCAATCCGACCACCATCCGACAGTGGGAGGGCTACGGTCCCGAGGGTCAGGCCCGGCTGGTTGAGGCCATCGCGGTCCGCCGCCTCGGGAGCCCTGCGGACATCGCCAACGGCGTGCGCTTCTTCGTCTCCGAGGCCTCCTCCTGGGTGACCGGACAAACAATCTCGATCGATGGCGGCCATGGTCTCTTTTAGCGACTCCGACGCCGAGTACGTCAGGCAGCTGTCCGAGTTTGTGGCCATCCCCAGCGTGAGCCGCGACGCCACCCCGGAGACGATGCGCCGAGCGGCCGCCTGGCTTGCCGATCAGGTCCGGTTTGCCCAGGGCAGGATCGTGGAGACGGAAGGCAACCCGGTCGTCCTGGGCGAGTTGGCAGGTCCCTCGGGGGCCCCGACGGTGTTGGTCTACGGCCATTACGACGTCCAGCCGACCGGCAGCCTGGCGGAGTGGGTCTCGCCGCCCTTCGAGCTGACCGTGGACGGTGAGGTCATGCGCGGCCGGGGCGCGACCGACGACAAGGGCCCGGTCTTCATCGTGCTCAAGGTGGCTCAGGCCTTCGCCGCCCAGGAGGGGGCCGCCCCGGTGCACGTCAAGTTCGTCTTCGAGGGTGAGGAGGAGATCGGCAGCCCCAACTTCGCCAACTTTGTCAGAGGGCGCTCCAAGGAGCTGTCCGCCGAACTGGTCATCTCGGCCGACGGCGCGATGTGGCGGCCCAACGAGCCCTCGTTGTCGGTGGGTTCCAAAGGCCTGGTGGGCCTGGATATCGAGGTGACGGGGGCGGACGGGGACCTCCACTCCGGGCGCTACGGGGGCACCGTCGCCAACCCGCTCCACGCGCTGGTTCAAGTCCTGGCCAGCCTGCACACCATCGACGGCGCTGTTGCCGTGCCCGGCTTCTACGATGGGATTCCGGAGCTGGGCCCATCTCGTCGGGAGGAAATCTCCCGCGTGGCGTTCGACGAAGCGGACTTCCAGTGCCGACTCGGCGTCCCCGATTTGTACGGGGAGCCCGGTTACTCCACCCTGGAGCGGCTCTGGGAGAGGCCCACGCTCGAGATCAACGGGGTGAAGGGCGGCGGCAAGTACACGGTGATCCCTCACATCGCGACCGGCCATGTCTCGTGCCGGCTGGTCCCATGCCAGGATCCAGACGCGGTCCTCCAAGCGATCGCCGATCACGTGGCGGCCCAGCCGGTCACAGGGATCCGGGTCACCGTTCGCGCCGACCCCGGCGGAGTGCCCGCCTACACGATCTCCCCGGACCACCCGGCAGTGCGGGCCGCGACCGCGGCGCTCAATCACGTCTACCCAGACCAGCCGGTCCTGTTGGCCAAGATCGGCGGGACCTTGCCGGCCACGGTGCTCTTCGAGGATATCCTCGGGGCCAAGACCCTCTTCTTCTCCTTCTCGACAGCCGACGAGCGGCTCCACGCTCCCAACGAGTACATGCGCATCCGCCGTCTCCGAGAGGGGATGCGGGCCTGGGAGCGCCTTTGGAGGTTGCTAGGCGACGGCCCTCACCGGCTGCGAGCCAGCTGAGGCCGCTGTGAACGCCAGGCACCAGCAGAAACGCCCGCACCGGCAGCGGGGCAGAGGATCCACCCACTCACCGGGCTTGGGCAGTGGATCAGAGGAGATGGTGAGCGCCGGGCCCCGCCGCCAGGTTGGGGCCGTCTTAGGCCATCAGATTCCGCGGAGTGTTGCCGAGGAGCGGCTGTGGTAGATGCCGGTCCTAACCCGGATCTGGCCCGCCTCAGTGAGCAGTTCTTCCAGGTGATGCATTCCTCGGATCCGTTCAATGCGACCCTGCTGGGCGTGATCGAGTTCAACTCCCTGGTGCCCGATCCAAGTCGCTCAGGGGCCCGGCGCAACGCGGCCCGCTTCGCCAGCATCGAGTCCGCCCTGGCGGCCATCGAGCCCGGCTCGCTCGACCGTGCTGACCGCATCAACCACGCCGTCCTCAGTCGTCTCGCCGAGGGTGCCCGCTCAGACCTGGAGCACGGCCTGTGGGAGACCAACGCCTCCGCCGCCGGTTATGTCTCGCCCCAGGCGATGGCCTTCCAGGCGGTGCCCTCGGCTCGGCTCGGCGACGGGGCGGCGGTGGACGGCTACCTGGAGCGCCTCTCCAGGCTGCCCGGATATTTCGACGCGATCCTGGCGCGCTATCTCCAGGCCAAGGCCGACGGCCGGCTGCCCACCCGGGTCGGCGTGCTCCAGGCGATCGACCAACTGGACCGGCACCTCGGCCTGGACCTGGCCGAGGACACCCTCCTCAGCCTTCCTCTCCCACCCGGCCTCCCCCACGGTCGAGTCCGGGGTCGGATGGCTGAGGTCGTGGACTTGGAGGTACGCCCCGCGATGCAGCGGCTGCGGATGGTTCTTCAAGAGGAACTCCTGCCAGTGGCTCGGGGCGACGAACGGGTGGGGATCCGGTTCGTCCCCGGCGGCGAGAGCGGCTATCGCGCCGCCGTCCGCCGCCACACCACCAGCGAGCTTTCGCCAGAGGACATCCACCAGATCGGGCTCGACCGGATCGAGGACCTTCAGGCCGAGTGGGCCGAGCTCGGCGGCGGCGTTCTGGGGACGACCGATGTCCGCGAGATCCAGCGCCGGCTCCGAGACGATCCCTCCCTGCGGTTCGCTGACACAGGCCAGATCGTCAGGATGGTTACCGACGCGCTGAGCCGCGCCGAAGCCGCCCGCGATCGCTGGTTCCCCCCCTACGAGATCGCTCCGTGCGTCATCGAGGAGATCAGTCCGCTGGAGGAGGACAACGAGGCACTCGCCTACTATCGCCCGCCGTCCGCCGATGGCAGCCGTCCAGGGGCGCACTGTGTGCTGACCGCCAGCCCCCAAGAGCGCTTCGTCTACGAATATGAGGCTCTCGCGTTCCATGAGAGCACCCCAGGACACCACCTTCAGTTAGCCTCGGCCCAGACCCTCAAGGCACTGCCCACCTATCGGCGGTTCCTGGACACGGAGGTTTGCAGCTACATCGAGGGATGGGGGCTCTACTGCGAGCGGCTCGCGGACGAGATGGGCCTGTACACGTCAGACCTCCAGCGCTTGGGAATGCTCTCCTTCGATGCGCTGCGGGCCTGCCGACTGGTGGTGGACACCGGCATGCACTACTTCGGATGGCCGCGCCAGCAGGCTATGGACTACATGTGGGAAAACACCGCCACACCGCTGGCAAACGTCAGGAACGAGATCGATCGCTACATCGCCTGGCCGGGTCAGGCGTTGGCCTACATGGTCGGCTGCCGGGAGATCCGCCGGCTGCGGGCGGTGGCGGAGAAGCAGCTGGGTGCCCGATTCGACATCCGAGACTTCCATGGGGTGGTCCTCGGTAACGGCGCCGTCCCGCTCGGGGTACTGGAGGAGCTGGTCCTCGACTGGCTCGAGGGGGCCGGGCTGATGGACCAAGCTGGTCGCCAACGATAGGTGCAGCGGAATAGATCGCCTGAACGGATGGTCGCCGGGCTCCCGGCCTCGTGAGGCGGCAGCGACCGAGTC
>JBEKRL010000081.1:0-8275 GCA_049518775.1 Candidatus Dormibacteria bacterium
CGAGCGAGCGCCGGTGCCTGGGGCCATCCTGGCCTCGGACGGACTGATCCTCCGACTCAGGCCGACCGCTGCAGGCTGAACTCCTCCAGAGCGGCGGGCTCCGCCTCGCCAGGATCGTGTGGGGGAGCCCATCCGGTCCCAGCCTTCAGGGCGGGCGCCCCAGCCACCGCCCGGCACCGTCAGGAGCCGCGCCGGGGCCTCAGACTGGGCGCGCTGGGGCCGGCGGCGTGCCCCGGACATGGCCCCGCGAACGCCCCGAGATCGGGCCCCATTCGGCCAGCGGCGGCTCGCCGACCTGGGGCTCAGCTGAGGCAGGCTGCCCGAGCCGTCGCCCACCACCCACTCTGGTCAAGGCGGGCCAGCTGAGCCTCGGCAGCCTCCTCGGACACCTGCTGCTCCAGCTCGACCCTCACCACCAGACGTCTCAGCGCAGGCCTCAGCTCATGGGGCAGCTGCTGCGAGGATCCCTGCACGAGCTGGCGCAGCTCCTGGAGCACGGTCTGGTGGCCGCGCCCCAGCACTGGTACGAAGAGTTCCAATCGGTAGCGGAGCTTGCGCAGCTCGATCCGCCGCTGGTGCAGCCCAGCCTCCCCCGCTCGCGGTCGGGCCGCCCGCTTGAAGCGCGGGAGCAGCTGCCGCGCCGCCAAATCCCCAGCGCTGGTGGTGCCGGGATGGCCCTCACGTAGCTTCGGCAACCGGGTGAGGCTCTCGAGCTGGCCGAGCACGGGCCCGGTCAGCAGCTGAGCACGGAGCCGGCCGATCTCGCGATCGGCGCTGTCGGCGAGGGCGCGCCGGGCCTCCATCTCCAGTCCTCGCAATCCCGGTCGCACCCGGTCCTCCCGGCGGAGCACCAGCTGGCCGGCGCCGCCCGCCGCGCTGCGGGGGTCGTCGCTCCGATCCCGCCAGACCGCCACCGGGCCCAGGACCTGGTCGAGGAGATCCAGGCGAACCTCTGCGTCGCGCAGCTCCCCCAGCTGCCGCCCGGAGCGGAGCAGCCGGCGGCTACGCCTGGGGGAGACCACCAGACAGCTGGCGAATCCGCTCCATGCCGCCTCCAGCCTCCGCATCGTCACCCGGGCGTCGTGGACGGCCGTGGCATCACCGGGCAGTGGCAGCCGGGCCAGGGCCCAGCGGAGGGCCTCAGCGCGCTCCTCGATGCATCCGGCGGCCAACTCGCAACAGGCGGGGCCGTCAGCCAAAGAGGGCCGCGAGCTCCGTCCGCGCCTCCGCCACCGCTCCGTCGCCATCCGGCTCGGGCAGCTGCCACCACGCCTCTCCCCGGCCCAGCAGCGCGGCGATCATGCCGTCCCGCAGTCCCCGCTCCGAGCTCCGGATCGTGCGCAGCCGGAGCAGGTCCATCATCTGCGCCAGGATCAGCGCGCCCCCGCGGCAGAGACGCACCCTCTCCAGGTCCACGGCAAAGCGCTCCGCGAGATCGGTCACCGGCCGCTCCCGGAAGGTCTCGATCGAGACCTCCACGTCCCTCAGCCGCAGCACCGCGCCCCTGCGCTTGCCCAGCAGCCGGGGCAGGTTGGTGATGGTGCCCCCGATCCCGAGCGCCACCGGTTGCAGCGAGAGCGGGACCAGGTCGGGGATCAGCTGGCCCACCCGTCGCTCCATGGCTCGCCACTCCTCCTCAGTGGGAGGGTCGGAGCGAGCCAGGCCCGCGATCGATCCCGAGCCCAAGGGGAGCGAGCTGTGGCGGCAGAAGCCTCCGGCCAAGCCCCAGATGATCTGAGCGGAAGCCCCGCCGATGTCCAGCACCAGGGTGGCCCGGCCGGGTGAGATGGTCATGGTGGCGCCGTCGAAGGCGAGCTGAGCCTCCACCCCAGGAGGCAGGATCCGGACCGGCCCCGCCTCCACCGCCGCGGTCAGACGCTCGGCGATCTCGGGGCCGTTGCTGGCCGAGCGCAGCGCCTGAGTCGCCCCGATGGCGATCGAGGTCGCGCCGGCGCGTCTGGCCGCGTCGACCTGGGCCCGCAGGGTCCGGCTGGCGAACTCCAACCGCTGCGGTCCGATCGCCCCCACGGCCTGGACGTCGCGCCCCAGTTGAACGAACTCCCGGCGCCGGAGCACGGGAATCGGGAGCCGGTGGGGAGCGCAGCTGGCCACCAGCAGGTGGATGGTGTTGCTGCCCACGTCAATGGCGGCAAACCGGGGCGCCTTGGTCAACGGCGGACGCCCGCTCCTCGGCCGCCCTTCATTGCCAGGGCCAGGCAAAGCACACCTCCATAGTGTGAGCGGTTGGGCCGGTCCCGGCCATCCCTATACTTCTGAGATCGGGGTGCGAAGTCTCTATCTCGTCCGCCACGCGATCGCCCAGGAGAGGGACGGTTGGTCGCGCCCGGACTGGCTGCGGCCCCTGAACGAGATGGGCTGGCGCCAAGCGGCGGTCCTCGCCGATCTGCTGGCGGACGCCGGAATCAGTGCCCACTACAGCAGCCCGGCGATCCGATGCCATGACACCCTGCTCCCCCTGGCCCACGGGCAGGCCCTCTCGGTGGAGGATGACAGCCGCCTCCTCGAGGGAGGCCCGGTGATGGACCGGACCTCCGCGGAGGGCGAGCTGAGTGGCCTCTTCCGGGTCTACTTCGGCCGTGGCGCCCGGCGGGTGGCCGTCTGCTGCCACGGCGACTTCATACCTCCCGTCCTGGAGGCGGCCGGGGCCGCACCCGGTTCGCGCTGCCCCAAGGGCGGAGTCTGGCGGCTCGATCTCCCGGACGACAAGGACAGGGTCACCCAGGCGGTCTACCTGGGCCGGGCTGACCCCGGGGGCGGCTGGGACCAGCGATGACCGCGGTCGCCCCCACCCACGCGGGAGGAGGCCAGCTGCCGGACGAGCCCGCGGCGGTGCTCGCCTACCTGACCAGCCTGGGCTCCGACGCGGTCCTGATCGTGGACTCTGCGCGCACACTGGTCTGGGCCAGCCCCAACGCCGCCTGGCTGCTGGCCCCGCCCCGGCCGTTGGACGGGGCTGAGCCGTCGCCGCCGCTCCCCGGCTCCCCCCTCAACCAGCTCCTCGACGAGCCGAAGGCCGCCGACCTGGTGTCGCGGGTGCTGGAGACCGGCGCCGTCGCGAGGGCCGAGCTGCGGCACGACCACTCGCGAAGGGTGCTGATGGCTGTGGGAGCACCCCTGAGGCCGGCCGGCGGTGGGTTCCAGGTGCTCCTGATCCTGACCGACATCACCCACGAGCAGAGGCTGAGCGACGCCACCCGAGAGCTCATCTCCAACCTTTCCCACGACCTCCGCACCCCGCTGGCCAGCCTTCGGCTCATGGCCGAGACCCTCATCGGCGAGGCCCGCGACGACCCCGAGGCGACCAAACTCTTCGCCTCGCGGATCGCCACCGAGGCGGAGCGGCTCCACGGCCTGGTGAGCGGGATCCTCGACCTGAGCCGGCTGGAGGCAGGGGTGGACCAGGTGCAGATCCAGGTCGTGGAGCTGCGAGCGCTCACCAACAAGGCGGTCGACGGGATGCGGCCCATGGCCAAGCAGCGGGGCCTGGGGCTCTCGGTGCGGGGCGGGCCTAGCATGGCCCTGGCCGATCCGGCCCGGCTGGAGCGAGCTCTGAGCAACGTGATCGACAACGCCCTCAAGTTCACCCCGCCCCCGGGCTCGGTGACGGTGACGGTGGCGCCGGCGAGGGGAAACCCGGGGATCTCGGTGAGGGACAACGGGGCAGGCATCCCGGTCAGCCAGCTGCCCCGCATCTTCGACCGCTTCTACACCGGGGACCGCTCCCGGACGGGCCGGAGCACCGGCCTGGGGCTGACCATTGCCAAGCAGGCGGTGGAACTTCAGGGGGGGGAAATCGAGGTCAGCAGCACCCCGGGCCAGGGCACCCTGGTGAGGATCGCGCTGCGCCGTCCCTGAGGACAGTGGCGACAATCCGACTCCACTAGTATCGCCATGTGGAAGCGCAGGAGACGGCCGAGTTCGACGCCGACCTGGCCGCCCTCAGGGACGGGGTCCGGGTGCTGGGCGAGCTGGTGGCCGAGGGAGTGGCCAACGCCATGTCCGGCCTCGAGGCCCACGACGGTGAGCGGCTCCGGGCGGTGGTGAGCGGGGACGTCCACCTCAACGAGCGCCACCGCCAGGAGCGGGAGAGAGGGCTGACGGTGCTCTCCGTCCGGCACCCCACCGGCCCCCAGCTGAACGAGGTCTTCGGGCTCATGCTGATGGCGTCGGAGCTGGAGCGCATGGGCGACCACGCCAAGAGCTGCGCCCGCTACGCGCTGCCGCTGATCGAGCTCGACTCCCGGCCCCGGCTGGACAGCATCGTGAGAATGGGCAGCTACGTCGAGGAACAGGTGCGGGACATCCTGGAGGCGGTCACCGCCGGCGACCACAGCCGGGCCCAGGACATCGCCGCCCGCGACGATCGGATCGACCGCATCTACCACCGGGTCTTCGAGGACATGGTCGAGATCATGCGCGAGCAGCCGGACTGGGCCTACCCCGCCACCAACCTGATCTTCATCGCCCACAACCTGGAGCGCATCGCCGACCGGGTCACCAACATCGCCGAGGACGTGGTCTTCCTCAAGACCGGCCATCTGGTCGAGCTGGGATAGGTGGCCGAGACCAAGGTCAGCGCGGGCCGGGGGCGGAGGGTACTTCTCGTCGAGGACGACGAGTCGGTGCGGATGACCCTTCGCTACAACCTCGCCGCCACCAGCTACGTGGTGCTGGAGGCGGG
This sequence comes from Candidatus Dormibacteria bacterium, assembly GCA_049518775.1. Classification (GTDB taxonomy): domain Bacteria; phylum Chloroflexota; class Dormibacteria; order Aeolococcales; family Bog-877; genus Bog-877. The sequence goes on from JBEKRL010000081.1 coordinate 4,703, forward strand.
CACCGGGACCCAGGGGCTGGAGGCCGCCCGCACCAAGTCGCCCGACCTGGTGGTGCTGGACCTGATGCTTCCCGAGCTCACCGGCGAGGAGGTCTGCCGGATCCTTCGGGAGGAGTCCGACATCCCCATCCTGATGCTGACCGCCAGGGGCTCGGAGCTGGACAAGGTCAAGGGTCTGGCCCTGGGCGCCGACGACTACATGACCAAGCCTTTCGGGGTGAAGGAGTTCCTGGCCCGGGTGGAGGCCCTGCTCCGCCGGGCCGAGCGCCCGCCCCGCCCCACTCCGGCCCCGGAGCGACTGAAGGTCGGGGAGTTCGTGCTGGATGCCTCCGCGCGCCGGGTCTCGCTGGGCGAGCGCGAGGTCAGGATGAGCCCCCGAGAGTTCGCCCTCCTCCGGTTCCTCCTCGGCCACCCCGGCAAGGTGCACAGTCGCGACGCGCTGCTCCAGGCCGTCTGGGGGACCGAGTTCAAGGGCGACAGCAAGACCGTGGCCGTGCACATCCGCTGGTTGCGGGAGAAGTTCGAGGCCTTCCCCACCATGCCCTTCCGGATCAACACCGTCTTCGGAGTCGGCTACCGGGTCGACCTGGCCCCAGGCGTGCAGCTCGAGAAGTGAGAAGGCCCGACCCCGCCCTCGGGGCGCCGGCGGTCTGAGTCCCCAGACGGCGCTGCGGTCCGCCTCGAGCTGCGGCTGGGCCCCCCGCGGCGGCCGCCCAGTTCCGGTCGGAGGAGCCGGCCAACATCTGGGCATGCTGTGCCCGCGGCCCGGCGACGTCCGGTGTAGGGTCGAGCCCTGGTTCAAGAGAGGCGAGATGGTGATGAGACTCTTCGGCGCCAAGACCACGATGCCCGACCCCGACCGAGCGCTGCCCGGCCGCCAGGAGGAACTGAGCGTCAGCGGCCTCCACACGGTCCTGGGCCACCCGATCAAGCCACCCTTCCCCGAGGGAATGGAGAGGGCCGTCTTCGGCCTGGGCTGCTTCTGGGGCGCGGAGCGTGACTTCTGGGGGCTGGAGGGGGTTTACACCACCGCCGCCGGGTATGGGGGCGGGCTCACCCCCAACCCCACCTACCAGGAGGTCTGCTCGGGTCGCACCGGCCACGCCGAGGTGGTGCTGGTGGTATTCGACCCCAACCGGATCTCATACCAGCGGCTGCTGCAAACCTTCTGGGAGAGCCACGACCCCACTCAGGGGATGCGCCAGGGGGCCGACGTGGGAACCCAGTATCGCTCCGCCATCTACTGCCTCAACCCGGGGCAGCGGCGGATCGCCGAGGCCTCCCGCGAGCAGTACCAGCAAGCGCTGCACGCGGCTGGGCTGGGCCAGATCACCACCGAGATCGTGGAGGCCGGGCCCTTCTACTACGCCGAGCAGTACCACCAGCAGTACCTGGACAAGAACCAGGGCGGCTACTGCGGTGTGGGCGGGACCGGGGTCAGCTGCCCGGTCGGCCTGCTCGGCGGCGAGGCCCGCTGACCTCCGCCTGGGAAGGGCCCCGCCGGGAGGGGCTCGGCCCGGGGACGGGGTTGGATTCGATCCGGGTGGGGTCCTGGGGGGCGAGAGGTGCTACGCCATGGGCTCCGCTGCGGCCGAAGCTACCATGGGGGTTCAGGATGGGGTTCCACTCAAGGAGGCAGCCGTGGAGCAGCGGAAGCTAGGAGGTCAGGGTCTGACGGTTTCTGCCATGGGGCTGGGCTGCATGGGCATGTCCGAGTTCTACGGCCCAGGGGACGACCAGGAGTCCACCGCCACCATCCACCACGCCCTGGAGCTGGGCATCAACTTCCTCGACACCGCCGACATGTATGGGCCCTTCAGCAACGAGAAGCTGGTGGGAGCGGCCATCGCTGGCCGCCGCGAGGAGGTGGTCCTGGCCACCAAGTTCGGCAATGAACGCCGCTCGGACGGCTCCTGGGTCGGGATCAATGGCCGCCCCGACTATGTCCGGGCAGCCTGCGATGCCTCCCTCGGCCGGCTCCAGGTGGACTGCATCGACCTCTACTACCAGCACCGCGTCGACCCCCTGGTCCCCATCGAGGAGACGGTGGGGGCCATGTCGGAGCTGGTGGACCAGGGCAAGGTTCGCTATCTGGGGCTCTCCGAGGCGGCGCCCGCCACCATCCGCCGGGCCCACGCCATCCACCCCATTTCCGCCCTCCAGACCGAGTACTCGCTGTTCAGCCGGGAGCCCGAGGCTGAGATCCTGCCCACCCTCCGGGAGCTGGGGATCGGGTTCGTCGCCTACAGCCCGCTCGGGCGGGGCATGCTGACCGGCCGCGTGGCCGGGCCCGCGGAGCTGGCCGAGGGTGACTCCCGGGCCGCTCGGTACCCCCGCTTCCTGGGTGAGAACCGAGACCACAACCTTCGGCTGGTGGCCGGGATCCGCGAGATCGCCGAAGCCAAGGACGCCACCGCCGGCCAGCTCGCCCTGGCCTGGGTGCTGCACCAGGGCCAGGACGTCGTCCCCATTCCCGGCACCAGGCGCCGCCACTACCTGGAGGAGAACGCGGCCGCCGCCGAACTGGTGCTGGACGAGGAGACGCTGCGGCAACTGGACGAACTCCTACCGGTCGGGGCCGCCCGCGGCGACCGCTACAGCGACATGAGCGCGGTGAACCGCTGACCGCGAGCAGAGCGGGGCACTAGCCGACTTCGGGAGCCTTCGGGGCGCACCGGATCCCACCGCTTGGGCCCGACTCACCCGGCCCGGTCCGACTCCGCAGTCGGCCCGCAGCAGGTGGGGCACAAGTCAGCGGTCCGGCTCAAAGAAGGCACAAGATGGGGTATACAATTCGCGCCGAACCCCCAGATCTCGGGGTGGGCCAAGACATTCGATTTGGAGTGAGCGTGCGCTGCCCATACTGCAACCACGACGACCTCCGGGTCGTGGACTCCCGTGACTCGGAGACCGGTGAGGCGATTCGGCGCCGGCGCGCCTGCAACAGCTGCGGGAAGCGTTTCACCACCTACGAGCGGATCGAGTCGATCCCCTTCTACATCGTCAAGAAGGACGGGCGCCGCGAGGACTTTGACCGGGCCAAGCTCTTCCAAGGCCTGATGAACGCCTGCAAGAAGCGGGACATCTCCCCCTCCCGGATCTCCCAGATGGTGGAGGAGATCGAGGCCGAGCTGCGCGGCCGGGGACACTCCGAGCTGCCCAGCGTCGAGGTGGGGGAGCTGGTGATGGAGCACCTGCGCCTCCTGGACGACGTCGCCTACGTGCGCTTCGCTTCGGTCTACCGTTCCTTCCGGGACGTCTCCGAGGTCCGCAACGAGATCGACCACCTGCTCCGGGGCGCCCCTCAGGAAGAGTCGGCCCCGCCCCCGGTCCGACGCCGCTCCCGATGAGCGGGCCGGCTGTGGAGGAGCGGCTGGCTGCGCTGGTCGCCGAGATCCGCTCGGCCGAGCGCCAGGCCGGCCGCGCCGAGGGCAGCGTCGAACTGCTGGGGGTCACCAAGGGCCAGCCCCCCGAGCTGGTGCTGGAGGCGACCGCGGCCGGCCTCCAATCCCTGGGGGAGAACTACGTCCAGGAATGCGCCGCCAAGGAGAGGTGGCTCCGCCAGGCCGGGGC
>JBEKRL010000082.1:0-7920 GCA_049518775.1 Candidatus Dormibacteria bacterium
CCCCTTCGCTCACATGTCGTCGAGCTTGAAGTCGCCCGCCGGTGACGATCCCGAAGGCGGTGCCGCCTGGGTCGGCATGGGCTGCGCCCCGGTGGTGGATGTGTCGACCGCGCCGACCTGGCTGGCATGCGCGTCGAGTGCTGCCAGCGCCTTGTCGACCGCGTCGTGCGGTCCGCCCTGGCGCTGTTCCGCGAAGTAGGCGGCACCCAGATCATGCAGTAGCACGTCGTTGGCGCGCTTGGCCTGCGCCGCGTCGAACTTGGCCTGGACCTGGGCAGTGCCCTCCTGCGCCTTGGTCGCCACCTGCCCCGCCTGCTCCTTGAGCTTGTCCATCAACCCCACGATAACTTCCTCCTCTGTTCAGAACGGTCAGACAGACTGGCCGAACATCCCGCCCACGCCGGCGTGGCCTCTGTCGCTACCTTCGTGACTCATCAGTCTCTCCAGCGTCTCTGCCAAACCGTGCAGATTGGTCGACTGGAGGATGACCGCCCCGTCGCCTTCCAGAGTGGCTAGGCTGAACCCTTCGCCCCCGAACATGGCCGTCATGGCAGTCTGCGCGTTCAGCCCCCCGATGTACTCGACGCTGTAGCGGACCGTGTCCTGGAACCCGACCAGGCAGCCCGCGTGGACCTGAATCTTGCCACCGTACTTGGATGGGTTCAGCTCGATGAAGTTGCCCGCAGAAGCGATCAGCAGGGTCCCCGAGCCAGTGAACTTCTCAAGCACGAATCCCGTTCCGCCACGCCGACCGGTTCGCAATCCGGCGAACGCAATGTCGAAGTTGACCCCGCTCTCAGCAGCGACCAGCGCATCCTTCTCCGTGAACCATCCGACACTGCCGTCCAGTTCGATGGCGCGCACCTCACCCGGCAGGGAGCTGCCGAAGGCCACGAGCCCGTTGCCACCGATCGGCGTGAAGTACTGGAAGGCCAGGCTCTGCCCAGCGATCACCCGCTTGCCTACCTCCAGCGCCTTACCTAACAGCCCGCCCCCGGCGCCCTGCGGCGGTGCCGGATTGGACAGATGGGTTTCCAGGGAGACGTTGGTGGTCTTCCACAGGAACTTGCCGGCTTCCGCGTAGACGGTCTGACCCACCTCCAGCTGGCAGACGACCAGTTGCATGGCGTTGCCGACGATCTTGTGCGCTACGGTCATGGGCGAACTCCCTGGAAAGCTGCGTCAAGACCGAAGAGTACAGCCGCGCCCGCCCAACGGCAAGGGCTGGGTAGCCAGGTCCGGACACCTGGGCCCGGCTGCGAAGATGGGCCAACCAACCGAGCCCTGAGGCTCCTCGGTCCCAGACCTGGCGGTGACGCCGAAGCTGGCGCAACCGCTCGCCGAGGCCTGCTTAGTCGACTCCGGCACCAATTCAACATCCGGCCCAGGCAAGCCCACCGCCAGCGGAGGGCGCCGAGACCACCAGGGTGAGCCGGCCCCAGGGCCCCCTTCCCGTTCCCCAGCTGGGATATCCCCTCGGCTCCAGGCACCGCCCGACGCCCGCCAGGCCCGGCTCACCGCGCTCAGCCATCCCTACCCACAACCGAGCAGCCGCGCGGCCGTCGACAGGTACAGGTTGAGCTCAGGGAACCAGGGCGACCACGGCGCTGGCCGCCGCCGGGAGAGGTTCCGCCAGGCTGTGGAAGGTCCAGATTCCCTTCCTGACGCTGACGATCAGCCCGGCCTCTCGCAACTTGCTGAGATGGTGGCTGACCGTGGGCTGGCTTAGCTCGAACACAGCGGTGAGGTCGCAGACGCAGACCGGCTCCGAAGCCGCCTTGAGCATGTGGAGGATCTGAACTCGGGTGGGATCTGCTAGGGCCCTGAAAACGTCCGCGAGCGGGTCTGCCACGGCCGAGTCGAGCGGGCCGGCCACCGGGCTGCAGCATCCCCTCGTTCGGGTCGGGAGCGGGTCGGTTATCCGGACCACGGAGCGATTGTAGCAACTCATTGACGGATGTCGATGAATACGGCTACACTATCGATCGGCATTTGGCCCTGAAGACCGGGAGAACTAACTATGGGATCGACACCGCGAGTGCTCTTCGCGTGCGTCCACAATGCCGGCCGCTCACAGATGGCGGCGGCGCTGTTGAGAGTCTATGCGGGAGATGCGGTCGAAGTCCTCTCGGCCGGCTCGGAGCCCGCAGGCAAGGTCAACCCGGAGGTGGTTTTGGCCATGGCCGAGCGCAACATCGATCTCGCTGAGCAGTCCCCCAAGCTGCTGACCACTGAGGCGGTCCGCCGCTCTGACGTGGTGGTGACCATGGGGTGCGGAGACACCTGTCCCTTCTTCCCCGGCAAGCGCTACCTCGACTGGGACCTGGCGGACCCGGCGGGCAAGTCTCTGGCCGAGATCCGCCCCATCCGAGATGAGATCGACCGGCGCGTCCGCAACCTGCTCGCTGAACTGGTGCCAGATTCGGTTCCCAGCTCGCCAGCCCCCGGCGAACTTCGAGAGCAGGTCCGCGCCAGGTACGCGGCGGCCGCGGTAGGAGCCAGAGGAGGGGAGCCGACCGCCTGCTGTGACTCCTCCTGCTGCCCATCCTCTGACAGCACAGAGGGGTTCGGGGCATCACTGTATTCCGACGCCGACCGGGCAGGCCTGCCGAGTGCCGCCATCCGGGCCAGCCTGGGTTGCGGAAACCCCACCGCCGTGGCTGAGCTACACCAGGGCGAAACCGTCTTGGACCTGGGGTCGGGTGGGGGTATTGATGTACTTCTCAGCGCTAAGCGGGTGGGCCTGGGCGGCCATGTCTACGGGCTGGACATGACCGATGAGATGCTGGAGCTGGCCCGAAGCAACGCTCGCGAGGCCGGGGCCGCGAACGTGGAGTTCCTCAAGGGGGAGATCGAGAGCATCCCGCTCCCCGACGAGACCGTTGATGTCGTCATCTCCAACTGCGTCATCAACCTGTCGGTCGACAAGGATCGGGTGCTCCGCGAAGTCTTCCGAGTCCTGCGGCCTGGAGGTCGGTTGGCGGTCTCCGACATCGTCGTGCGGGGGTCGATTCCCGCCGAGCTGAGCGACAGCGTGCCGCTGTGGGCCGCGTGTCTTGCCGGAGCCATGGAAGAGACCGAGTATCGCTCCAGGCTCGTCGCCGCCGGGTTCACCGACGTCGACATGCGGCCCACCAGGGTCTTCGACGGGGACGAGGCTCGCGTTTTCCTGACCGATCAAGGTGCCGATGCGGCCACGATCGCACCTCTCGTCGCCGGCCAAGTCATGAGCGCCATTGTCCGCGCCAAGAAGCCGGCATGAGGGCCGCGGTCAATTGAGAGCCAGACGGCCCGACGAGCTCCTCAGCAGCCCGCGCATGATCGATCAACCCAGCCACCCCGGCCGAGGCTCGGGGATACGGGCTTGGGGGTCTCAGCGGCTCTCCAGAATGCCGCGATAGGCTTCGCGCCCGGCGGCGGCGAGCTACTGCGCCGCGGTACTGACGAAGCTGCCGACCTCGTCCCGGATGGCTCCCTGCACCCACCCAGTCTGCCCCAGGGAGAATCGCCTGGGGCGGCCGCGAGGGGCTCCAGCTGGGCCCGCATCGCAACCGGCGACCGGGTGCGGATCATCCTGCTGGGCCCGGCCCGCATCCCCCCTGTCGCCGAGCCGCTCCGGTGTCCCCTGGCCCACGAAGCCACCGGGGGCGCCAAGCGGTACCCTGCGCGTGGTTGACCGACGAGAACGACACCCCTGCCACCACCGGCGCAATCGCCAAGCGGACCGAGGCGCTGCTTCGTGACGCCCGCTCGGTACAGCGCCGGCTGGACGTCCTGGCAGCCATGGCGCAGGCCATAGAAGATCCCAGCCTTCTCCGCATCGCCGAGGCCAGGGCCGTGGTCACGCAGCTCGTCATGGAGCTGAGCTACCGCCAGCAGGGAGAGCAGCGGCGCGCCAAGGCGCCCAGGCGCCGAATCCGCTAGGCGGCCCCGACCCCAGCAGCCGACATCAGCGAGCCCGCCGGCGCGGGCACCCGACGTCGACCCTCCCAAGCTCGCCGGTGCGGCCTCGGCCACGAAATCGGCGGCCAGCGCGGCATCACGCTCCACGGGACCTCACCGGTCCGGAGCACACGTGTGCCAGGGGACGCCGGGCCGGAGATCCTGCCTCAAGTTGTGGCCGCGGGGCCAGCGGGATCACTACCGTAGGGATCGCCGTCTTCATCCACCCTTGTCGGAGCTAGTCCAATGGGCTTGTCCAAGCCGACCACAGGCAGTCAACCCGCCGCAGCGCGAACCCAGCTAGAGCCCGTCGAGGTACCCGAGTTCGGAATGGCGCTGCTGAGAACGCCGCACCTCAACAAGGATGGCGCCTTTACCGCCGTTGAGCGCGACTCGCTGAAGCTCCGAGGGCTGCTGCCCCCTCGCGTGGTCACCATGCGCCACCAGCTCAAGGTGGAGATCGAGCGGATGCGCCGCAAGCCCAGCCCCCTCGAGAAGTACATCGGGCTCATGGCCCTGCAGGACCGAAACGAGACCCTCTTCCATCGGCTGGTCTTGGAGAACCTGGAGGAGGTCGCTCCGATCATCTACACGCCCACGGTGGGTGAAGCGTGCTCCGACTTCGGCCTGGTGGAGCGTCGTCCCCGGGGCCTCTGGATCACCCCGGACGACGGCGGGCACATTGCGGACCTGATCCGTCATGCCGGTCATCCGCAAGTGAAGCTGATTGTCGTCACCGACAACGAGCGCATCCTGGGGCTGGGCGACCAGGGGGCGGGCGGGATCGGCATCCCCATCGGCAAGCTGGCCCTCTACACCGCCGGTGCCGGGCTGCACCCGGAGCAGACGCTGCCGGTGTCGCTAGACGTCGGCACCGACAACCGGAAGCTGCTCGACGATCCGCTCTACACCGGGATCCGCCGTCCGCGTCTCCGCGGTCCTGCCTACTATCAGTTCATCGAGGCCTTCGTGGCCGCGGTGGCCGAGGTCTATCCCAGCGCGGTGCTGCAGTGGGAGGACTTCAAGCAGCACAACGCCCTCCGCCTGCTCCACCTCTATCGCCATCGCCTTCCCAGCTTCAACGACGACATCCAGGGGACCGCCGCCGTGGTGCTGGCGGGCATCCTCGCCGGCCTGCGCCAGAGCCGCCAGGCGCTGGCCCGCCAACGGGTCGTGATGCTGGGGGCCGGAGCGGCGGGGGTAGGAATCGCCAGCCTGATCCGGTTGGCCATGGTGGACGAGGGCATGGCTGAGGAGGAGGCCGCTCGGGCCGTGGTGCTGCTGGACTCCAAGGGACTGATCTACAGGGGCCGCGCCGACATCGAGGAGGACAAACAGCCCTTCGGTCTGGACCAGGTTGGACTCGATCGGTACGGGATCAGGCCGGACCAGGACGGGGTCACCCTGGAGCAGGTGGTCGACGCGGTGAAGCCGGGCGTCCTGGTCGGGACCAGCGGCACGCCGGGCATGTTCGGCGAGTCGGTCATCCGCAGCCTGGCGCGGGGCTCCAGGCATCCGTTGGTTCTGCCCCTCTCCAATCCAACCTCCAAGTCCGAGGCCATCCCCGAGGATGTGCTGGCCTGGAGCGACGGCCGGGCACTGGTAGCCACCGGCAGCCCATTCGGCCCGGTGGTCCACGGGGGGCGGCGTCGCGTCGTCGCCCAGGCCAACAACGTCTTCGTGTTTCCCGGGGTCGGCCTCGGGACCATCGTCTCCGGAGCGCCCGAAGTTTCCGATCGGATGTTCCTGACCGCCGCCCGCCGGCTGGCGGAATGCGTGTCGTCCCAGCGCCTCGGCCGAGGTGGGCTCTTCCCTCCCATCACCGACCTCCGCAAGGTGTCGAGAGAGATCGCTGTGGCAGTGGTCAAGGAGGCGCGGGACTCGGGGTTGGGGCGCCAGCTGGAGGACCAAGCGGTCGCCCGGGAGGTCGATGACGCGGTGTGGTTCCCGGAGTACCTCCCCTATGCCCCCGCGCCGAAGCCGGAGGAGTGAGCCGCGACCTGAGGCCTGGAACGCCCGACCCAGGCCTCGGGCGCTTCCCTCCCGGCCGCTGGGAATCGGTGCTGGTCAGTGAGCGTTGAACCGGCCCGAAGGCCGGACCGGTGCCACGTCGGCGACCTCTCCGGGGAAGTGTCCCCGCCCGCAAGTGACGGAACCTGCCGCCTGGGCCTGATGGCGGCCCCGGTCGCGGGGCCGACATGCCTCCGCCCTGCGCCCCCCAAAGGGTTCGTCGAGATCGCTGGCGCCGGCGACTGGACGAAGGTCAGGGGAACACTGCCTCACTCCCCCCATCCCCGCACCATCCCCCCTCGCCGTGCCGTGGCGAAGGAGGCCTTGCGGGCCCGGGGCCCAGCCGGAGGGCGAGGCGGGAGGGAACGGGTGGGGTCCGAAGCTCAGCGCGCCCTCTGCGTCAGGCGGCGGCCTCGTGGGACCGGCGGGTCCGGGCCGACTCCGAACGGATCCCCAGCACCAGCACCCCCGTCGCCGCCAGCAGCACCACCGCCAGGCCCGCGTCAGCGTTGCCGGTGAGGGTCCACTGCCCCGTATTGGCCACCTGCAGGACGGTCGTGACAATCGGAGCTGCGGTGCCGATCGCCGCCACCGCCGCCACCGGAACGTGCCGGATGGCCGTGAAGGTGAAGACGGTAAAGACGAGCAGGAGTCCCCCACTGGCCAGCACGTAGCGTCCCTGGGTGCCGGTGAGGTGGGCAATCGCCCCGAGATGGCCGAAGACCGCGAGATAGGCGAAGAGCATGAGTGTGCCCAGCGTCATCCGCGCGGTCATGACCAAGAGGGTGGAGAGCGAGCGGAGCAGGTACTTGGAGATGACGAAGTCGGCCGCGAAGAGGATGGTCGAGGCCAGCACCAAGAGCGCCCCCTGATTCCACAAGAAGGCCGACATGTCGGAGGCGAAGAGCAGCCCGAGCAGGATCACCGCGAAGCCTGCCCACATGACCGGGCTGATGCGCTCGCGCAGGAAGATCAGGGCAAAAACGGCCACCAGCACGAACTCGAAGTGGTTCAACACCGCTCCAGTTGCTGCTGTGGTCTGCTTCAGACCGGTGAAGAACAGTGCGTACGAGACACTTCCGCCCACCAGGGCCAGGAGCACCAGCCAAGCCCAGGTCTTGGGCGTCAGGGTGCGGTACTCGCGTCGCCAGCCAGCCGAGAGCGCCAGAGGGATTAGCAGGATCAGTCCCATCACCCCGTCCTTGAGGGTGGTGTACAGGACCGGGTCGGTGAAGGTCTTGACCCCCAGGCTGTTGACGTAGACCGAGACCCCGCTCACCAGGGCCGCGATGGCGGCGCAGAGGTATCCGAGGCGGGGGTTGCGCTGGCCGGCACCCTCGCCACGGACCATCCTGACGAAGAGGCCGGTGCCGGGTCCCGGCCTCTGGGCCGGCTCCGAGGCACCCGGAGCCACGCCGGGCGGAGTGGGGCCGGCGACGGTACTCTTCATGTTTCCTCCCGCTGTCTTGCCACCAGCTTGTCTCGTGCTCCCGGGCCATCAGTTTCCCGCGGCCCTGACGGCCCCCCGGTCCCAGTTCCAAACTACCTGGAGCACCTCTCGGGGGTCAACTCACACCGCCCGGGGCAGCTGGATGCAGGGGAGCCTGACCTCACCAAGGGGGCACGGGATCCGGGCCATACTAACAAAGCGGACCCGCCCCAGCCCTGTGCCGCCCACTTCCAGAGGGCACCTGCAGAGACCGAAGTTCTCCGGTCCGGGTGGCGCTCGCAGCGGCCTTCGCGCCCAGCGTCGGGATAGGCGTGTGGGCCGGCCATGAGATCCTCACCGGGAGATCGGGCCGGGACCGGAGCTCTACCTCGGAAGAGCTTCCGGGGGGCGAGCCGCGACGGGGGCGGAGGACCCAGCCTGTATCCCCGGACCCCGACTATGGCAGCCGGGGTGATGAACCGTGTTTGGTCGCTGGAAGAGATCGTCGGGCTGCTAAGCCCCTAGCCGACGGAGGCTGC
>JBEKRL010000083.1:0-7708 GCA_049518775.1 Candidatus Dormibacteria bacterium
CGAGTCGGGAGAACACCGTGCGACGCGCGAGCTCGGCGGTCACCCGCAAGTTGTTACCGGTCGCGAGCCAGAGGTGGCGCACGAGGAGCCGCACCATCGTGGTCTGCCCGAGCACCCGCCCCTCCCAGACCTCGGCGGTGAGGGCGGCCGAGAGCGCGGCGCCTCCCAGGACGCCAGTCACGTTGTCGATGACGACCGCCGCCGGGGCCTTGCTCGTGAGTGCGGTGAGCCGCTTGCGCCACTCGTCGTCGTCGTCGACGGCGGGCAGGATGGCGGCCGGACGGCCGGTGGCCACCCGACAGATGCAGTCTGCGAGGAGCCCCTTGCCGGACCCGGGACTGGGAGCATCGATCACGTGAAGAGGCGTCGGACCGGTGATAAGTGCCCGTACTGCCGGGAGGAGGACTGCGGCGATCGCCGTGGCCCGATCGGCCGGGTCGGCGAAGGGGAAGTCGCCAAGCAGCTCGTCGAGGATGAGCGCGCGGGCAGCGGCTACCTGGGCGGGTGTGGGGCACTCCGGAACCGGCCGTAGCTGGAACCCTGGTGGGGGCGCGTAGAAGTATTGAGAACCGGCGTCGTAGCCGGGCCTGGTCACCACTGACCCGTCCGGCGTGACGAACGGGAGTGCGGTCAGGACGGCGAGGCCGGGCAGCGGCAATGTGGGTGTGGAGAGCATGTCGCGCACCACTGCGACTGGCGGATAGGCGGGGACCGGGTCACAGTCATCGTCTCCCAACACGACCCACTCCGCGGCCCGAGCCAGCTCTCCCCTGAGCCCGTCTGCGTCGAGCGGCCCGGCAACAAGCTGACCGTCGTCGTCCGGTTGGAGCCGGAGGAGCTGCCCTCCCCGCCGGAAGAGGTGGGGAGGGTCGTTGACAGCCTCCAGGGCCGCCCACGCGGCCTCTGCTTGCTCGGGCAGATCGTGCCGGTTGGCGACAATGGCCTTCCGCGGCACACAGAGGGCCGGGTTCTCATCTTGGGGGCCAGCAGGCCTCGCCTTCTCCCTCGGGAGTGGACGCAGCTCGGGACTGGCAAGGGCCAAGACATCATCCAGGGTGTGGCCGGCGGAGAGAAAGTCGTCGACCCCGACCTTGGCCCCGTTCTCGGCAGGAGGCAAGTAGACGATGGACGCCGTCGCCCCACGGCTCTCCAGGAACGCCTTCAGGCGTTCCACGGCCAGGTGGACCAGGCGCTTTTCCATGAGGTCCGAATCGAACACCAGGTAGACGGTGCGGCCGTTGAGTGCGACCAGTTCCCACTCCGGCAGCACGGTCTTGCCGCCCCGGTCATTGGTGCCCCTCCAGTTCCACACGCCCAGCAGACCGATCACGCAGCCGCCGTGCGTGACCAGCGCATCGCCCTTCTTCACACCTTCGGTGACTAGGAGCGGCACCGTCGGATCCGCAAGTAGTTGGCACCGCGTCGGAGGCACGTCGAAGGCCATCCGACTGCCAGCTGGCGTCTCGTACTTGACGGGCTTGTCGTCACGGATGCGCGGCTGGTCGGGCCGGGATTGGTAGAGGACGATCTCGCCGTGCGGACTCCAGATCGGGACCAGGAGTGCGGGGACGCGACACTGGGCATGGGAGAACCCGAGCCGGTGTAGCTCGGCGGGCACAGTCACAGTCCGGTAGCCGCGGGCCGCGATGACCTCCTCAGCAATGCCGGAGCCGACCACCAGTGAGTGGCGGTGCTCGGGAGACAGACTGCCGGGGTTTGTGGACTGATCGCTGACCGCGTTCTCCTTGGGCCGTTGGGAGTGTCGCTGCCCTCCTCCTGGCAGGCAGACGTAGGCAACTCGGGCCCACGCGAGTCGGCGACTCGGCAGACGAGGTCCAGCGCCCGGGCGATGTCCCCCGGCCCTTCCGGATCCTTGACCGTCTCGATTGTCAAGGTGACGGACGGCTCATGGCTGTGCACCCCACCGGGTCTACTCGGGGGGCTCATCCGGGGAGTTACCGATAGGCCACGCTTAACAGGTAGGCTGAAGCCGAGATGCCCAAGCGGCCTCCGGAGCAGCGCTGGGTGGACCACGTCCACGAACAGGTCGCACTATTCCGCGCCTCCCCCGAGTTTCGTCAGCTTCGTCGCGCTGGCCTGCGAGCCCTGGATCGGCACCGGCTCTTCACTGAAGAGGAGTGGGGGTGGTGGGCGCTGCGCGGCCAGTCACCGGCCGCCTACCAGACCACCTTTGTACCTCGGACCGTGGCGGTCGCCGCCCGATATGGCCTGGCCGAAGGGACGGTACGCCTGATGTGCTTGGGGCGCAACTATCGTCCTGAGGAGGGACCATTCCGCATGGAGGCTCCAGCACCAACCGTGCGGATCATCCTTAGGGCCGGGGTGGACCCGCTCTTCCGGGCCTGGGTCCTCCACTACGCCTGGCAGCTCGGGGTCCGAGTCTGGCAGCAGGTACCGGGCGTTGGGGAAGCTCCATTGATTGCCGTGCCATTTCCCGCCGAGCCCGGGGCACCACTTACGGTGGCCCAGTGCCCGCCCCAGGATGTGGCGTTCTTTGTCCGAGTGGAAACCCCGCCGCTCTTCCCGCCCGAGGCAGCTGCCGAACTACACCGGCAGGCGCAACAAACGAGCCACGCTCTCCTGCGGCGACTAGGCTACGCGACGCCCAAGCGAATACGAGCGTCGAGTATTCCCCACCAAGTTAGCAAGTTGCGCCTGGGAAGGCCAAGGTTGGCTCCTGACGAGATCGGCGACATTACCGAGGACCTCTACGGGGAAGGCGCTGCACTCGACCCTCAGCTGCGTCAGCGGACTAAGGTCCGGCGTCACCGGGCTCGACGCGCCCTTCCGCCTGACCGAGTCAGCGGACCGCCACCTCCAGAGTAAGAGCCAACCCTCGCTCTGGGTCGATTGTGTTCATCAGGTCTCCACCTGGTTCTGCTAGGCCCCACTCATGGTAGGGCAGCCCTGATCGGAGCCGGCCTCAGCGTTCCTCCGAGAGACCCCAGCTGGACCAGGATTCGACCTCGACCAGATAGCTGATCCGGTTGGTGGGCTCCCCATAGTCGTGGCCCGTGTAGCGTCGGCTGAGCCGGTGAATGTCGTCGGCAGCCCGCTCGCCGATGCGCTGCTCCCGCACCAGCCCTCGCAGCTGCACCGAGCGGTAGGGATTGGAGTCGTCGAAGACCGCCAGCGCCACCCGCGGGTCACGGGCCAGGTTGCGGGCCTTGGCCCGGTCCAGCTTGGTGTTCACCAGCACCATCTCCCCTTCCAGGTCGAACCAGACAATGGTCGCCTGGGGGGCACCCTTGGGGTCAACGGTCGCCACCGTCGCCATGTTGGGAGGCTCCAGGAAGCGGCGAAGCGCGGGCGGCAGCGGGCCCCTAGGCACAGCTGGTCGCCGAGAGCTGTCCCAGGGTGAGGGAGATCGTGGTCTTGTTGCCGCTGGGCTCGGTCACCGCAAGGGTGACCTTCGCCCCGGGGCTGAGGTTGGCCAGGGCGTCGGTGAGGTCCTCCACCGCCGGGGTGGCCTGGCCGTTGGCCGCGGTGATGACGTCCTGGGCCTTCAGCCCGGCCGAGGAGGCGGTCGCCCGCGTCACCGAGGTCACCAGCACGCCGTCATCCTCGCCGTTGGAGCCGGTCACCTGCTCCACTTCGATTCCGATGCAGGCCCTGCCCGAGGTCTGGACGGCGCCGTACTTGACGATCTGCCCGGCGATAGTGGCCACCAGGCTGCTGGGAATGGCAAAGCCGATCCCCGCTGCCTCCGACCCCCCAAGCTCCTCGTCCAGGGCCGTCAGGGTGGGGATTCCCACCACCTGCCCCTCCAGGTCCACCAGGGCGCCCCCGGAGTTGCCGGGGTTGATCGGTGCCGAGGTCTGGATCACGTCCGGGAGGGTCACCCCGTTGGGCTCGCTGACGGTCCGGCCGATGGCGCTGACGATGCCCTCGGTGGCGCTGCTCTGGAAGCCCAGGGGATTGCCGATCGCCATCACAATGTCCCCCACTTGGAGTTCGGAGGAGTCACCGAAGGTGGCCGGCTGGAGCCCGGTGGCGTTGATGTGGATGACGGCCAGGTCGTCAGGGGCGAAGTTGTTGACCAAGGTGCCGGGGTACTCCTTGCCGTCGGCCAGGGTCACCTCGAAGGACTTGTACCCGTCGGCGACGTGGTTGTTGGTGACGATGTCACCCTGGGCGTTGAAGATGATCCCTGAGCCCAGGTCGGCCTTGGTGGAGATCTGCACCACCGCCGGGCTCACCACCTTGTAGAGGTCGACGTAGGCCTGCTGGAGCACGGCCAGGGACTGCGAGAGGGAGCTCGGGGAGATCTTGATCGGGCTGATCTTGGCCACCTTGGGAGGGCTCCCGGTGCTGGCCGCGGAGGAGCAGCTCGCCAGGGTCCCGGTCATCACCAGCAGGGCCGGCACGGCGGCCCAGGTCCACCTGCTCATCTGCAGGAATCCTGAACCTCGCGGCCGCATACGGCAACATCCCCGTTGGGCCATCGGGTCGGCACCCGCCCGCGGAGGCGGCTCCCACGCCGGCTATGGCGCGGGCACCGTCCGGACGCCGAGGATCAACACGGCGTGCCATGGAGCCCGCTGAGAGGCTGGTCCGCTTCCAGCTCGAGGGGCAAAAAAGGCCGCGTGGCGCTCGCCTGGCTGCCCACCGACCACAGCGCCTTCTCCGCCCGGCTGCTTGACAGGCTCTTGAAGGGGTTGGACCGGCTGGGCGCGGATCCTCACGTCCGGGTCGAGATTCTCGGGGACGCGGGGGCTGCCGCCCGCACGCCCGCGGCCGGGCCCCTGGTCTCGCAGGCATACCGGCGCGCCCGCGTCAGCAGCTGGACATGGCCTGCCCCCAAGTCTGGGGGCGAGGCGATCTACACTGATCTCGCCCTTGTGGCCGCCCGCCAGGACCGGGCCTAGTGATCGGGGAGGATCTGCAGCTTGCTCAGCCCAGCGCCAGCGCAACCCGCTCTTCTGGCGGAGATCAGCCGCGGACCCATCGTCGAGGCTCGAGTCCGCGGCCACCTGGTGCTGGTCGACCGCCATGGGGAACCGGTCCGCTGGCTGGGGGACCCCGACGTCGAGAGCACGCTGCGGAGCGCCTGCAAGCCCCTCCAGGCGGCCAGTTTCGTCGAATCGGGCACCGCGGCCGCACTCGGCCTGGGCCGGGAGAGCATCGCCATCGCCTGCTCTTCCCACCAGGGGGAACCCGGCCATGTCGAGGCGGTGAGGGCCATCCTCGCCAAGGCCGGGCTGCCTGAGAGCGCGCTCAGGTGCGGGGCCCACCTCCCGGCCAACCCCGAGGCCGCCGCCCAGTTGCTCCGCGGCGGCAGCAGCCCCAGCCAGGTCCACAACAACTGCTCCGGCAAACACTCGGCCATGGTGGCGACCTGTGTCCACCGCGGCTGGCCGCTGGAGAGCTACCTGGAGAGGGACCATCCCCTCCAGGTGGAGATCGCGGAGCGGATCGCCTACCACGCCGGGCTGACGCCGGTCGAGCTTCCCTTCGGGACCGATGGCTGCGGCCTGCCCACGTTCGGGATGCCGCTCCGGGCCTTCGCCAGGGCCCTGGCCAGCGCCGCCAGCTCCGATGCCGCGGTCCAGGAGTGCCACGCGGCGATGGCCGAGTACCCCTGGTTGATCGGAGGCACCACCTCCTTCGACACCGCCCTGGTCAGGGCGGCCGGGGAATCCCTCACCGCCAAGGGCGGGGCCGCGGCGATCTTTGGAGCGGTGGCCAGGGACGGCAGCTGGGCGCTGGCAATCAAGCTGGAGGCCGGTAATCCGGCCGGTCTGCCCCAGATCGCGGTCCATGCCCTACAGCAGCTCCAGCTGCTGCCGACCCGCCTGGAAGGCGAGCTTGAGCGGCAGGTGAGATCGCCGATCACCAACTGGGCAGGGCGCGAGGTCGGCGAGGTGCGCGTCCAATTCGATCTCTGAGGCAGCCGTCCCGGCCCGCCTGACCTGGAGCAGGACGTCACCTGCGTGCGACGGTCTCGAGACGGGCGACTCCCAGGGCCTCTGCTAACGTCGTCGGGTCTTGAGCGCCTCGGTCGAACGTCGCCGCGCCCCCGTTCCGGATCTGCAGGAGCTCATCCGGCGCCACGGCCACCGCTTCCCCATCTTCCTCGGCGTCGGCGTACTGGGGCTGATCACCACCTTCGCCGGGACCGTGCTGCTCTACCACGGTCTTCACCTGCCCCTCTGGCTGGGATCGGCGATCGCGATCCAGCTGGCGATACTGGTCACCTACACCCTCAACTCCCTGGTCACCTGGAGGGACCGCCGCTGGGGAAGCCGTCGCCAGCAGGTCCTCACCTTCGAGGCGGTGAGTCTGGTGGGCATGGGCATCAACGAGGCCGTGCTCCTGACCTCGGTGGATCACCTCCACGTCTACTACCTGCTGGCCCTCCTCTTCAGCACCGGGGTGGCCTCGATCTGGAACTACCTGGCCAACAACAACATCACCTTCGCCGGCCCGCCGCTGAAGTCGAGCTAGCAGCCCGGGTGGTTAGACCACCTGATCCCAGCCGCTGAGCAGCAGCACGAGCTTATCCCCGTCACTTCACTGCATCGACCCAACTTATCTACCGCCTCATGCGCTTAGGAGGCCGGAAGGATGCCCGTTCGGTCAGGCGCTACTATCGTGCCCCCCGACAGGAGGGCAGCGACCTCCTCGACGAAATCGAGCGCAGGCGCGACTGAGGCCGGCCATATCCGGCAACTCGGCCAAGCGATTCCAGGTGGCTTGCGCCTTCTCCCAGGGGATAGCTTCCATCGCCGCAGCTTCCCACCCGGCCGGCGACTTCGGGCAAGCGCCGAGAGCGCGGTCCGTCGGCGCCTATCCCGTGTGGCTGTTGGTCGAGGCAGGCCTCAAGGCCGGGCGCTCAGCCGCATGGCCCGCTCCACATTCATGGGCGGGATGGACCTGGCCTTCTTCACCGGGGCCATCGTCGCCCTCGCCGGGGGCCTGGTGGCGCTGGTTGCGCTTCCTTCCCGACAGGCTGCCGCTCGCGACGGCAAGGCAGCGGCGGAACCGCCGCGGCGCGCCCTGCGACCCCGGCCGGGTGTCCGTCAGGCCGTAAGGCTCGGCTCCAGGCTCAGGCTTCGGCGCGGGCCAAGACAGGGGCAGTAGCGGGGCGGCCCAGTGCCCGCGCACGACGGGAGTTGCCGAGGATCTGGACGCTGAGTTTGTCGCGCTCGCTGCCAGGCCGCTCCTCCATGGCCCCGATCTCCTTCCGGCTCACCACATCGAGAACAAGGCGGTCGAGTCGGGGGCGCTGGGCCTTTGCGGTGACCGCCTCGCCCTCCCTCGCCGCCCAGGTGAGCAGGGTGTTGATCGCGCGGGCGCAGCTGTGGACGGCGGGCTTGGCGAGCGGGGCCCTGACCGGGACCGTGTCCCGTCCAGGAGCCCGGGGGTCAGCTCGTTGACATAGCGGCTGGTCAGCTGCGACGCCTGGGTGATGCCGGCCCTGAGGCAGAAGGGGAAGAGAACGTTCTCGAGGGTGTCGGGGTAGATCCTCCCGGTCTTGGCCGACTCCCCGGCGCCGCGAACTGGTGCCCCCTGCAGGACTCGAACCTGCGACCTGCGCGCTTAGAAGGCGGCTGGCCTATTGATTAGCCCGAATCCACCGATGAGGTAGGCGTCCAGACGCAAAGACAGGCAACCAATCCAACTGGGACAATGGAATTGATCGAAACCAACGTCTCAGCAGGGGGTCACCTGTCAGGTGCAAGTC
>JBEKRL010000084.1:0-7647 GCA_049518775.1 Candidatus Dormibacteria bacterium
TTCTCCAGTTCGCCGCCTGCACCAGAGGGCTCCAGGGCCAAGAGCCCACCGAACTCCTCGGCCTGGCTGAGGCCGGGGCCGCGGCCTTCTCCGACGACGGCCGCAACGGAATGGGGGAGACGGTGCTGGCCCAGGTGCTGGGGGAGGCCGCGTCGGCGGACCGCACCGTGGCGATACACCCGGAGGACGAGTCCTTGCTGGCGCTGGTCAACCCCGGGGGCCAGGACCCCGGCCGATGGCGGGTGCGTCCCCCCAGCGCCGAGGTCTCGGCGATTGAGCGAGCGCTGGGGGCGCTCCAGGCGGCCCCGGGCTCACGGCTCCATCTCCAGCACGTCAGCACCGCCGCGGGGGTGGAGTTGGTGCGCCAGGCCAAGGCCAAGGGGATGGCGGTGACGGCGGAGGTCACTCCGCACCACCTCATGCTCAGCGGGGTCAGCGACCAGCCCGGCTCCGCCGAGCCAGGGCGCTGCAACCCACCTCTTCGCACCGATGCGGACCGGGCGGCGCTCTGGGAGGCGCTCCTCGACGGCACCATCGACGCCCTCGCCAGCGACCACGCCCCCCATGAGATCCGCCCCGCCGAGGAGGGCCCGCCCGGCTTCAGCGGGGTGCAGCTGGTGCTCTCCGCGGTACTGGGCCAGGGAGGCGCCTCCTCCCACCTGGCGAGGTTGGTGGAGGCGCTCACCGCCGGGCCGCGCCGGGTCCTGGGGCAACCGGCCGAAACCGCTCCAGGGGACGCGATCCGGGCCGGGGAGCCCGCCTCCCTCACCTGGTTCGACCCCAACCGGAGCTGGATCCCGGGAGCTCAGAACTGGCTCTCCCTGGGCGCCAACACCCCGTTCTGGGGAGTCCACCTCCGCGGTGCCGTCCTGGCGACCTTCTCCAGGGGCCGCATGGTGTACCTCAACCGGCGGCTGGTGCCGGAGCTGGCGGATGTTTGAGCCCGGAGAGGGTCGGCGGCCGGGGCCCCCGGGTTGGTTGGTGCTGGAGTCGGGGGCTGCCTTCCCGGGCACCTGGATCGGGGCCCCGCCCTCGTCGCACCGAGGTCCCACATTTGGGGAGGTGGTCTTCAACACCTGCATGACCGGCTACCAGGAGGTCTGCACCGATCCCTCCTACGCCGGCCAGATCCTGGTCTTCACCCAGCCGTTGATCGGCAACGTGGGCATCGCCGAGGTGGACCTGGAGTCGGCCCGGGCCTGGTGCCGGGGGGTGCTGGTGGCCGAGTGCAGCCCCACGGCCCCCCACTGGCAGGCCCAGGCCACCTTTGGCGGCTGGCTCCAAGACCAGGGGGTTCCCGGCCTGGAAAGGGTGGACACCAGGGCGCTCACCCGCCACCTCCGGGACCACGGAACCCTGCGCGGGGTCATCGCTCCCGCCGACGGGCGTTCCGTGCCGGAGCTGGCCCAACTGGCCCGGTGCTCCCCGGCAACAGCGGACCAGGACCTGGTCGCCGAGGTCTCCTGCCGAGAGGTGGAGCGCTGGGGGGAGCCACTTCACGCGGCGCTGAGCAGGGGTGCCGGGCGGAGCCACGGCGCAGGGCTCCGGATCGCGGTGCTGGATCTGGGGGTGAAGCGGAACACGCTGCGCTCCCTGGTGAGCCGGGGGGCCGAGGTCTGGGTCCTTCCCCACTCGGTCTCACTGGCGCAGATCGAGGCGCTGGAGCCGGACGGGGTGGTCCTCTCCAACGGCCCGGGTGATCCCGCCACCCTGGACCCCCAGGTGGAGCTGGTCCGGCAGCTGCTGCCGCGCTACCCGGTGCTGGCCATCTGCCTTGGCCACCAG
This sequence comes from Candidatus Dormibacteria bacterium, assembly GCA_049518775.1. Taxonomy (GTDB): domain Bacteria; phylum Chloroflexota; class Dormibacteria; order Aeolococcales; family Bog-877; genus Bog-877. The sequence continues at coordinate 1,786 of JBEKRL010000084.1, forward strand.
CTGGTGGGCCGGGCCATCGGCGGCAGCACCAGCCGCCTGCCCTTCGGACACCACGGAGGCAACCACCCGGTGCTGGACCTCTTGTCCCAGGAGGTCTTCGTGACCCCCCAGAACCACGAGTTCCAGGTCGACGCGGCGAGCGTCGACCCCGACAGCGGCTGGTTCATCTCGGAGCGCAACCTCAACGACCACTCGGTGGAGGGGCTCCGCCACCGCCGGCTTCCGGTGATCTCAGTCCAGTACCACCCCGAGGGCAGCCCCGGGCCCCAGGACCGTCAGTACCTCTTCGACCAGTTCCTGCAGCTCTGCCGGGGCCGGACCTGGCAGGTGCCAGGCGCCACCCCGGCCGCGCCGGGGCGTGAGCTGGGCCTCAGCCGGGTGCTGGTGCTCGGCAGTGGCCCGATCGTGATCGGGCAGGCCGCCGAGTTCGACTATGCCGGGACCCAAGCCTGCCGCTCGCTCCGCGAGGAAGGGGTGGAGGTGGTGCTGGTGAACAGCAATCCCGCCACGATCATGACCGACGAGGAGATGGCCGACCGGGTCTACCTCGAGCCCCTCACGGTGGAGGCGGTGACCAAGGTCATCGAGCGAGAGCGACCCCAGGGCCTGCTGGCCAGCCTGGGTGGGCAGACCGCTCTCAACCTGGCGGTGGACCTGGACGAGGCCGGAGTCCTGGAGCGGTTCGGGGTGAGGGTGCTGGGCACCCCCCTGGAGGCGGTCCGCGACTCGGAGGACCGTGAGCGCTTCAAGCGCCGGATGATGGCGATCGGGGAGCCCGTCCCGCCCTCCCGGACCGTCAACAAGGTGGAGGAGGCCCTTGAATTTGCCGGGGAGGTTGGGCTGCCGCTGGTGGTGCGGCCCGCCTTCACCCTGGGCGGGACCGGAGGTGGCCTGGTCCACACGAAAGCGCAGCTGGAGGAGGTGGTGGCGCGCGGGCTCCGGGCCAGTCCCATCGGCCAGGTCCTGGTGGAGCGGGCACTGCTGGGCTGGCGGGAACTGGAATACGAGGTGATGCGGGATGGGGAGGACACCTGCATCTGCGTCTGCAACATGGAGAACCTGGACCCGATGGGAGTCCACACCGGGGACTCCGCGGTGGTCGCTCCCAGTCAGACCCTCACCGACAAGGAGCACCAGCAGCTGCGCTCGGCGGCGCTGCGGATCATCCGGGCGCTGCGGATCGAGGGGGGCTGCAACGTCCAGTTCGCCCTCGCCCCGGACTCGTTCAGCTACTTCGTGATCGAGGTCAACCCTCGGGTCAGCCGCTCCTCGGCGCTGGCGTCCAAGGCGACCGGCTACCCGATCGCCAGGGTGGCCGCCAAGATCGCGGTCGGGCGGCGACTGCGGGAGATCCCCAACCAGGTCACCGGGCGCACCTGCGCCGCCTTCGAGCCCAGCCTTGACTACTGCGTCGTCAAGCTGCCCTGCTGGCCCTTCGACAAGTTCCCCCAGGGGGACCGCCGGCTGAACACCCAGATGAAGTCCACCGGGGAGGTGATGGCCATTGGTCGAAGCTTCGAGTCGGCGATCAGCAAGGCGCTCCGCTCCCTGGAGCAGGTCGCTCCCGACCCGGCGGCCCTGCGCCGGGCGGCCGAGCGGCTGGAGGAGCCCACCGACCTCCGCCTGCAGGCGGTCCTGCAGGTGCTCGCCGAGGGTCAAGACCCGGCGGCGGTCTCCCGCCGAACCGGCTACCCGGCCTGGTTCTGCGACCGGCTGGCCGACCTGGCGGACTTGGAGCGGGGGCTCCGCGCCAGCGGGAGCGCCGGGATCGATGAACAGCAGCTGCGCGAGGCCAAGCGGGCCGGACTGTCAGACCGGCGGATCGCCGAGCTCACCGGGGGGAGCCCCCTTTGGGTCGAGAAGGAGCGCCAGCGGCTCGGGCTCCTCCCCACATTCAGGTGCGTCGACACCTGCGCCGCTGAGTTCGACGCTGTCACGCCGTACTTCTACTCCAGCTTCGAGCTGGAGGACGAGCAGCGGGGAGGAGCGGGGCCCGCCCTGGTCCTGGGCTCGGGACCCATTCGGATCGGCCAGGGGATCGAGTTCGACTACTGCTCGGTCCAGGCCGCCGCCGCGCTCCGCCGGCGCGGACTGGAGGCGGTCATGGTCAACAGCAATCCCGAGACGGTCTCCACCGACTTCGACTGCAGTTCCCGGCTCTACTTCGAGCCGCTCGACCTGGAGTCGGTGCTCCAGGTCTGCGCGGTGGAGCGACCCCAGGGCGTGATGGTGCAGTTCGGGGGCCAGACGGCGATGAACCTCGTCGGCCAGCTGGACCGGATGGGTGTGCCGCTGCTGGGCTCGGCCGCCGCGTCGATCGAGATGGCTGAGGACCGGGGCCACTTCGAGGCGCTGCTGCAGCGGCTGGGCATAGCCAGGCCAGAAGGGGCGGCCACCCGAGACACCGCGGAGGCGGAGCGCATCGCTGCCCGGGTGGGCTACCCGGTCCTGGTCCGTCCCTCATACGTGCTGGGGGGACGGGCCATGGACGTGGTCCACTCCGAGGAGCAGTTGCGCCGCTACCTGGGAGCGGCTCTCCGGGCCTCCGGCGAGGCCGGCGGGGAGGTCCTGGTGGACAAGTACATCCTGGGGATGGAGGTCGAGGTGGACGCCATCTGCGATGGCCGGGACGTCCTGATGCCGGGGATCATGGAGCACGTGGAGCGGGCCGGGGTCCACTCCGGGGACTCGATGGCGGTCTTCCCCCCCCAGCGGCTGGACGAGTCGGTGGTGGCGCAGCTGGTCGATGTCACCACCAAGCTGGCACTGGGGATGGGCACCCTGGGCCTGATCAATGTTCAGTGCGTGGTCCACCGGGGACGGGTGCTGGTGATCGAGGTGAACCCCAGGGCCAGTCGCACCGTTCCCTTCCTCAGCAAGGTGACCGGGGTCCAGATGGTGGACGCCGCCGTGGGGGCCATGCTGGGCGAGGCCCTGGCGGCGAGGGGCTGGGGGACCGGGCTGCTGCCCGCCCCAGCGCTGGTGGCGGTCAAGGCGCCGGTCTTCTCGTCCCGCAAGCTGGACCAGGTGGACACGGTGCTGGGCCCCGAGATGACCTCCACCGGTGAGGTGATCGGGTTGGCGCCCGACCTGGCGTCTGCCCTGGAGAAGGCGTTCACGGCGTCTCTGGGCCGGCTCACCCGCCGGGGTGCGACCCTGGTCAGCATTGCCGACCACGACAAGTCCCAGGGGCTCCCAACCGTGGCCCGGCTGGCGGAGCTGGGCTTCCGGATCTTCGCCACCCCGGGGACGGCGGCGATGCTGGAGCAGGCGGGGATCACCGTCACCGAGGTGAGCAAGCTGCACGGGGGCCGACCCAACGTCCTCGACGTGATTGCCGGTGGGCAGGTGGGGCTGGTGATCAACACCATCTCCGGAACGGCCCAGGACAAGATGGGACCGGGGATCGAGGACGATGGGGCCCGCCGACCGTTCCGGGACGGCTACCGGATCCGCCAGGCGGCCGTTCAGCGGGGGGTCCCGTGCCTGACCTGCCTGGAGACCGCGGCCGCGCTGGTGGCGGCGCTGGAGAGCGGCGATGGGACCGAGGTCGAGGTGGCCACCATCCAGGAGCACCGGCAGGGCAGCAGGCCAAGGGTGGCCCGGTGAGCCCCGTGGCCCCAGATCTGGTCGTAGCAAGCGACCTGGGCCGGGCCCTGGATCTGGAGGCGGAGTGCCTCGCGGTGCTGCCGCTCAAGAGCAACCTCTTCCAGATCAGCTTCCAGGCTCCGGAGCTGGCCCGCCGGGCGCGGCCGGGCGAGTTCGCCCAGATCTGGGTGGACCAGGGCCGCCTGCCTCTGCTGCGCCGTCCCTTCTCCCTCAGCCGCGCCGAACCGGATCTGGGGGTGATCGCTTTCTACGTCGGTGCGGTGGGCGAGGGCAGCCGCCACCTGCAGCGGTTCCGGCCGGGAGACCGCGCCCGGATCCTGGGGCCGCTCGGGCGTGGCTTCACCCTCCCCGCACGGCGGGGCCGCTCGATCCTGGTCTCCGGTGGGCTGGGAGCCGCTCCGCTGCCGCTCCTGGCAGACCGGCTCCGGGAACGTGGCGAGGAGCTGATCTGGCTCAACGGGGCCCGGACCCGCGCTGAGCTCTACCCCGACCGCCTGCTGCCCGGGGGTCTCGCCGAGGTGGTCCGGTTCACCGAGGACGGGAGCGCCGGGGAGCCGGGCCTGGTCACGGCCGGGCTGGGGCCGCGGCTGGCTGGGGCGCAGCGGGTCTATGCCTGTGGCCCCAATCCGATGCTGGCGGCGACCTTCCGACTGCTCCAGGAGCTGGCCCCCAGGACCGGCCGGGCCCTGCCCCTGGAGGTCTCGATCGAGGCCCCGATGGGGTGCGGATTCGGGAGCTGCCTGGGTTGCGTCATCCCGCTCCGGCGCGAACCCGGCGCGGCAGGCTCGGAGCTCGGGCTCTGCTGCCGGCAGGGTCCGGTGCTGCGGGCGGAACTGCTGGATTGGGAGCGGCTCCTGCAGCAGCCGGCCCATCTCGAATGAGCCCGGCGGAGCCCGCCTTCGACCCCAGCGTGGACATCGGCCGAGGGCTGTTCCTGGCCAACCCGGTGGGGGTCGCCTCGGGCACCTTCGGGTTCGGTTTCGAGGCCGAGGCCCTGGCCGGGATCGAGCACCTGGGGGTGATCTTCTCCAAGGGCACCACCCTGCTCCCCCGTGAGGGCAACCCCCCGCCCCGGATCGCCGAGACCACGGCGGGGATGCTCAACTCCATCGGGCTGCAGAACCCGGGGGTGGAGCACGTCGCCACGGAGTACGCGCCCAGGTGGGCCGGCTGGCGGGTGCCGGTGCTGGTGAACGTGGCCGGCGCCAACATCGACGAGTACCTCCGCGTGGTGGAACGGCTGGACGGGGTCATGGGAGTCGCCGGTGTCGAGCTCAACATCTCCTGCCCCAACATCGCGCGCGGTCTGGACTTCTCGACCGATCCCCGGGCCGCCGCCCGCTGCGCCGCCGCGGTCCGGGGCGTCACCCGGCTGCCCTTGGTGGTCAAGCTCAGCCCCAACGCCGCTGACATCGCCGAGATCGCCAGGGCGGTGGAGGACGCGGGTGCCGATGCCGTTTCGGCGGTCAACACCTATGTGGGGATGAAGGTCTCCCTCCGAGACCGCCGGCCGGTGCTGCCCGGAGCCGGTACCGGGGGTCTCAGCGGTCCGGCGATCAAGCCGCTGGCCCTGGCCGCGGTCGCCAAGGTGCGGCGGGCGGTCCGGATCCCGGTTTTCGGGATCGGCGGCATCGCCAGCGCCGCTGATGCACTGGAGTTCCTGGTGGCCGGAGCCGACGCCGTGCAGGTGGGGACCGCCAACTTCAACAACCCTAAGGCCAGCTCCGAGGTGGTCGAGGGATGCCTGGCCTACGCCAGAGAGCACCGGCTGCGCCGCTGGAGCGATCTGCGCTGGAGCGGTCTGGAGTCAGCCGGCTGAGCTGAGCCCCGGCCTGCTGCGCCCGCGCGGGGGGGCCCGCCTAGTAGTCGTCGCCGAGCGACTGGGCCAACTCCGCGGCGAGCTGCGGCGGGAGCCGGCCCGAGTTCACCGCCCTGGCCCGGCCGGCGCTGCGCCGGCCCCCGTTGACGGCCATGGGCGAGCTGGGACGAGCGCCCCCGGGCGCTGACCGCAGCGCGTGACCCCTCCCCCCCGCAGCGGGCGCAGTGGGCGGGCCGCCCGCCCGTTGGCGTCGGCGATGCCTCAGAGCACTCGGGGTCAGGCAGCATTCATCTGGGCCGCGAGTTCGATTTGAGCACGAGCGGCCTTCCGGACTGCGAATCCGACCGCCGGCGGGCCAGAGCGGCCCTCGGTGCGCGTGGGCAGCGCCGCGCCGGTCGGATTCGGCGCCTCCCAGGGGAGGGGACCCCACCCTC
>JBEKRL010000085.1:0-7463 GCA_049518775.1 Candidatus Dormibacteria bacterium
CCAGCACGGACCCGGACGGCGGCTACCGCCGACCGGCTAGGCCTCCCCACCCGCGCCCGAGCCAAGAGCCTCGCAGCTGGACCCGGACCGGGCTGATCGCCGTGGCGGCACTGGCGATCGTGCTGATCGGGTGGAACCTGCTCCACGGCGGCAGCAAGCCCGCCGTCTCCCACCATCCGACCGGCCAGGCCACCGCCTCAGCCAAGCCCAGCCCGTCGAGCGCCAGCACGCCGAAGCCGGCGCCTACACCGGTGGCCCTGTCCGGGGTCCAGGCCGTGGGCAGCACCGGCAGTGGCTATCAGGTCCAGACCGTGCGCTACGGAGTTCATGGGAGCCAGCTCTGGGTCGTCTTCCAGATGGTCGATGGCAGCGGAGCTCCCAAGGTCACGGCCGGCTTCGATGGCCCCGACACCCTCTACATCGAGATGCAGGGGGTCGCTCCCGGGACCCAGGTTCCCCAGCCCGCGGCGGGCGAAGTGGTCAGCAGCACCACGGTCGGCCAGGATCCCGGCTTCTCGGGAGCCGTCTACATCCTCCACCTCACCCGCCCGGTGCAGCTGTCCCCGTCGCTCCTGCCTGGGACGGAGAGCGGAGGTGCTGGGGAGCGCTACATCGCGATCCTCCAGTAGGGGACGATAGAGGGGGCATGGGTGGCCCAGATTCCATGGCGTCCGTCCCCATGCGGGGCTGGATCGGGGTCGCAACTGCGCGGCCAGGTGAGTCGGCTGACCGCGGCGGGTTACTCCGGGTGCTGGCCACCGGGTTCCGTGCCGGGCCAGCCTGAGGCCCCCCAGGCGGCGGCCGGGCCGCCGGGAGATTCTGCGGCCCACCGCCGCAGAGAACCCTGCCCGAAATGAAGCAGGGGGCAATGGAGATTGCCCCCCGCCGACTCCAGCCGGGCCCCGGCCTGGGTCAGGTTGGGGGGAGAGCCTGCTGCCGTTGCCGGAGCCTGGGGATTCGCCGGCCGCGCCTCGGCGCTGGAGCCGGTGCCGGCCCTCCCCGCTATCCGAACAGTGCTTCCACTGAGAGATAGCGCTCGGCGCTGTCGTACGCGAACGTCAACACCCTAGCTCCGTCCACCATCTGCGGGACCAGCGACGCAACCGCCGCCAGTGAGGCCCCCGAGGAGACCCCGACCAGGATTCCCTCCTCGCGCGCCGACCGGCGCGCGTAGGTGAAGGCATCCTCTGGAGCCACTTGGATGATTCCGTCGAGGAGGTCGGTGCGCATCACGCCGGGGATGAACCCGGCCCCAATCCCCTGAATGGGGTGGGGCGAGTGCGTCCCTCCGGACAGCACTGGCGAGAGCGTGGGCTCCACGGCGTAGACCTTGAGGCCGGGCCAGCGCGGCTTGAGCAGCTCCGCGCAGCCGGTGATGTGGCCCCCGGTCCCCACCCCGGTCACGAGGTAGTCAAGACCCTCAGGGAAGTCCGCGAGGATCTCCTCGGCCGTGGTCCGGCGATGGACCGCCACGTTGGCAGGATTGTCGAACTGCATCGGCATCCAGGCCCCTGCGGTCTCGGCGACGATCTCCCGGGCCCGGGCGATGGCACCTTTCATGCCCAGCTCACGAGGGGTGAGCTCGAGCTGAGCGCCGTAGGCGGTCATGAGCTTGCGTCGCTCAATCGAGAACGATTCCGGCATCACCAGGGTCAGCCGGTAGCCTTTCACGGCCGCGACCAAGGCCAAGGCGACCCCGGTGTTGCCCGACGTCGGCTCGACGATGATCGAGTTCGGACCGATGATCCCGCGCTCTTCGGCGTCCTCGATCATGGCCAGCCCGATCCGATCCTTGATGCTGCCGCCTGGATTGCTCCGCTCCTGCTTGACCCAGACCTCGATCCGAGGGTCGAACAGGTGGTTGAGGCGCACCTCAGGCGTCCTTCCGATGATCTCGAGGATGTTGTTGACTCTCACGCTGCCTCCTGGTGGTTTGGTTGGTCGGTCGGTTAGCTGTCAGATCACGAAGTCAGAGAACTCGAACCCCTCCATGGCACTGCGGACCCTCACCTGGCTGGACTGGTAGACGACCGAGTGAGAGGGGACGCTGTGCGTCAGCCAGACGTTGCCACCCACCACGCTGTCGTGACCGACCTCGGTGTCGCCTCCAAGCACGGTGGCGTTCGCGTAGATCACCACCCGATCCCCGATGGTCGGGTGGCGCTTGGTCCCGGCGGCGGACTTGGCGACACTCAGCGCACCGAGCGTGACCCCCTGGTAGAGCTTGACCTCGTCCCCGATCACGGCGGTCTCTCCGATGACGACACCGGTTCCGTGATCGATGCACAGACCGCGGCCGATCGCCGCGCCGGGGTGGATGTCAATGCCGGTTCGGGTGTGGGCGACCTCCGTGAGCAGACGGGGAAGGACGCGCACCCCGAGCCGATGAATCTCGTGGGCGATCCGATGGATGGCGATCGCCAGGAACCCTGGATAGGCTGAGATCACCTCGTCCAGGCTCTCCGCCGCCGGGTCGCCGGCGAGGATTGCCTCCCCATCAAGACGGATCTGCTCGTACAGGGCGGGCAGTGCCACCATGAAGGAACCGGCGACCTCGGCGGAGCGGGGCGGTGCTTCGAGTGGGCCAAGCAGGTCGCGGAGATCGCGCCGGACCAAGGTCAGGGCGGCCTGGATCTCCTCGGCCGTCGTCCCCCTCTCCTCGGACAGCTGCGGGAAGAGGATGCCTAGCAGCCCGTCGACGAAGGCAGCCACATCTCGCTTCAAGGGCAGCGCTTCGGTCTGAGGATGGCGGGCCTCGGCAAGCGCCTCGGCGAAGCCGTGCTCGCGCTCGTGGTCTCCTGTCATCTGCAGGAGTCTGCCACCATCGGGCGCGCCGGCTCCCAGATCGATGCTGGGCTCACCCGGCAGCGAGGGCCGAGCCTGGGGCATTTCACTCAGGTTCCCCCGCCAGGCGGGTCGCCGGTCCCGCTTCGCCGATGTGATCATCCGGCGCCTATCCGGGACGGCCTGGCCCAGGTCGAGCAGCGGCACGGACTCCCTATCGAGGCCGCCGTACCCGGTCGTCCCACACCGCCGATCGAGATCGCCCGGGACCCCGTCACTTTCTCGGGTCGGGAGGGCCGCCGAGGCCGGCGCCACCCATCCCCGGGAAGGAGCCCATCTGGCGCCCAGCCGCAAGCCGAGCTGGAACGCCGGCGGAGGTCGACGACCAACGAAGGACGAAAGACGAGTTCATGGTCCATACTATACTGAATCAGTAGACATTCAGTCAGCGGTCGCCTCTCGGCCCGGGCGTGCTCCCCGCGTCAGCTAGCGGGGCCAGCACGGGCCGGCTGGGAGCGTCCGCGTGATGTACCCGTCTCAGAGATTAGTAGTACAATACCGAAATGGCGCTCAGAGCCCGGCGCGGGCGGCCGATCCCTTCCCTGACTCTGACCGACAGCGAGCGCACCCGGCTGGAGCAGTGGGCCCATCGGCGGAGCACGGCCCAAGCCTTGGCCTTGCGCAGTCGCATCGTCCTGGCAGCCGCCAGAGGCGAGAGCAACCAGACGGTTGCGGAGCAGTTGGGGGTGAGCCAGCAGACCGTGGGCAAGTGGCGCCGGCGCTTCCTGGCCCGCCGCCTGGGCGGGCTCTCTGACGAGCCAAGGCCAGGTGTGCCACCGACGATAACCGATGCCCAGGTGGAGTGGGTCATCGCCAAGACCCTGGAGGGGACCCCCGAGGACGCGCCCCGGTGGTCGACCCGCTCAATGGCGGCAGTCAGCGGTCTTTCCCGCTCCTCTATCTCCCGGATCTGGCGGGCCTCCGGGCTCCAGCCCCACCGGGTGGAGCCCCTCAAGGTCTCGATCGACCCCTTCCTAGTGGACGGGGCGAGGGACATCGTCGGCCTCTACCTGGATCCTCCCGAGCGGGCCGCCGTGCTCTGCGGAGGCGAGATGTCGCCGATCCGGGCCTCGGCTCGGAGACTGCCCGTCCGGGCCCTGCGGGCAAAGCTGGACGAACCGCGCCCACCCGACCATGAGCGCCGCGGCAGGGCCGGCCTCTTCGCCGCCTACGGCGTGATCACCGGTGAAGGCCCCGGGCAACCGCATGGCCGCCGCCGCGCTCAAGACTTCGCTCAGTTCCTGCGGCGCATCGAGGCAACGGTGCCGGCCGACCGTGAGGTCCGCGTGATCCTCGACCACTGCTCCACCCAGAAGGTCCCAGCCATTCACCGCTGGCTGCTGCACCACCCTCGCTTCCACCTCCAGTTCGCCTGGAGCAGCAGCTCATGGCTCAACCTGGTCGAGTCCTGGTGCTCCGGGATGGGGGAGGAAGCGGACATCCGCGACTGGATCGGAGCCTGGCACCAGCACGCCCAGCCCTTCGTGTGGGTCAAGGCCGCCGGCGAGATCCCTACCAGCTCCCGCTTTTATCGACGTATCTCTGAAACGTGACACCAGGAGACGAGGAGTGCATATCGCAGTGATCTTGAAGCAGGTGCCCGACCTGGTCGAGGACGTCGAGGTGGACGCCAGCGGCATCGACATCGACCGGGACCGGGTCGCGTGGAAGTTGAGCGAGTTCGACGACCACGCCCTGGAACAGGCGGTCCTGCTCAAAGAGAGTGGCGGAGTCGAGGTCACCGCCCTGGCCCTGGATGCCGCCGGCGTCGACCAGTTGCTTTACTCGGCACTGGCGCGCGGGGCCGATCGTGCACAGAAGGTTCCCACCCCAGACCGCAGGACCGATGCTCCTCGGGCCGCGGCGGCACTGGCTCCGGTGCTGAGGGGGATGGGAGTGGACCTGGTGCTGACCGGAGTTCAGGCGGCCGACGATCTCAACGGGCAGTTGGGGCCCATTCTGGCCACCACCCTCGGCTGGCCCCACGTGAGCGTCGTGAGCGGAGTCCAGCTCGCTGGGGCCGCGGCCCAGGTCCAGCAGGAGTACTCCGGCGGCCGCATGGCGACTCTCGAGATCACATTGCCAGCCGTGCTCGGGGTGCAGGCCGCCGCCCGACCACCGCGCTACGTGCCCATCAGCCGGCTCCGCCAGGTGACCGCATCGGCTCAGATCGTCTCCGCCCCCCTCGCAGCCGAGGCGGCCCCGCTGGCCACCGCCGTGTCCTGTCTGGCCGCGTCGGAACAGGGGTCTAGAGCTCACATGCTCGAAGGAGAACCGGAGGAGATAGCCGAGCAGATCGTCGACGTGCTCCGTGAGCGCGGCTTTGTGGGGGCGCGAGGGTGAAGGGCGTCCTGGTCTACATCGAAGCCGACGGAGATCGGGTGGCCCCGATCAGCTTTGAGCTGCTGATGGCCGCCAGGCGGCTGGCAGAGCAGCTCGGAGGGCCGGTGGAGGCACTGGTGGCCTCCGCCGACCCAGAGCCCCTGGCTGAGCAGCTGGGCGCCGCCGACACCGTGGTCGCGGTCACCAGCCCTGCCCTGGCCGGCTACATCCCCGAGGCGCACCAGGAGGTGCTGGTCGACGCCATCCGGCTTCGCCAGCCGGCCGTGGTCCTGGTGGGGTACACGTCGGCGGGAATTGATCTCGCCGCTGGCGCCGCCACCGCGGTCCAGCTGCCTGTTGTCGCCTACTGCGTCAGCCTCCGGGCCGAGGGTAACGAGGTGGTGGCGGACAGCCTGCTCTACGGGGGCAAGCTGGTGGCGACCACCAGGACCCAACTGCCCGCGGTCTTCTCGGTGGTGGCCGGCGCCTTCCCTGAGGCCGCCCGCCAGCCAGGCGGGGCCGGAAAGAGAATCGACATGTCCACGCCGAGCGCCCTCGGCCAGCTGCGGACCCGGCTGGTGGGGATCAGCAGCGCCGGCGGCACCGTTGACATCACCAAGGCCGAGCGGATTGTCAGCGTCGGACGCGGGATCGGTGGCCCCGACAACATCGAGGCCGCGCGGGAGCTGGCGGCGGCACTCGGTGCCGAGCTGGCGGCCTCCCGACCGGTCGTGGACAGCGGCTGGCTGCCCAGGGAACGGCAGGTGGGCAAGTCGGGGATGACAGTCAAGCCCAAGCTCTACCTCGCCGTCGGCATCTCGGGGGCACCGGAGCACCTCGAGGGCATGCGCGGCGCCGGACTCGTAATCGCCGTCAACACCGACCCCAGGGCGCCCATTTTCCAGGCCGCCGGCTATGGCACGACCTGCGACCTCTGCGATCTGCTCCCCGCCCTCAGCGCGCGGCTCAGGGAGGCCGGCTGATCCGGTGACACCGAGCACAATCGCCCTGCTGGTCCTCCTCGTGGTGACCTTCGCTTGGTCGGGCTACCGCTACTGGAGAGTGCTGCGTCCGCTCACCCACGCTGCCGCCGAGGACCGCTTCGATCAACCGCTTCGGAGGGTCTGGGGGGTTATCACCAACGTCGGTGGGCACACCCGCCTGCTCCGGATCCGCTACGCCGGGGTGTTTCACCTCCTCATCTTCAGTGGGTTCGTGGTCTTGCTCACGGCTCTGGTCGAGGAGTTTGGTAGAGGGCTCTTCCCCGGATTCAGCCTCGCCGCCATCGGTGGCGACACCTGGATCGCCCTGCTCCAGGACATCTTCGAGCTGCTGGTCCTGGTGGGACTCGCCATGGCCGCCTACAACCGCTACGTGTCGCGCCCGGAACGCTTCAGGGGCTCCAACCAGCGCGATGCCACCATCATCCTGATCCTGATCCTGTCTGAGATGGCCAGCCTGCTGCTCCGCCATACCTTTCAGATCGCGGAGGGGCATGATCCCTCGGCCGCGTGGAGCCCGGTGAGTTCAGCGCTGGCGGGGTTGGCGGGGACGGTGGGCCTCCACGGTGCGGCGGCGCAGCCCTGGGCCGAGGTCTTCTATTGGACCCACATCCTGGCCATCCTGATCTTCCTCCCCTACATCCCCACCTCCAAACACCTGCACATCTTCGTGGGCATTCCCAACATCTACTTTCGGGATCTTGGGCCCCGGGGAACCCTGCCGGACGCCGATCTCAGCCAGCCCTCGGTAGGAGTCAAGGACGTCCACCAACTGGGCTGGAAGCAGATGCTCGACCTCTTCGCCTGCACCGAGTGCGGACGCTGCCAGGACGTCTGCCCGGCCTTCGCTGCCGGTCAGCCCCTCAGCCCCAAGCTGCTGATCATGGACTTGCGCAACCACCTCCGGGAGCAGGAGGGCATCGGCCCCCGACCCAAGGCGGCCGGGGGCTCCCAGCTGTTGGGGGACGCCATCAGCGGCGACACCCTATGGGCCTGCACCACCTGCCGTGCCTGCATGGAGGTCTGTCCGCTCCACATCGAGCACATCCCCAAGATCGTCGACATGCGCCGACAGCTGGTCGAACAGGGCCGGATGGAACAGCAGCTGCAGGACTCCCTGGCCAGCCTGGCCCGGTACGGCAACTCCTTCAACCAGTCGGAGCGGCTGAGGTCCAGGTGGACCAGGGAGCTCGGCTTCACGATCAAGGACGCGCGCAAGGAGCCGGTCGATGTGCTCTGGTTCGTGGGTGACTTCGCCTCCTACGATCCCCGGGTGCAGCGGCTCACGCAGAGCGT
>JBEKRL010000086.1:0-13833 GCA_049518775.1 Candidatus Dormibacteria bacterium
TCTGCGTTGCTGTCGGGCACGGTACGCGTCCATCAAGTGCTGGAGGCGGTCCCGAGGAGCAAGCGCGTGAAGCGCGGCTGGCCCTAGCTGCTTGGTGTGGCAAGACGGACATTACCAGGAGCGACCCGCGGACACGCGGATCTGGCGGATGAAGCCACGGTCGCATGCCGAACACGTGCCTCCCATCCACCTGTAACCAGACCTGATACTAACCAGTATCCTTCCATGGGAGGGACCACGGCAGCCGGGTGGCACTAGGGGTAGTGGAGCCCCCACGTCGCGCCTGAGAACTGTGACACGGTGGAGTTGGAGACCGAGCGCGAAACCAAGACTTGTCACAGCAAGAGGCGTCTTGGAGACGGCTACCAGCGCGGCGTCCCGACCCGATGCCCGCCACCTGGACCGCTCCGAACGGCGCAGTATCCGGTGCTCCCGTCAGGGTATCCGGTGCTCCCGTCAGGGAGATCCCCACACCTGCCGGTTGGTATCAGCGTTGGTATCAAAGCTGGACGACAAGGCCCATTCGGCGGAGACCCCCGAGCCTGTATCGAGATCAGAACGGCGGAGGGAGAGGGATTCGAACCCCCGGAAGCGTTGCCGCCTGAGCGGTTCTCAAGTTCACTGGCGGCCGTGACGGCTGGTGTTATCGGGTGCGGCCGGTTCTCGTCCTGAACCCGAGTTGGCGCCCCGTCGGCCCGTCTGGTGCTGCGCCGTGCCGTCAAATCCTCGCCAGTCCGTGAGCAACGGGCCCAGCAGCTACCGGCGTGCCCTCACCGTCACCGGCCGCGTGCGCGGCTGGCCAGGTATCCGCAGCCGCGACCACTCGGGCACGGCATACTCGCCGGCCGAGACGCAGTGTGCTGCGTAGAGGCGGCTCACGTTGTCGTCAGTGCCACCGACGGTGATGGATTCGTGACCAAAGGTGGGCTTGGACTTTGGTTCGGCTCCCGGCTTCCGTGCGTGGAGGGCGTCCTCATCATCCAGGTCGCCCTTGACGCGCCGGCCGTCCAGCAGTATAGTGAGCTAGGTAACTAGAGCAATGGAGCCAGAATGATTGAGTTTCACTTGGACACCCGCTCTGGCGTCTCTCCCTACCTGCAGATCGTCCACCAGGTGCGACAAGCCCTCCGACTGGGCCTCCTGCGCGAAGGAGACCAGCTTCCCACCGTCAAGGAAGTGGTAGCGCGGCTGGCGATCAATCCCAACACCGTCCTCAAGGCCTACCGGGAACTCGAACATGAGGAGTTGGTCAGAGCCCGTCCGGGAATCGGGACCTTCGCAACCAAGACGTTGAGCGATGTCCCTCTGGCCCAGATTGGTCCCCTGCGCCACGACCTCCGCCGCTGGCTTGCCAAAGCGCGCCTGGCAGGGCTCGAGGAAGAGAGCATCGAAGCTCTCTTTCTCGACACCTTTCGTTCTGCCACCGAGGAGGGGGTAGCGTGACCGCAGCCGTGGAAACCACGGGATTGGGAAAGCGCTACGGGAGCCGATGGGCGCTGTCCGGCTGCACTCTCGCAGTTCCCACCGGGCGGGTCGTGGGGCTGGTCGGACCAAACGGGGCCGGGAAGACGACCCTCCTCTCTTTGGTCGTTGGCCTGCTGTCGCCGACGTCGGGCTCGATCACTGTCCTGGGTGCTGAACCCGCCGCCACTGGCCGGCAGATGGGCCGGATCGGTTTCGTCGCCCAAGACACACCCCTCTATTCGAACCTGAGCGTCGCCGATCATCTCCGGCTTGGAGCGCACCTGAACCCAGGCTGGGACAACGACCTCGCACAAGGCCGGCTCGAACAGCTCGAGCTCGACCTCGGCCAGCCGGCTGGGTCGCTCTCAGGCGGACAGAAGGCTCAGGTGGCTCTCACGCTGGCCACTGCCAAGCGCCCTGAACTGTTGATCCTCGACGAGCCGCTGGCGAGCTTGGACCCTCTCGCTCGGCGCGAGTTCCTCCAAGTTCTCATGGAGATCGTCGCAGAGAGCCAAGTCAGCGTGGTGCTCTCCTCCCATCTCGTCGCTGATCTCGAACGCGTCTGCGATTACCTGATCGTGCTGGTCTCCTCACGCGTGCAAGTAGACGGGGAAATTGAGAGGTTGCTGGCATCGCACCGCCGCTTGATTGGACCCCGTCGCGACCCGAGCACCCTGCCGAAGAATCAGCAGGTCATAGAAGCTAGTGAGACCGACCGCCAGAGCACGTTGCTGGTGCGCACCGAGGAGCCGATCCTAGACCCGGCTTGGACCGTCGAGCAGGTTGGCCTAGAAGACCTCGTGCTGGCCTACATGCGCCAAGCACCCTCAGCGAAACGAGTTCGCCTGGCCACCTTGGGTGTCCAGCCATGACTTGGCTGACCTGGCGCCAGTACCGAACCCAGATCCTGGTCGCATTGGGCGCTTTGGCAGCACTCGCAATCATCCTGGCGCTCACCGGTCCAAATCTTGCTCACCTCTACGACGTGGCCGTCACCACCTGCAAGGTGCACAACGACTGCTCGACGGCGAAGGCTGCGTTTCTCCAGAACGACACTGACCTTCAAACGGCTCTCGGTGTCCTTGTGATAGTGGTCCCCGGCATTGTCGGGGTCTTCTGGGGGGCACCGCTAATCGCCCGCGAGCTGGAGGCCGGCACCTACCGCCTGGCCTGGACTCAGAGTGTCACTCGCACTCGGTGGCTGGCCCTTAGAGCTGGTCTCATCGGCCTAGCCAGCATGGCCGTTGCCGGGCTGCTCAGCTTGATGGTGACTCGGTGGTCAGTGCCTTTCGACCGGGTCGCCATGAACCCCTTCGGATCGTTTGACGAACGCGACATCGTGCCAGTCGCGTACGCAGCGTTCGCCTTCGCTCTTGGGGCCACCATGGGGTTGCTCACCCGGCGCACCCTGCCGGCCATGGCTACCACGGCGGTTGCCTTCGCCGGCACCCGGCTGGCTGTGTTCTTGTGGGTACGACCGAATCTCAATGCCCCGCTCCATCTCACCGTGCCCGACACCCTGTTGTTGGGCAGAGTAAGCACGGGGACACTAGATCCTCGTGACTGGATAACCTCAACTCAGACCATCAACGCCGCTGGTCGAGTGATCGGTGAAAATGGAGTTGTAGGCAACGGACTGCAGGTTGGGTTCGGAATTACCCGTGGAGTCACCATCAGCGGAGTAGGGTCATGCCCTAACGTCGTGATCCCACCTCTAACCGGGCACTTACGTGGCCCTGGCCCCGCAGGACCGCTCCTCGCGCAGAGATGCTTGGACCACCTTGGGGTGCGCGACTTGCTCACGTACCAGCCGGCTGGCCGCTACTGGACGTTCCAGTGGTGCGAGTTGGCGATCTTTATCGTCCTCGCCTTGCTCTTAGTGGGGACATGCTTCTGGTGGGTTCGCCGTCGGCCAGCCTAGCCAACGGCAGGTTCAGCTTCACTCTCGGTTGGTTGGGCTCGCGAGTCCCTTAAGCCCTTGGGTGCCCGTGGCCGGGCTCTTTGCGGGTGCCCACGTGGCACGGCTTGGTCAGCCCCGCTCAGTTCGTTGTGGTTCGCATAGGGGCTTACCTGGCGCGTCTTGGCTGGCGTCATCATGACCTAGCCGGTGCGGCCAAGGTCTCTGCCATCACAGTGGCCGCCTCGCGACGCACTTCGGGGAACACGTGGGTATAGATGTCCATGGTGGTGCTGGTCTGGATGTGGCCGGAAATCTCCAGCACCACCCGGGGCGTTACTCCCTGGGCGGGCAAGGTCGATGCGCAGGCATGGCCGAGGTCATGAAAGTGCTGGCGGGGTAGCCCAGCGCGTTGCGGAACCTCTTGGAAGTGCTTGGCACCCACTTCCCATGCAGGAACTGCCCAAAGTATCCGCAGACGACGAGATCCCGGCGCTGCCACGCGGCTCCCGCGGCGAGCCGCTCCTCCAATTGGCGGGCTCGGTACGCCGCCGGCCCCGCCTGTTGCATGTCCAGGGAACGCCGGCTCCGGGCCGTCGTGGGCCCCACCAGCTGGAACTGGCCGTGAACCGGCTGGAGAGAATGCCGGCTCCAGAGGCGCGCACTGACCATGTCGTCGTCAGCCCAGCGCGAGTCGAGGGCTCGCCCTGCCGGAGCTCTGGGCCCAGAGTCACCGTGAAGAGCGCCTCCCAGCGGTCGCCCTTGACAGCCTCCAGCAGCGGGCGGGCCTGGTCCTGGGTCGGCGGCACCCGCTCTTCCTGCTGGGCCCGCGGCGGGCTCACGACCCGCGCGGCGTTGCGGCCTGCCTTGCCCCAGTTCACCGCCCTCGAGAGGGCGCTGCGGAGGATGGCGTGGAGGTAGCGGACCGACCTGGCGGAGAGCCTCGAAGTGGTCATTCGGGACAGGAAGGCCTGGACGTCCTGGGGCGAGAGCTCGGCGGCCCAGATCCGTCCCCGTTAGGGAGCGATGTGCAGCCGGACGTTGTCCCGGGAGGAGACGTAGGTCGAGGGTCTGACCGAGGGCTTGACCACGCCCCCCAGCCACTGGGACAGGAATTTCGCCACTGTGAGGTGCCCGGTCGGGGCAGGCAGCTCAAGGTCCCTCTCCCGGACCAGGCCGGCGAGCCGCGCTGCCGCCTCCTGATGCGTCGTGCCATAGACGATCCAGCGTCGCCCGGTTCTGAGCGTTAGAGAGGCCGCCCAGCACCCATCCTGGCGCGTGTGAATCGAGCCTTCCCCATTCCCCCGCCTGGCCTCGGAGATCAATAGCAGAGCCTAACTAGTGTCCTGTACCGGAGATAACTGATAAAATATAGGAGCCTCTTCCAGCTACCGTGAGGGCTCCTGCATGCATCCCACCCGAGGTCGTCCGAAGGCTCCGCTTGTGGTCACCCCGGAGGACCGTCAGACGCTCGAGCGCTGGACCCGGCGGCGCACCACGGCGCAGGGTTTGGCCTTGCGCTCCCGGATCGTGCTCCGCTGTGCGAGCGGCGTGACCAATACCCATCACCAACGCCACGGTGGGCAAATGGCGGTCCCGGTTCACCAGTCGAGGGGTGGCCGGCCTGATCGACGAGCCACGCAGTGGCGCGCCGCGCAAGATCAGCGATGACCAGGTCGAGGCGGTGGTGGTGAAGACGTTGGAGTCCACGCCACGCGACGCCACTCACTGGAGCACCAGATCGATGGCGGGGTCGAGTGGGCTCAGCCATACCAGCGTGCAGCGGATCTGGCGGGCCTTCGGCTTGCAGCCGCATCGCAGCGAGCATTTCAAGCTCTCCACCGACCCGCAGTTGATCGAGAAGGTGCGCGACATCGTCGGTCTCTACCTCAACCCCCCCGACCGCGCCCTGGTGCTCTGCGTCGACGAGAAGACGCAGATCCAGGCCCTCGACCGCAGCCAGCCGCTGCTGCCCATGGGGCCTGGCCAGGCCGAGCGCCAGACCCACGACTACCGACGGCACGGCACCACCTCGCTGTTCGCCGCCCTCGACGTCGCCACCGGCAAGGTCATCGGCCAACTGCATCGCCGGCATCGTGCCGTCGAGTTCCGCAACTTCCTCGACCGCATCGACCACGAGGTGCCCGACGAGTTCGAGCTGCACCTGGTGCTCGACAACCTGAGCACCCACAAGACGCCCTCGATCCAGCGCTGGCTCCTGCAGCGGCCACGTTTCCACCTCCACTTCACCCCGACCTATTCATCGTGGATCAACCAGGGGAAGACGCCATCCGCGTCTATCTCGCCACCTACAACGACGATCCGCACCCCTTCATCTGGGTCAAGACAGCCGATGAGATCCTGGCCAGCATCGAACGGTTTTGCCTACGAATCTCCGGTACAGGACACTAGCAGGGTGTTGAACTAGGCGCGAAGTCGGCCGATCGGTGCTGGGCGATGGTTTGTTGGGGCCGGTGAAGGGCAGTTACGTCCTCCAACCGGCCAAGAATGGCCCCGGCCCACTGCGGTGGGAGCCCCTCGCAGCCATCTTTCTCGGAGCTCAAGCGGGTACCGCCACCAGCTTGCTCATCCGGACCAGGTTGTAGGCCGCCGCCGTCATCTCCGCCCAGAGCCGGTTGCGTTCCACCCCCAGATACCGCAGCTTTCTTCCCCCGCCCACCGTCTTGGTCCAACCGAAGATCTCCTCCACCCGCTTGCGCTTCCGCTGGCTGACCTGGTACCCAGGGGTCTGGGCGAGCTTGGCCAGGGCGGCGCTGCCCCAGTAGCTGTCCTTGCGGGCAATGTGCGGAGTGACCCGGAGCTCCTGACAGGAGGAGATGAAGTCGCGGACGTCGTAGCCCTTGTCCCCTCCCAGAGTGCAGCGGTGCCGATGCACCCGCTGGCGCATTCGCCGCAACATCACCAGGGCCGCCTCCCGCTCGCTGGTCCCGGTCGCCCGAGTGAACTCCAGGTCCACCGCCAGCCCATGGCGGTTCTCCATGAGGACGTGGCCGGCGAAGCACAATCGTGTCTCCTTGCCCATCCCCTTGCGGGCCATCAGTGCCTCGGGGTCAGTTGGCGAGAAGTGGGTCTCGTTGCTTCGTCGCTGGCCTCGGAAGTCGATGTCCGGGTTGCTGGAACCTGGGCCATCCGTACTTCCCGGCTTGTTCTCGTCGGACCGCGGCCGCAGACTCTTCATCGAGGCCCAGGACTCCAGCAGGGTCCCATCCACCGTGAAGTGCTGCGAGGAGAGCAGGTGTCGCCGCCGAGCTTGCCGCACCACCGCCTCGAAGAACTGCCGGCTCACCCGCTGCTCCAAAAGCCGTCTGCGATTCTTGGCGAAGCTGGGCCCAGGAACCACTTGAACAGCAGGTCGTACCGCAGCCGCTCGCAGAACTGCCGCTCGCTCCGGATCGAGTACAGACCCATCAGCAGGCAGCTCTTGAGCAGGTGCTCCGGCGGGATCGAGGGACGGCCAATCTGGGCGTACATGCCCTCGAAGGTCGGCTCCAGATCCCGCAGCGCCGCCTCGGCCAGCGGCTTGATCCTGCGAATCGGGTGGTTGGCCGGGATCAGTTCCTCGGGGCTGATCACCCCCAGCATCGTCACCTGGCGGGAGGTAGTGCCACGCATCCAAGACTCTCCAGCACCCTCGCCGCGCTGACCCCCGCTCAGCCTACCAGGCGGCCCCCCGACCGGCCAGCCATTTTCAACACCCTGCTAGTGCACAGCGGTCGGGGCTGCCGGCCGCTCACCGGCCCAATCCCGTCTGGGAGACCGGACCGCCCGGGAACCTCAGCCGCTGCCGCTGCGGTGGCGTCCTCCAGGCAGGCGGGGCTGCCGAGGACGCCCGGCCAGCCACCAGGAGCCAATGGCTTAGTCGCGCACAAGTCAGCTACCATGGCGGCATGGTGTACGCGCTCCACCTCAACGGCCCTCTCCAGCCACGGGGTCGCTGGAAGGCTGACGAGTGCTCGATCGGGCGGGCACTTGATGTGGTGGGAACCCGCTCGGCCCTTCTGATCCTCCGGGAGGCGTTCTACGGGACCGCCCGCTTCGACGACTTCGTGGAGCGGGCGGGCGTCAGCCAACCGGTGGCCGCTGCCCGACTCCGGGAGCTGGTGATGAACGGTCTCCTGGAAAGGGTGACGTACCAGGAGCCGGGCCAGCGGGCGCGGCGGGGGTACCGTCTGACCGAGAAGGGGGCAGGGCTGCTGCCCGCGCTCACCGCGCTGATGCAGTGGGGTGACCGCTGGTTGGCGCCGGCTGGGGGACCCTTGGCCATCCTCCACCGCGAGTGTGGGGAGCCGGTCCAGGCCGAACTCCGCTGCCGCGCCGGACATCGCCCCGAGATCGGGGAGCTCGAGCTGGCCCAGGGGCCAGGCTCTCTGACGGAGAGCCCCTGATGCTGCTGGGCTTCGGGGACCAGGGCCCGATCCGAGGGCGCAGGGTGGCGGTCACCGGGATCGGGGCCGTGACCTGCTGCGGTCTGGGTCCCGAGGCCCTCTGGGAGGGGCTCATCCACCCCACCGTGAAAGGGGAGCGACGGGTAACCGACTTCGACGCGAGGCAATGGTTCACGCCCAAGGAAGCGCGCCGCCTCGACCGCTTCACCCAGTTCGCCGTCGCCGCCGCCCAGGAGGCCTTCACCGGCGCCGGCGAGCCCCACGGCGACCCGGAGAGGTGTGGGGTGGTGTTCGCCAGCGGTGCGGGCGGCTTCCACACGCTGATCGAGCAGGTCCGGGTCTTCGACACCCGTGGACCCCAGCGCGTGTCGCCCTTCCTGATCCCGGCAATGATGGCCAACGCCGGCGCCGCCAACATCTCGATGAGGTTTGGCTGGCGCGGCCCGTCCGAGGCCATCGTGACCGCTTGCGCGGCCGGCTCTCATGCCGTGGGCGCCGCGGCACGGCTGATCGCCAGCGGCCGCTGCGAGCTGGCCATCGGCGGGGGCGCCGAGGCCTCCATGCACGAGGTGGCCCTGGCGGCCCTGTCCAACATGACCGCGCTCTCCTCGCTGGGCGAATCCCGTCCCTTCGACGTGAGGCGCGACGGCTTCCTCATGGGTGAGGGCGCCGGCGCTCTGGTCCTCGAGGAGTGGGAACACGCGGTCCGGCGCGGAGCGCAGATCCTCGCCGAGCTGACCGGTGCCGCCAGTACCTCTGACGCCCACCACATCACCGCCCCCTCCCCCGACGGCCGAGGTGCGGTGGCCTGCATGAGACTGGCGCTAGCCGACGCTTGCCTCGAGCCCGCCGACATCCGGCAGATAAACGCCCACGGCACCTCGACCCACCTCAACGACCTGGTCGAAGCCGCAGCCATCAACCAGGTGTTCGGTGATCCGGGGCCGCCGGTGACCTCCAACAAGGGCATCACTGGTCACGGCTTCGCAGCCGCGGGCGCGATCGAGGCCGTGGCCTCAGTGCTCTCTATTCAGCACCGGGCCATCCCCCCCACCGCCGGCTACCAGCAGCCGGACCCGGAGATTCACATTGACGTGGTGCGGGACGAGGCGAGGGACTGGGAGCCCGGCCCGGTCCTCTCCAACTCCTTCGGCTTCGGCGGTCACAACGGCTGCCTGGTGATCGTCCCGCCACCCTGCTGATTCTCAGCGGAGATCGGCCAGGCTGCTGGCCCTGCCAACCTACGACGCCCGCAGAGGCGCGCCCCGGCGGGCAGTTGCGCCTCGACGGCCCGGGTGACTTGGGAGACCGAGATGATCCCTATCCCAGGTCAGCAAGTGGCTGGCTCGGCAAGAGCCTGATTGATCAGGTCTGCTGGGCTGGCCGCTCTTCAGCATGGCGCGGGGGTGCCCGTGAGCCGGAGGCCCGGTCTTGACCACCGTCAGCCAGGTGCTGGGCCGCTTCCTGGTGGGGGCGTCGTCGAACACCCCCTCACCGCGTGGGCGGATGCCAGGCACCCCCTACCTGGGGGAATTAATCCGGCCCAGGCCCGGGCCAGAGCCGACCAGGAACCCCCTGCGGCCCCTGACGCCAGCCTCTTGCCGGCCCCACCACGATCGCGGTCGGGCCCATTTGAGTGGACAGTCGCAAGGGCTGGCGATGGGCCCTAGTGACACCCGCGCCCGGTGGCGTTCAGCGACTCGGCCCAAGGGGACGCGGTCGGCGGTCGCTTAGCGCGTGCTTCTGCTGTAGAGGCGCACGCAGATTGGCGCCACGACGATGATGATGACCAGCGCCAGCCCGATGGTGGTGGCAATGGGGTGGTCCAGCGACCACACTCCAGACGGTGGGGGCCCGATGGCGTTGCCAAAGAGCTGGCGACCGGCGGTCACCAAGGCTGATATCGGGTTCCAGTAGGCGATCACCCTCAACCACGCGGGCATCAGCGCCGGGTCAACGAAGACGCTGGAGATGAAGCCGAGGAGGAAGGTGGGGATGCTGATGATCACATCCGCCGCCTGGGCGGAGCCCGCCAGTAGCCCCACCAGGATCCCAAGCCAGCCCATGGCAAAGCCGAATAGCTCGAAGAGCAGGAAGGCGAGCACCGCGTTGCCGAGGCCATCCTCGGCACGCCAGCCCACCGCCAGGCCGCACCCAACCATCACCACCAGAACCGGAATCCCCAGCAGCAAGCTGGAGAAGGAGCGCCCGATGAGGATCGCCGAGCGGGCGATGGGGAGCGTCCGGAAGCGGTCGACGACACCTTCGGTCATGTCGGTGGCCACAGCGACCGCGACATTGTTCGAGCTGAACAGTATCGACATGGCAAAGAGCCCCGGCATCAGGTAGGATCGATAGTTCCCACCGGGGATCTTGATCGAGCTACCGAAAACATAGCCAAAAAGAACCACAAAGATGACGGGAATCAGCACACTGCCGAAGATGACGTCGGGTTGACGCATCCCCCGGATGATGAACCGCCGGGTGGCCGTGTAGGCATCGAGCAGTCCCCATCGCAGTCGGTGTTGCTCCAGGATTGACACCCGGCTCATGACTCGTCCACCTGTGTTGTCGCCATCCGGCCGGCGTTCGCGGAGTGGTCGGTTACCGTGGTGAAGACCTCGTCGAGGCTTGGAAGCTCCAGTCCGACCTCATCGATGGGCACACCCAGCTGGCGGAGCTGCGCCACCACCTCGCCGAGGGTGACCAGACCGTTATCGGCAGGCGCGCTCACCGATCGTCCATGGACCTCGGCCTCCCGGCCGAGAAGCTGCCGGACCCGCTCCACGGTGGCGGCGTCAGCCCCAGCCAGCGCGACCCGGACAAATGGCCGCCCGATCGACGCCTTGAGCTGCTCTGGAGTTCCCTGCGCCACAACGAGGCCACGGTCGATGACGACGATGGTGTCGGCGAGCCGGTCGGCTTCGTCCAGGTACTGCGTCGTCAGCAGTACCGTGGTGCCGCCCGCGACCAGGGTGCGGATCGAGGCCCACACCTCGCCACGGCCGACCGGGTCCAATCCGGTGGTGGGTTCGTCGAGGAAGAGCACCTCGGGCTCGGCGACCAGGCTGGCGGCAAGATCGAGGCGCCGCACCATGCCGCCCGAGTAGTGCTTCACCAGCTGCTTGCCGGCACCGACGAGATCAAACTGGTGGAGCAGCTCATCCGCGCGCCGGCGCGAGGCGGCCGCCCCCAGGTGGCAGAAGCGCCCGATGGTCTCAAGGTTCTCGGACCCCGTCAGCAGCTCGTCCATGGTTGCGGTCTGGCCGGTCACCCCGATCCTGGTCCGCACCTGGTCCGCATGGGTGGCAACGTCGAGACCATCGACCAGGGCATGGCCGCCGTCAGCGGGGAGCAGGGTCGTGAGGATGCGGACCGCCGTGGTCTTGCCGGCACCGTTGCGGCCCAGAAGCGCGCACACGCTGCCCGCCGGAACGTCGAGGCTGACATCCACCAGGGCGCGGGTGGAGCCGAATGAGCGGGCGAGGTGCTCTGCCGAGATGGCGGGAGCGGTCATGGCCGCGTGGGAGCGCGATCCGAAGTCGCAGCCAGCGCCGTGCCAGCCCTGGTCAGCCGGCGGGTGGCCTCGCCGCCGAGGCCGAAGAGGGTCCACCGGCGGTGGCATCCTGTGGTCGTCATCCTCGTGCCCATCCTGCTACCTTCTCTACCTGTCGCCCGGTTGGTGTACCATGCCGCTAAGGATAGAGCCATGGACAACCTGCCGTCAAGTAGGTGACCCAGGTCAGGACAGATAGGATCAGACGCGATGAGTCCGCGACACACTGACACCCGGGAGCGAGCCATCGAGGTCGCCCTCGAGCTCTTCACCGAGCAGGGCTACGACAAGACCTCCCTACGGGAGATCGCCGAGCGGCTGGGAATCAAGAAGGCCTCCCTCTACTACCACTTCTCCTCCAAAGAGGCGCTCCTGGCCGGGATCATGGAGAGTCTGCTCGCCCCGCTCGACGAGCTCGTGGCCTGGGCCCAGTCACAGCCGCGGACCACGGAGACCCGCCAGGAGGTCCTGAGACGGGTCGCGGTGCTCCTCCAGGGACCGTGGAGCCGCTGGGTCCGCTTCGCGCAGGAGAACCAGCCAGCCATGCGCTACCACCCGGAGGAGGGCGAGCAGACACAGCGCCGGATGCTCGGGCTCTTCACCGCTATCGTCGACCCGGACGCCGAGCCGCGCCAGCAAGTGCGCGCGGTGCTCGCCCTGGTCGCTGTCTACCTGGGCAACCTCGCGCCGGTGGCGGGCGCGCTGCCGGCGCTCGGCATCGAGCAAACCGCCGAGCAGTTCGGGGCGGCCGCGATGGACGTTGCTCTGGCGTTGGTCGGAGACGGCAACTAGCCGGCGCACGCTCTTCCAAGGAGCGGCATCGGCAAGAGGTGCATGCAGCCAACGGCCGGCTGCTGCTCGGGTCTGAACGGGTGCAGCGTGACCCACCGGAGCTCCAGGCGAGATGGGTGCGTGTCAACCCATGGGAGCCAGGCAGATCTCAACTTGCAGAGCTGACGAGGTTGTCCTGTGGTCGGTTCAACGAAGTCGCCGTTGGACGGCTCGAACCGCCGCTGATCTCACCAGCGCCCCCGATGGACCGATCCGCTTCGATTCCGCGCCCAGAGGGAGGCCTAGGAGGCCTCAAGACCTCGACCCTGATCTCCGAGAAGCGGACCCTGGCCACACTCCCGCCGACCAGCCATCCCCCGGCACGTTCGGCTCAGGGCTGCCCCCCGGAGAGACAGCTCGTAGATCGCCCAGGCCTAGAGGCGACCAAACAGCAGGGCGGCCAGCAGGAACGCCAGGACCAGCCCAACCAAGAGGATGAGGCCGCCCAGAAGCGGCCTCCCCCTCCTCGCAGGCCTGGCCTGCGTCCTGGCCGGTGGCCTCGCCTGTGCCCGCGCCTGTGCCCGCGCCTTCGCCTGCGCCTTCGCCCTGTCGGACGTCATCCCCTGCCCTCCTCGGCTTGCACCCGCCGCCCCCGGGAGGCCAGCCCACGGCACCTGGCCGCAGAGCAGCGCTCGGTGCAAGGCCCGGCCTCGAATCGCCTGCCGCAGCGCGGGGACCGACCCTTCAGTTCCGGCCGGTTGACGTCGACCTTCACGGCGCGGCAGGCTACGCCAGGCTGGGGCCCGGAGTCAACCCGCCTCGGCCCGGAAGGCCAGGCTGCGCAGGCCCCTCACCGCGGGACAGAGTGGGTGCCCCAGGGCAACACGCCGGTACGGAGGATGACGGTCAGCCCACGGAGAGGAACCTGATCTCAGCGGTTTCAGACAAACGATATCTCCGCGTCATGGTGACCGTAGCCCGGATGACTGTGCCGGTGGGCGTGGAGCTCCAACGCCGGTGGAGCCACGACCAGGACCGTCCGGCGCTTCTCACCGTAGACCACAACTCCCCTCATCGGACTCGCCCGGCCAAGGCGTTCATGGTAGAAACCCCCAGCCGACTTCGACCCATCCACCCGCCGCCCCCAGAAGCTCGACCCAGACGACTGGTTGGGACCTCACGGGGAGCACCGCTGGGTCGGACGCCCGAGGGGCACCGGGCCGGTGGACTGCTGGCACCAGGTGCTCACTTCCCTGCAACCGTCTGAAGAACCTGGCGGTCAGGTCGCCGCGTGTCCCTCCACGACCCCTGCATCCAGTACAAGCTCCGAGTTCCGTCCACCAGAGCCGGATGGGTGTCAGCTGCTGCGTGCAAGTTCCTGAGGTCCACCGCCGGGCCTGCCCGCCTAGCAATCGACCCGGTTCGTCATGGGTCATTGAGTGCGGCGAGCTCTTCAGCACCGAACACACGAGATTTGATGACAAAGTGCTTATCGTCACCCGCCGGAAGGGAGAACCCTTCCGGCGCTCCGTCGCCGACGTCGAGGATCAGCTGGGTGTGCTTCCATGCCTGATACTGACGACCATCGATGTAGAACGGGCAGCCGCCCACGGTGCCGAGCAAGACATCGTGGCCCCCGATGATAAATTCCCCGTTGTCGAAGCACATCGGCAGGCTGCCGTCACAGCACCCTCCCGACTGAAAGAACATGACCGACCCTCGTTCGTCCACCAGGTGGG
>JBEKRL010000087.1:0-7231 GCA_049518775.1 Candidatus Dormibacteria bacterium
CTACCGGCCACTACATGGTGGCGTCCCTTGCCGGCCATTGTCGAGTGGTGAGCTTACCCTTGATCGCTGTCAACTCAGGCCCGCCTCAAGCGAGTCGGTCACGTCGGAGACGATCGCGACGACCTTCCCTGGACCTTCGATCCGTGCCATGGTGGGGCGGAGAAGGGCCAGAGCGGACTTCGCGTAGGGAGCGTGGAAGCTCTCAAGGATCTCGCTGGAGATGGGATCAAGCAGTTGTCCAATCAGCGTGCCCTGCACGACGATGGTACCCAGATCGGCTTCGCGTTTGATCGGAAGATAGATCCCCGGTGACGCTGTGCAGAGTGCTATCTGGCGGCGAGCCACAAGTCCGCGGCCGGGAGCAATGCCCGCTTCGCTCAGCACGCCCGCCTTGCCGAGAGCCCGGCGCAAACCAGCGGTGACGGTCGCAGCTCGATCCTCCTCACGATCTCCTCTTCCACCCATCTCGATCCACACGGCGGTAGCCCCGCGGCTGCGCGCATAGCCGGTTAGACTTGTCGGCCTGTCCGGTCCCTCGTGGATCAGAGGTGTGCCAATCCACTCCGCGAGTTCGTGGCTGCCCGGAAAGCGGTAGGTGAAGCAGTTAATGTTCCAGCTTCCGCCGCCGTGCACATCCAGGACGACATCGGCCCCGTCGAGCACCTGCACGGCCAACACCGCTGCGAGCCTCTGAGTGTGAGTGCCGTTGGTGTCGCCCGGGAAGGCGTTGTTGAGGTCCAGGAGATCGAGATCACTCTGGCGCGCATCAAGTTCGGTGGCCAAGGGGTTTGCCACCGGGACGATCCTCAGGCAGCCGGCAAGCTCGCTCAAAGGGGTTTGCTCGAGGAGCCGGTTGATGGCCAGAGTCCCCCAGGGTCCTTCATCGCCGTGGACACTGGCGGTCAGCACGCCGACCGGATGCCCAGCACCGACTCGCCCCACCCGGACGGCGACGGTGCGGTTTGCCAGGGTCGACGGGATGAGATGGTCCTCCCAAACGATCGCATCTCTCAACGTCCGCGCTTCTGAAGTCACGTCACTCACTCCTTTGTCTACACGGCGAACGAATCGGGATCGACGCTAGGCGGCGGATCCGGCACAATGCGAATCGCGGCCACCGATCCTCGGCACCGAATGTGCGGGGTCGAGCGATTCTGTGCCTTGCTGGGCGGGTTGGAAAAGCACGTCACCGCGAACGGTGAACGGTTCGTGTGGGAGACGCGGGAGATTCGCGTGTGGCCCCGCCGATCCAAACATCCCAGGCGCTGCGAGCCACCGGTTCGCCCATAGGACCAGCCCCGGTTGGCTTCCGCGGCAGCGAGCTCGAACGAGCAGCGTGGAGGCTGTGCGGTTCCCTCCAACGACTGCGATCTCGGCGTCGAACCCGCCAGCCATTGGGCATCGCGTGGCACCCACACATCCAGACCATCCGCGCTCACCGGGCTCGAGCAAGTGTGACAGACTCGTCCGAGAGTTAACAGGTGCAGCTCCTACGGACTGTGCAAGCAGGCCAGGTGACCGAGACGAGCCCAGCACCTGGGCGTCGAGAGCAAGGGCACCAGACCGCCGTAGTTGAGTCTAGGATTCCGACGGCTCGCGGAGCAGATCCAATCATTGCCGGCATCCTCGGACCAATTCAGACGGTGCTGCCGAGCCATTCTCACTCATCTCGCCTTGGCGATAGGCCGATCCGCAGTGAGCAGACGTGTTGTTTGATGGATCGACGGAGGGGACCAGGCGGGTGGACTCGGTGGCGGGAGCAGCGACCCCACAAGTGCCGGGCATGAGGACGGTGGACCCGCGGACACGATGCAGCATCCGGCTACGAGCGGGAGCTATTCCTGAGGTGCTCAAGAAGGGTGCGTGTCTGGGGCTTGAGAGCTGAACTCGGCCAAGCTCGACGAACCCGGGCTGCGTCCAGCCGACGGGGAGCATCCTCTCGGGGCCATCCCGGGCCGGAAGGGCGCCGATCCCGAGACCAGCCGGACCATGGCCAAGACCGGTGCTCTCTGCGCGCTTATCGGCGGTTCGCATGGCCACCAACATCTCCTGGCGACGGTCCGCCTCCCAAGCGTCGGCCAGGAAGTCGATGCCCACACCAGCGGATCTGAGTGGAGTCGGTGCCGGCACCTCGGGTTCCGAGAGGTTGCGCACTCAATACGCACCGGCGCACACCAGGAGCCCACCGACCGACAAGAATGGGGGCATGGAAAGCGAGCTGCCGCTTGAGCCCCGGTCGGGTGCGATGGCCTCCTCAGAGCCTCCGGCGTCAGCCCCCATCACGCCGGCACTCGCCGGTCCGGTTCCCTTGGCCGCCCGACTCCGACCCACAGGACCGCAGGAGCTGCTGGGCCAAGAGCACCTGCTGGGGAAGGATGGGGCGCTTCGGGCCGTGCTCGAGGGCGGCCCCCTGCCGTCGATGGTCCTGGTCGGCCCACCCGGGAGCGGCAAGACCACGCTGGCCCAGCTCCTGGCAAGTTCCCGGGCCGCCCATCTCGTCTCCCTTTCAGCGGTCAGCGCCGGGGTGGCCGAGATACGCTCCACGGTGACCGAGGCTCGTGCCCGGGCCCGAGTCGGCCAGCGAACCGTGCTCTTCCTGGACGAGATCCACCACTTCAGCCGCACCCAGCAGGACGCGCTCCTGCCTCACGTGGAGAGCGGGCTGCTCACCCTGATCGGGGCGACGATCGAGAATCCCAGCTTCCAGCTGACCGGGGCCCTGCTCTCCCGGGTCCAGGTGTTCGAGCTGGAGCCCCTACCCGACGCCGCCCTCTCGGAGCTGCTCACTCGGGCACTCCAGGACCGAGAACGGGGACTCGGGAGCCGCCGCCTTGGCCTCGACGCAGCCGCAAGGGATCTGCTGGTGGCTCGCTCGGGCGGGGATGCCAGGACCATGCTGAACGCCCTGGAGCAGGCCGCCGCCGGCGCCGCCGACGGGTCGACTCTCAACCTGGCTCTGGTGGGACGAGCGCTGAGCAGCCCGGTGCTGCGCCACGACCGGGCGGGGGACCTCCACTACCAGCTGCTGTCCGCCTTCATCAAGTCGATGCGGGGGAGCGACCCGGACGCCTCGGTCTATTGGCTGGCCCGGCTGCTGGAGGCCGGGGAGGATCCGCTGGTGCCTGCCCGGCGGATGGTGATCCTCGCCGCCGAGGACGTCGGGCTGGCCCATCCCCTGGCGCTGGAGATGGCGGTTGCGGCGCACCAGGCCACCCAGGTCGTGGGCATGCCGGAGTGCCGACTCCCGCTGGCCGAAGCCGCGATCTTCCTGGCCATGGCACCCAAGAGCAACAGCGTCTACCGCGCCTACGGGGCGGCCAGTGAGGACGTCCGCTCCCGGCTCCACCTGCCAGTACCACTCCACCTGCGCAATGCGGTGACCGATCGAGATCGCCAGCGTGGTTACGGGAAGGGCTACCAGTACGCCCACGGCGAGCCCGACGCCCTGGTAAGCCATCCCCACCTGCCCAGTGAGCTCGCGGGGAGGGAGTACTACCAGCCCTCCCGGCACGGAGAGGAGGCGGCCATGGCGGAACGGCTCCGCACCATCCGCGAGCGGCGGAAAGGCCCCGGGAGCAGCCCCTAGGGCTCCTCGGATCCGGCCTCGACTTCCGGCGGGCCCTCGGCACCGGCGGCAGGCAGGGCGCCCGCCTCGGCCGCGGCGGGGACCTCCTCCTCCTCTTGGACCCTGGTCGGCGCGATCTTGGCGATGACCTCCTCCGGGTCTATGGTGCCGGCCAGCTCCACCCCCTCGGGAAGCCGGATCGCACCGATTCGCACCGCATCGTCGATGGCGGCCAACTCCGAGATGTCGATGTCGATCTCCCCGGGGATGGCGTCCGGCAGGCAGCTGACCTCGATCTGGTGTACCAGGTGGAGCAGCTCGCCAACGTTGAGTTTGATCGCAGGCGGCTCGCCGACCAGGACCACCGGAACCTGGACCGTGAGCTTTTCCAGCAGGTTGACCTGGAAGAAGTCCACGTGGACCGCCGCCGCCGTCCTGGGATTGAGCTGAAGCTCCTTGATCAGCACCGGCCGGGTGGAGGGTTCCCCCTCAACTTTGAGCTGGAGCAGGTGGCTGCGGCCGGCCCGGTGAAAGACCCGGGAGAACTCCCTGTCGGGGACTTCCACCGCGAACGGGGTCACCGCGTGGCCATAGACGATGCCGGGGACCAGGCCCTGGCGCCGTAGGCTGGAGACGTGTCGCCCCACGGTCAAGCGCGGCGCCACCTCAAGCGTGAAATCCATGAGCCTCCACCAACCCGCTCTGACCCCGGTTGCCCGATCTTCCTGGAGATCGCCGAAAGCCACCGGATCGTACCAAAGCCGACCCTCAGCCGGCCCCCGCCGGTACCTTCGCCAACCCGAAGCGGCGGTCAACGTACGCCACGATGGCCCGGATGCTGGTGCCCGGGGTGAAGACCTCGTCCACCCCCAGCCGCTTCAGCTCGACGGCGTCCTGCTGGGGCACAATTCCCCCGCCGAAGACCACGATGTCGTCGCCGCCCCGTTGTCTGAGGAGGCGGAGCACCTCGGGGAAGATGGTCATATGGGCGCCCGAGAGAAGCGAGATCCCGATTCCATCCACGTCCTCCTGGACCGCCGCCTCCACCACTTGGGCCGGGGTCTGATGGAGGCCGGTATAGATCACCTCGACCCCCGCGTCCCGAAGGGCTCTGGAGATCACCTTGATGCCCCGGTCGTGACCATCCAGCCCGATCTTGGCGGTCAGGATCCGCACCGGCCTGGAACTCATGGCCCCAGTCTATTCCGGCCCCCCCGTTCAAGAGCCGCAATACTCCTGTGATGGAGATCGCCACCGGCCCGAGGACGGAGCTGCCGGGCGGGGTCCCGGGGATCCTCACAGGGATGAACTGCGCACGGCTGCCGGTCAGAAGCCCCACCGACACCGCCTTGGCCCTGGCACTGAGCGACTCGCGGCCGGGGCCGGGACGGCGTGGGCCCATCGAAGTCGCCCTGAGGAGGTTTTCGCCGCGCTTTGAGCCCAGCGCCGGCGAGGATCCGGCCCCCGCCGAGGCACCCAGCCACCAGGCACCGCGGCTTTGCTCCGCCAGCCTGGGCGACTCCGCTCCCCGCGACCAGCCCGAGAAGGGGGACGAAGCTGGGCCCTGGCGCTGGCAGGGCATCCTCGCCCTGGGTCGAGCCATTGGCTTGGGCAGGGCAGTGGTGGGACACGACTGCTGGGGAGGGGCGAACCACGGGGCACGGGCACTCGGCAGCCCCGGACCGGCCTGAGGACGGGAGATGGGCTCCACCGAACTGATCGTGGACGGCACCAACGTCGCCTGGGCGTGGCCCCGAACGCGCCCGCTTCTGCTCCGAAACGACTACGCCGCGGCCCAGCGGCTGCTGGTGGCCAGCGCGCTCCGCTCGCCCCTGCGCCCCGCCCACGAGGAGCTCCTCTTCGTCTTTGACGGCCCTCCCCCCCCATCCGGGCCTAGCAGCGGGGGCGGCGCTCGCATCTTCTACCCCGACCCCGGCCAGACCGCCGACGAGAGGATTCTGGAACTGGTGGCCCGGGCGGTCCGCGGCCAACTGGGGGTGGTGGTGGCCACCAGCGACCGGGAACTCCAGGAGCTGGCCCGGCAGGAGGGCGCGACCACCATGGGTGGCCAGCGGCTGCTGGCCCAGATTGACCCCCGCAGTGTCTCGCTGCCCCGACGCACGGCCGGCCCTGGCGAGGGCCGCCGCCGGGAGAAGCCCTCCCCCTCCCTCAACGACACCGAGGAGTGGCTGCGCCACTTCACCAAGCGGAGGGGCCCGCGGGGCTGAGCTCCTGGACTCAGGTTGGACGCCGGCTCAGGGCCCACCTCGAGCCACGCCGTCGGGCTCGCAGGCCGAGACCTCGCCGGGCGGTGCACCTGGGCCGGCACCGAGCATCGGCCATGGGCGCCAACATTCGCCCAAAATCACTCCCATCCGCGCGCATTCACGTCCGGTACCAAGGCCGCGCCTGGCCCGGCGCGCTGCTCTGCAACCAGGCGTCGCAGGATCGCCCTCGCCATCTGTTCGGGGTTGGCAGAGCCGGGATCCCCAGACCAGAGCTCGCCACCCGTCTCCCGGAGGGCCAGCCTGGCGAAGTCAGCAGCCGCGGCGCCCACCAGCTCGACCACCTCATCGCGAACCCGGCGCGCAGCGCGCTCCGCCAGCTCGCCGGTGGCCGCGAGCTGGGCCAGGTGCCGGTCCAGGGCGGCAGCCAGCGGCTGCACCCCCTCGGCCCCGCCGGTCGCCACCGTGGGGATGACCGGCACCTGCCACACACCCTCCTCGCGTCGGGAGCGGACCAGATCCCGGAGTTCCCCAACGACCAGGTCGGCGCCGTCGAGGTCGGCCTTGTTCACCGCGAAGAGGTCAGCGATCTCGGTGATCCCGGCCTTGATCACCTGCACCCCATCCCCCGCGGCCGGAGTGGCGACCACCACGACCGAGTCGGCGATCTCGCAGATCTCCAACTCCGACTGGCCCACCCCAACGGTCTCCACCAGGACCATCTCCCAGCCCAGAGCCTCGAGGAGGCGCGCGGCGCCCCTGGTGGCCAAGGACACCCCGCCGAGGTGCCCGCGGGCTCCCATGCTGCGAATGAAGACTCCCTGGTCCAGGGCGTGTCTCTGCATCCGCACCCGGTCCCCGAGGATCGCCCCCCCGGTCAGGCGACTGTTGGGATCCACCGCCAGCACCGCCACCCGGCGGCCCAGCGCCCGCCAGAGCTGGGTCAGGCCATCCGCCAGGGTGCTCTTCCCGCTCCCCGGCGGCCCGGTCAGTCCCACGATGTGGGTCTGGATGCCACCACCCCGCCGAGCGGAGATCTGCTGGATCAGCTCTCCGGTTCCGGGCTGGCGGTCCTCGATCTCGGAGATCGCCCGCGCCAGGGCCCGCGTGTCGCCCGCCAGGAGCCGCTCCATCTCCACGCTGACCCATGGTAGGTACTGGGGCATCCCCGACAAGCGCCTCCCCGATACCTGCTAGTTCGGTGGGCGCGGTACCGACGGTGCCTGGCTCGGTCGCGATGGGTCCAGGCGTGCCCGCCGATCCGCCGGGGTCCCCATGGTCCTCCGTGATGGGGCCACGTCGGGGACGGCCGTCGTCCCGCCTGTGGGCGATCGCGAATAGTGCAATGAGCTGATCACCAAAAGTACAGAGGCTCCGGGGCAGGAGCGGAGCCCTGTAGGTGAACAGAAGAAGGGAGCCCCCTGGCAGGCTTTGGGTGTTG
>JBEKRL010000088.1:0-6923 GCA_049518775.1 Candidatus Dormibacteria bacterium
CGCGGCCTGCTGGGTGGACTGGGCGAACACCGTCTTCACCAGCGCCAGCACCGCCGGGGCATCCTGGCGGGAGCAGGCCGCTACCACGTTGCGGAGGAAGTGCACCGTGCAACGCTGCCAGCTGGCGCCGGCGAAGCACTGGGCCAGCGCCGCTCGCAGACCCTCATGGGCGTCTGAGATCACCAGCTGCACGCCGTGCAGGCCTCGGGCTCGCCGGCGCCAACCGCCACTAGGGCGTCCACCTTGCGGGGGCTCACCCCGTGCACCCAGGCCTCCTGGATCACCGCCCAGGGGGCTCGCTCGACCCGCCACCGGGGCGCGAGCAAGCTGGGCAGGAAGCTTCCCTAGCGCAGTTCGGGATCGCCAGTTCCAGCCGCCCCAACCGGGTGTCCAGGATCTGGGGCCGATGCCCGTTGCGGTAGCCACCGCGGCCCTCGCTGCGCTCGTGGGGCTGGGCCCCCACCACCGCAGCCGCCGCCTCGTCGATCACGGCCTGCAGGGTGTGCTTCAGGATCTCCCGCCGGGTGTCCTGGTCCGAGGTCGAGACGTAGTCAAGCAGGGCGTCAAACGGGAGGCTGGTGGGGGTCATCGTGTTCTCCCGTCAGTGATGCGTCTGGTGGCACGGTGGCCTTTTTCGCACCCACCTCGAGCACGATCTCGGCCCCGCCATTTACACCAATCCTGGGGACGCGACCCGACCCACTAGCCGTGGCGGCTCCCATGAGCCAAGATAGACGCATCCCATTCCTCGTTCCCGACTTCCCGAAACCGTCATCGGCCCACGCCGGGATGGCGTCCGGCTGCGGAGGCCCCTCCGCCGGCCACCTCATGGCCGGAGTCCAGCAGCGGCGAGGCGTGCGGGCAGGACTCCGATGAGGTTCGCCGGTCGGCTGCCGAGGCGCGCGCTCCGCTTGGCGGCGGCCGCGCCTGTTCTGGTCGTAGGCCTGGCCTTGGTGGCGGAGCCGGTCCTGGCCGGGGACTCGCCTCTCTTCAATCTGACGGAGACCGGCACCGCCTTCACGATCACGGCGTCGGTTCCGGCGGGGACGCCGCTGACGGACTCTGTCCTTCTGATCTCGGAGCCGTCAGACACTTTCAGCATCGGAACGCTGGCCATTGTCGACGGAGAGCTCATCTACGAGCCCGTGCCCCTGTCCACTCTGGAGTCGAGTTCGGACGGGCAAGTCTTCTGGAGTCAGAGCGGAAGCCTCGCGTCGGAGCCTGCCAACCAGGGGTGGGTCATCGACCTGTACGCGGATGCGACCGAACCCCCCATAGCCACCGACTCGGCTGACCTGAACGTACCCCAGAGTCTCGCCAGCCCGGCTCCGACGGCGACGGCGCCACCAACCCCAGCATCGGTGCCAGCCGGGGCATCCAGCGCAAAGCCGAAGACTAGGACCGCAGACAAGTCGAGCAGGCTTGCGTCGCCGGCAGTCTCGCCCCGCGCGGCCGCCACCGCAACGGTGCCGCCGAGTCCGGCCCCGAGCCCCTCCGCCAGCCGGAGCCCGGCGGCCAGCCCGCCGCCCCCGATGCCTCCTCCCCGGGGCGGGGGCGGAAAGGATACAGACCTCCTCTGGATGGCGTGTGCCCTCGCGTGTGCCGCGCTCTCTGGGACCGGCATCTGGCTGATGTGGGACTGATGTTTGGCCTGCCAGACTGACCTTTAGGTGGGCCCTCAAGCCCTCGGCGGCGGGCCACTCCGAGGGCATTCGGCTGGGCAGCCTATTCGCGCCGTGCGGGACTCGGCTCCGCGTGGCTAACTCTCAGCTGCTCGCCGGGGAGGCTCCTGCCGGTGGGAACCCCGTCTCCGGCTCCACCGATCTGAGTCAGAGCAGATGAGGGGCAGCCGGCAAACCCGCGCCGCTGGGCCGCTGCTGGTACTCCCGAGCCAAGCGGAACTTGCCAACCCCTTCTTGGGAGAGATGCTGTTGGGAACCACTGACCCGCCCCCAGTCTCGACAGGGTCGGGGCGGTTCCCGACCAGGGAGGCTCGGTGCCAGTGGGAGTCCCGGTGGGGCCGGCCGGCCGGCCTTGCCATGCCACCGTGGAGGCGGCCCGACCGGGCAGCCTCACTGAGTCTCGCCAGCGGGGACGATGGCGATTCCCTCCAATCTGTGGGGCCGCCCCGTCTGGTCGGGAGGTGAGCCGTGCTGCGATTTGACAGCTGCAGAGCGCTTGTGTTCGAGTACCTGCGATGCATCTCAGCCCTACTCGCATGCACGTGCTCGGTCTCCCGCCCCGCCACGGTCCGCTCCCCGGGAATGCCCTTCGCCGGATGGCCTACCACGACCGCACCGAGCTACCGACAGAGTTCATGGTGGGTGCACTCCCCGGCACGGGGCGGCACCTGGCGTAGGCCGGAATGGTGGCAGCGGAGCGTACCGAGCAGGTGGGCAAGACTGTCCCCCCGGACCCTGCATGCCACTGTCGGTGAGGGCCGTGGGGAACTGTGCGGTCTGTCCCTCTCCGCTCTTCGGGGATTCGCAGCTGCGGCCTGACCCGGCCGTCCTCGCCCCCTCCGCCGGTGCCCCGATCAGGATCTCAGAGAGGTGGGCTACCGTTGCAGAGAGGTACCCCGGGCCCCGACACGAGCCCGGGCCATTCTCGGGCCGGAGGTCCGGCCTCACTGGCCAGGTACGGAGGGCCAGGTCCTCCGCTACCAGGAGGGGCGTTACCGGCCCTTGCTCGGTTGGCACCACGAACTGCTTGAGACCGTTCCGAGCATCGTCACCGGCGCCCTGCGGGCCCACGCTGTGGGTGGATTGGAGCCCGCAGGTGAGTGAAGAGGGGCGCCCGGGCCGGGGCAGGCCATTGGTTGGCGACGCGGCCCAGGCGGCGACTGTTCCCTCAGCCATTGCCGGCCTGGGCAATTGGCACCGCCTCCAAGAGGCGGCGGATGGGCCGCAGCCGATGCCGGGTGCCCTCAAATTGTGAACGCTGTCGCTGCGCCCGGGGAGAGTCCGCGCACCGGTCTCGCCCTGACGGTCATTGTCATCGGGGTCTTGATGGCAGCTGTCGACACCACGATCGTGGTGCTCGCGCTTCCGGAGATTGAGCGATCGCTCCACGTCCCGCTGTCGGCGGTGATCTGGGTGGTGATCGGTTACTTGCTAGTGATCACGCTGCTCGCAACCCAGGTGGGAAGGCTGGGCGATATGTTCGGGCGGGTGCGCATGTACGAGGCCGGCTTCCTGATCTTCATCGTGGGTTCCGCGCTCTGCGCGCTAGCCAGCAACGAGGCCACCATCATCGGGTTCCGCATCTTCCAGGGCATTGGAGGCGCCCTCATCACCGCCAACAGCGGGGCCGTCATCGCCGACACCTTCCCCCCCGAGGTCCGGGGGCGTGCCTACGGCTACAACAGCATCGGTTGGAACGCAGGCGCAATCCTCGGCATTCTGCTTGGAGGCCTGATCATCACCTTCATATCCTGGCGGTGGATCTTCTGGATCAACGTTCCCGCCGGGCTGATAGCCTTCGGCCTGGCCCTGCGGGTGCTCCACGACTCCGGCCGGCGGGTCCGTCAGAGGCTCGACGTGCTGGGCATGGCCGCGCTTGGCTTGGGGCTGTTCGGGGTGCTCTGGGCGATCACCTCACTGGCCACCTCCTCCTTCTCCGCGCAGGTGCTGGGATACCTCCTCGGTGGCTTGGTGATGCTCACCGCGTTCGTTCTCATCGAGCGTGCCAGCTCAGCTCCGATGGTCGACCTCTCCATGTTCCGGATCCCGACCATGAGCCCCACCCTGCTGGCCTCGCTGTTCCAGGCCCTGGCCAACTTCGCGGTGCTCTTCCTCCTGATCATGTACCTGCAGGGGGTGCGCCGACTGAGCCCTCTGGACGCCTCCCTGCTGCTGGTTCCCGGCTACCTCCTAGGTGGTGTCGTCGGGCCTTTCGCGGGCAGGCTCTCCGACCGCGTCGGCGTGGTCTGGCCGGCGACGGTGGGGCTGGCCGTGGAAATCATCGCCCTGGCCGTCTATGCGCAGGTGGGGGTCGTGACCCCGCTCTGGGTGATCACCGTGGCCGCCATCGTGAACGGGGTCGGCGCCGGGGGCTTCTTCCCGGCCAACAATGCCGCGGTGATGAAGCTAGCCCCCGGCCGATCCTTCGGCACCGCGTCGGGGCTGCTGCGAACCTTCGCCAACGTTGGGATGGTCTTCTCGTTCGCGGTCGCGATCCTGGTGGCCGCGCGCTCCATCCCCAAGAGCCTGGCCTTCGCGATCTTCGTCGGTACCACCAGGCTCAGTCACCACCTGGCGACAGTGTTCACCTCCGGGGTGCACGCGGCCTTCTACTCGTCGATGGCCTTCATGGCTTTGGCAGCCGTGCTCTCAGCGACCCGGGTGATGGGCCGTGGCTCCGGTGGCTCGCCCCGAGGCCGGGCGAGAGTCGGGGCCGGGGATTCGGCCTCGGCAGCTTGGGTCGCGGAGCGGGGGGCCGACGCCGCCCCGTCGGTTCCGGGCCACTGACCTCCACCTGGGCGCGCGACACGGGATTGTCGGCGCTCTCCTGCTCCGGCCGGGCCACCGATCCGCCGGGCCAAGCTGGGGATCCAGAGCAGCTCCCCCGGATCGGCCGGCGAGCCCACCGCTGGGCCAAGCCCGGGGGTCCACGGAAGCCAGTGCCTGCATATGAAGGCCCGGATTCGGTCGCTGGAGCCCGAGTCGCGCCCCGTGCCGGAGGCCAGCTCGCGCTGAGCCCTGGTGAGGCGAGTTGGCAATCCAGACCGGCACCAGCACGGACGCCGCCCCGAACCTCTATCGGCGCTGGCGGCTCAGGTCTCGATGAGGGCCGCGAGCACCGCCGGGTCCGCCCCTTCCACCTCGAACACCTTGGTACGAGCGCGTGCTCCGGACAGCAGCCTGACCGAGCTCCGGCCCACCCCGAAGGCCTCGGCCAGTACCTCCTCGACGGCCCGGTTGGCCCGCCCCTCCAGCGCCGGTGCGGTGACCTGGACCACCAGCAGCCCGTTCCCGCGGCGGCCGCCGACCCGGTTGCGGCTGGAGCCGGGGTGGACGCGGACCTTGATCCTCACGGAGATAGGATGGCGGATCCTGCCCCACTTGCTGAGGGGGACGCTCAGCACTTCGGGCCGCGCTCGGCGCTGCCAGTAACATTTGCTCAGGGCCTGCCAGGATCTGCCAGGGTCGAGCCGGAGTGGTGATGTCCAGGAGCCGCGGCGGGGGAGGGGAACTGCGCGGCGTGCGCGTCCTGGTCACGGGCGCGACCAGCGGCATCGGCCGCGCCATGGCGGAGGCTCTGGTGGCCGCGGGCGCCACGGTGGCGATCACCGGCCGCGAGGTCGGTCGCGCCCGGCGGGTGGCCGAGGAGATGCCCGAGGGATCTGGCCAGGCGATCGGCATCGCGATGGACGTGCGAGACGATCACCAGGTGGAGCGGGGGGTCCGGGAGGTCATGGAACGGCTTGGTGGCCTCGAGGCCCTGGTCAACAATGCCGGCCTGGGGATGCGCACCGTCAATCCCCAGTTCCTCACCATGCGTCAGCCATTCTGGAAGGTCGATCGGAAGGCTTTCCGGGAGGTGATCGCGACCAACCTCACCGGCTACTTCCTGGTCGCCGGTGAGGTCGTGCCCCACCTGCTCCGGGCCGGCCGGGGCAGGATCGTCAACATTTCGATGAATCACAGCACCATGCGCCGACCGGGCTTCGTTCCCTACGGCCCCTCCCGGGCCGGTGCGGAGTCCCTGTCCCAGATCATGGCGGCGGATCTGGCCGGCACCGGGGTCAGCGTCAATATGCTGCTGCCGGGTGGCGCCACCGAGACGGGGATGATCCCCGAGGACGTCCCCCTTGAGGTGCGCTCGAACTTGCTCTCGCCCCGGGTGATGGCGGCCCCCATTTGCTGGCTCTGCTCGGCCGCGGCTGAGGGGGTCACCGGTGAACGGATCGTGGCCATCGACTTCGACCGATGGCTCTCCCTTCGAACCGGCCCCGAGCTGGGCGGCGCAGTCCAGCCGCCAGGCGAGCGATCCATCCCGGAGCGGTAGGTGAAGCTCGGGTCGCGGCCGGGCCCAGTCTCTCGGGTGGCCCGCTCCGAGCCGGGGGATCGACAGGGGCACCGAGCGGGGGACCGCGGCGCTGAGCGTTCTCAAGCACGTGCTGGAGGTTGAAGTGGAGAAGGTGTTCGAGATCTACATTCGCGCGACTCCCGAGGACCGCTGGGAGGCGATCGTCGACACCGAGATCAGGAGCAAGTACAGCTTCGGCGCCCGGGTCACCTCGGACTGGACGTCCGGATCGCGTTTCGAGATGATCGCCCCGAAGGTGGGCACCCTCCTCGGGGAGGGCGAGAACCTCAAGGTCGACCCACCGCGCCGGCTGGCCCAGAGTTTCGTCGCCCTTTGGAGCGACGAGGTGAAGGGAGAGGGCAGTTCGAGGGTCACCTGGGAGATCGAGCCGGTTGGGGACTCGTGCCGGCTGACCCTGACCCACGACCAGCTGCGCGATGGGGCCAACGCCGAGCTCTACGGCGGCTGGCCGATGATCCTATCCGGCCTGAAGACGTGGCTCGAGACAGGTGAGTTGCTCACCACACCGGGGTCGCTGATGTACGGCTGAGTCACACCTCACCCGGTAGCCCTGCACCCCGCCCCTCCTGGGCGGGCGGGGCCTGACCCTGACCACGGCTCGCCGTCCCCGCGAGCCACCCAGGAAGCGCCGAGCGGAGGGACGGTCACCTCAGGCAGGGTGGCCTCCGGAGCGAGCTGGCGGGTGCCCCGCGGCATCCTGACGGAGCTCGGCGGCACGGCTCTCGAACGGGAGGTCCTGTCCAGGTAGGGCCGGCGGGCCGTCCCCTTCGCCCGCCCCGCGGGATTCCCGGGGGGCAAGGGTTGACCGCTGCGGCTGTGACGGTCAGCGCCGCCGCAGGCCCCGGCTCCCCAGGGCGGCCCGGCCAGCTCGC
>JBEKRL010000089.1:0-6544 GCA_049518775.1 Candidatus Dormibacteria bacterium
GCCCCCGGAGGCTTTGCCTCGCCTCGATCCCAACGCTGGGTGGCGCCTTATCAAGCCAACCCTGCCCACAACCGATCGGCTACCCGGGCTTGACACGGGGGCCTCTACAGATAAGTCGGGCTAAGGTTCCCGGGCGGTCCGGTCTCCCAGACGGCATTGGGCCGGTGAGCGGCCGGCAGCCCCGACTGCTGCGCACCAGGCGGGGGACCGGCTTGCGCTCCGGATACCCCCGTGGGTATAATCGTTGGGTGATAAATTCTGATCACGGCAAGGCGGTTCTTGATCGACTCGGTCCCCTCAACCGCGAGCTTCACCAGCAGATTCCCGAGGCCTACACAGGCTTTCGGGCGCTCCAGCACGGGTGCTTGGCCCCCGGGGCCCTGGACGCCAAGACCAAGGAGCTGATGGCCTTTGCGATCGCGGTGATCAAGCAGTGCGACGGCTGCATCGCATCGCACGCCCAGTCCGCCGCGAGGGCGGGCGCCACTCGAGAGGAGGCTGCCGAGGCCATCGGTGTGACCTTTCTCATGGGCGGAGGCCCGGCGACGGTGTACGGTCCGAGGGCCTATGCCGCCTTCTGCGAGTTCCGGGGCGCCTCCGGCGGCCCGGTGGCCGCTCCTTGAAGCCCGAGGCCTTCACCTAGAAGGACAGAGCCCGCGTCAGGGCGCGTCTGCGGCGGATCGAGGGACAGATCCGCGGTCTGCAGCGGACGGTCCATGAGGGCCGTGACGGCGATGAGACAGTGCTCCAGTTCGCGGCCGCCAGGTTTGCCCTGGACCGCGCTGGCAATGTCATCGTGGCGTCGAGCCTGAGGGACGGTCGGGCCGACGCCAGGCTCGGGCGGTCCCAGGTGCAACAGGTGAATGCGGCGCCGCACGCATTGGTGTCGCTGCGCAGCTGACCCGGGCCGGCCTGCTTCTCCGAGGCCCTCATGGATTGGTTCATGCGCAAGTCGCGGCCGCGGCGGCCGCGGGGCTTGAGTGCGGCGCCCCGACGCACGCAGTCGGGGGAAGCGTCAGCGGGATCCCGGTTACATCCGGGGGTCGGCCGGGTGAGTCTTGGGTCGGCCCGATGCCCTGGCCCTGCCAGCGCAGTCTCCAGGTCGAGACCGGCCATCTGCGTCAGGCGGTTGGACGCGGGATCCGCTGGGCCGGTCGACGCCGGAGCACAAGGGATCGGCGGCGGTGGGCGTGTGATAGGGCATGTCCTGGCGGCGGGCCATTGGAGGCGACGAGGTGACTCCGACGAGGACAGGGGCGGTGGCACAACCATTCGGGAATTGGGGCGCAAAGTCGACCGCGGGCGCCGCGGATCCGGGAGTCCCCTCAGCTGGGTGCCTGGCGCGCCTGAGGGTGAGCGTAGACCAGACGTCTGGGCTCACCGGAGCCTGCGGACTGACGACCATTCCCAAGCTCCTCAGGTTCCAGGGCCGCGGGGGATTGGGCGACCCGGCGGTTGCCCTGACTGTCGCCGCCTGGCCGGACGGGATCGATGGGGCGCTCGAAATGGTCAGCGCGTGATGGCTCCGCCCCCCGCCCTGGGGTTCACTGCGGATGTCGCCGCTGACCTGGCCACCACCGGGGCACGGGTGCGGGAAGCGCTCGGCGCGGAGGGATTTGGCGTGGTGAGCGAGATCGACCTGCAGGCGACGCTGCGCGCCAAACTCGAAGTCGAGATGCCTGGGTTTCGGATCCTTGGCGCCTGCAGCCCAGTGCTTGCCCACCGCGCCGTCATGGCGGATCCGACCGTCGGCTTGCTCCTTCCCTGCAAGGTCGTTGTTCGCGAGGTCGAAGGGGGGACGCGGGTCGAGCTGGTGGATCCAGTGGTGCTGCTGGGGCCCATCGACAACCCGGTCCTGGCTCAGGTCGGCAGGGATGCGCAGGGACTGATGCGGAGAGTGGTGGTGGCTCTGACGACCGCGACAACCCACTTCGGTGCTGCCGGCTCGGGGTAGGGGAGCTGCGATGGAGGCTCACTTCGGGACAAGGGTGGGTCAGCCGCTGGTCAGGCGGTCGATCTTCCCCACCGGCGCGCCCGCCGGCTCCGCCTGCTGGCCAGCTGTCTGCGGTAGCCCGCGCAGCGGCGGTGGGATACCACCGGCACTCGGCCAGCACCGATGTCCCCCGTCCCCCGGGTCGATGGAATAGCTGGCCTGGCCTGCGGGTCTCAGTGCGGTCTGTCGGTGGGGCGAACCAGGAAGATCCAGACGTCCCAAATGGCGTGGCTGGTGATCAGGGCCGCCATGGGCACCCCCGCTGCCGCCAGCCCGGACCAGCCGGCCCCGGCGACCGCGGCGGCCCCCACCAGGGTGGGATTTCTGGTGCAGATGTGGGCGCCACCGTACAGAGCGGCTGAAATCGCGGCCGCTCGGATGCGCCCGCATCGGCGGGTCAGCTCGGACTGAAGCAGGCCCCGCCAGTAGAGCTCCTCGGCGGGTGCGATTACCAGGGCCAGGCGCAGCGCCAGCTCGGCCCGGGGCCGAAGCTGACGGAGCTCGTAGATCTGCGCGATGTCTTCGGCCCCGGAGGGCATCACGACCCGGGCCGCGCGATCGCCGAGCGCGAAGGCGCCGTAGAGCCCGGCTGCGATGGCCGCGCCCAGCACCAGGTCAGGCTGGCGGGGACGCCGGGAACGCAATTCAGGGTCGAGCAGGATCGCGGTGGACCCCAGGGTCATCGCGGTGGCGGTCATCCGCTGCCAGAAACGGGGCCGGGGACCGCGGAAGGTGGCCGCGAAGGCGGCATAAGCGAGAACTGTGGTCGCTGCCATCAGCGGTGGCCGCAAACGACTCCGAGGTCCCACCGTCGCCCTGCTCAGCCGCCCGGGTGCCAGGCGGCGCTGATGGCGATCCCGGCTACCATGAGCAACCCGAAGCTGGCGTGGAGCTGGGCAGTCTGCAGGTCGATCATGGCGATCGATCGCTGCTGCCCCGAGGCGCCCAGTTCCGAGGCTCTGAGCGCCCTCACCAGGAGCGGCAGGGAGAGCAGCGCCAGCAGGCTGAGTCGGGGCAGCAGTCCCACCGCCACCGCCACCGCCAGGGTCAGGAAGGCCCCCACCAGCAGGGCCACATACAGGCTGTGGGCCACCCGGCGTCCGGCCTTGATCGAGATGGTGCTGATCCCCGCCCGGGCGTCGTCGGCGATGTCGCGCCACTCGTTCCCCTGGAGGATGGCGGCGACCAGCATCCCGATCGGGAGGCTGGCCACGGCGGCGGCGACCGAGAGGCGACCGGTCACTGCGAAGTAGCCTCCCAGGACCATCAGCGGTCCCATCAGGAGGAAGACCAGAGGCAGCCCGGCCGCCCGGTACTTGTACTGGAGGGGCGGGGCGGTGTAGCCCCACCCGCCGATGAGGCCCACGATCCCGATCACCGCCACAGGCCAGCCCCGGATGACGATCAACGCCGCTCCGATCACGGCCACGGCGGCGAAGGCCAGCCCGGACAGGAGGAAGGCCGCCCGCTCGTGTACTCGACCGGTCACCAGGGCCTGGCTGGCATTGGGAGTAGTGATCTCGTCCAGCCCCCTGCGAACGTCATAGATCTCGTTGGTCACGTTGGTCCCCACCTGGAGCAGCACGCCCGCCGCCAGCGC
Source organism: Candidatus Dormibacteria bacterium (assembly GCA_049518775.1). Taxonomy (GTDB): domain Bacteria; phylum Chloroflexota; class Dormibacteria; order Aeolococcales; family Bog-877; genus Bog-877. Next base: position 3,594 of record JBEKRL010000089.1, read on the forward strand.
CATCAGGAACAGGGGCCAGGAGAAGCGATGGGCGGCCGCGGCGAGTGCGCCGGCAGCCGATACCGGGACCACCGAGGCGGTGAGGCTGAAGGGTCGGATGATCTCCATCCATCCCCTTGCCCGCCGTGCCAGGCCCACGCCGCTGTCGGCCGCATGGTCACGAGGCTTGGTCCCCCAGGCCGGCGCCGCGGTATTGGCCGACCCGTAGAGCACGGCCGCCTCCACCACCGCCGCCACCTGCTCCGTCTCCTGCAGCACCGGCTGCAGGATGGGGAGGGTCATCCCGGCCTCGCGGAACCGCTCCGCCCCGGCGGCGACGTCCTCGCGGGTGCCGCAGAGCAGAAATGCGTCCACCACGTCGTCGGGTATCAGCTCCGCTGCCCGGTGGTAGTCCTCGGCCCGCCAGGCTGCGGCCACGGCTTGGCGGATGGCGGGGTCGAGACCGGCCTGGCGCATGGTGGCGTCCGACTGCACCGCCAGCATGTAGATCACGAAGGGCTCGCGCTTGGCGCGGTCCAGCGCCGCCCGCCGGCTCGAGTCGACCAGGGAGAGGAGATATCCGCCCACCTCCACCGAGCCGGCCGGCCGACCCGCGGCCCCGGCGGCGGCCTCGATCCGGCCCACCGCCCGCGCCACCGCCTGGACCGGCTCGGCCGGCCGCGCGAGGTAGCCGTCAGCCACCCGACCGGCGAGCTCGTGGAAGGCGCGCCGGTAGCCCGCCACCCAGATCGGGACCCGGTGGGGCGGGGGGAACATCGGCTCCAGCTCCGGGATGCCGGGCGCACCGGCAGGGAGCCGCTCCCCGCGCCAGAGCTGGCGCAGCTCGGCGATGGTCCGCTCGACGTGAGCGATCGCCTCGTCCGGCTGGTAGGGGATCCCCATCTGGGCCAGGCGCAGCGGCAGGCCCGTGCCCAGTGCCAGGAGCACCCGCCCGGGGGCGAGGTCGTCAAGGGCGCTGACGCTCATGGCGATCAGCACTGGGTGGCGGGTGCTGGGGTTGATCGCGCCCAGTCCCAGCTTGGCCCGGGTCACCTCGGCCGCCGCGACCGAGGCAAAGGTCATCGCGTCGCGCTCGAAGTAGGACTCGTGGAACCACACCGAGTCCAGGCCGGCGGCGTCGGCGCGCCCGGCAAAGCGGACGGCATCGCGAAGGGCACCATGGGAGGCGAGCCCCAATCCGACCGGTCGGGCCAGCGATGCCATCCAACAGCTCCTTGCCGGGGGCGCTGCGTGGCCCCGCTCAATTGCTTCCCAGGTGCCAGGAAGGTTAGCCGCTGGGGGACTTCCGCATCACCCCGCCACATCCTCTTCGGGGGGAAGGGCGCTGGAGCGGGCGGCCCGGCGGGCCGGCTCCGGTGCGTGCCGGCTGCGAGCGCCGAGGTGTGGGCATCATCTTGTGCCTGGCGACCTCCCCCGCGGGCCTCCCAAGGCCTGGGCGCCGGTCGGCTCCTTCCGACGGCCGGCCATGCTGCCATGTCAGCCCCATGGCCTCGAACAACCAGCTGGCCGATAGGGGCCAGGCAGGACCGGACGAGATGATCACGCTCTATGCCATGCGGGTGGTTGGAGGGCTGGGCCGCCAGCCCCAGGCCCGGCGTCGTACGCGCCTACCCGCGAGGTCCTGAGACATATAGTCCCCTCCATCACGCCAGCGGGCGACCTCACACCCGAAGGTGCCAGGTTCATGAGGGCGGGCATAGTCTCCAGTGGGAGCCAGACAATCTGCCCGCGACGGCCCGCCCGAGAAGGGATAACGACATGCGGAGGCACCACGGAGCTGATTCAAGACCGAGGGTTGCAGTCGTCAACAGGCCTCCTCGAGGCCCATCCACAGAGAGGTGAACAAGCGTGCTCGCTGGCCGACTCAATGTGAAGACCCGCACCTTCTCAGTCGAGGAGGTGCCGACACCGAAGGCAGGACCCGGAGAGGTGTTGATCAAGGTCGGCGCCGCCGGCGTCTGTCTGTCCGACGTGCATCTCATCGCGGGGATTCTCAAACCGCTCTTCCTGAACGGTGACACCGTCACTCTCGGCCATGAGGTCGCTGGCACGATCGATTCGGTCGCTGAGGGGGTGGGGACCCTTGAGGCCGGACAGCGCGTGCTGCTCCAGGCGGGGGAGTACCTGGGGGGGAAGGTTCTGACCCGCGGTGTCGACTACGACGGCGGCTGGGCCGAGTACGCGGTCGCCAGCCAGGAGACGGTCGTCCCGATCCCCGATGGTCTGCCGGTCGAGCAGGCCTGCTTCATCCCCGACGCGGTATCCACCCCCTGGGCGGCGATCACGGCGACCGCACAGACCCAGCCGGGACTGCCAGCCGGCGTCTGGGGCGCCGGCGGTCTCGGTGCCCACGCGATCCAGCTCCTGCGCCTGGTCGGGACGGCCCCGATCATCGCGGTGGATCCGCTGCCGGCGGCCCGGGACAGGGCCGCGGCCTTTGGTGCCGACGTCGTTCTGGACCCGGGCGATGAGCATCTGGGGCAGAAGGTGCGCGCCGCGACAGCGGGCCTCGGCCTCAGCAGAGCCTTCGACTTCGCCGGCGTCCCCGCGGTGCGGGAGCAGGCGATCAGCTGCCTCGGCTACCAGGGCAAGCTGGTGCTCGTCGGCCTGACCGATCAGCCAATCACCGTCGCCGACGGCACCCGCTTCAGCTACATGCAGCAGCAGATCCTTGGCCACTACGGGTCCCTTCCCCAACACGTCATCCAGCTCGTCGCGCTGACCCATCTGGGTCGTCTCGATCTCTCCCGCTCGGTCAGCGAGGTCCTGCCCCTCGCCGATGCCACCAAGGCGGTGGAGCACCTGGAGCGCAAGCACGGAAACCCCATCCGGATCGTCCTCGTGCCCTGAACCCAGCGGTGGTGACTGAGGGCGCCGCTCCTGAGGCGGGGCCCTCAGTCACCCTGCCAGCCCAACTGGGCAGGGCGATCCAATCCTATGTCACGCTCGGA
>JBEKRL010000090.1:0-6531 GCA_049518775.1 Candidatus Dormibacteria bacterium
GACTGCGTCTGTTTCACGGCGGGGCCAGATCGGGTGGCGGCGACCGCTCTGGGAGCGGTGCGGCTCCACGCGGCCCGCCGCTTTGGCTGGATTCCGGAGGGCCGCTTCGACTTCCTCTGGGTCACTGAGTTCCCTCTCTTCGAGGTGGCGGCGGGTGGTGGGGTGACCCCCATGCACCACCCCTTCACCCAGCCCCACCCCGAGGACTGGCCCCTGATCTTGAGCGACCCGCTGCGGGTTCGCTCCCGCGCCTACGACATCGTCTGCAACGGGGTGGAGCTGGGCAGCGGCTCGCTCCGGATCACCAGGCCGGAACAGCAGCAGCTGGTCTTCGAGGCCTTGGGACTCAGCCCCGAGGAGGCCCAGCGCAAGTTCGGCTTCCTTATCTCGGCCTTCCGCTATGGGGCCCCTCCCCACGGCGGCTTCGCGGCCGGCGTCGACCGGATCGTGATGCTGGGACTGGGGGAGCCCTCGATCCGCGAGGTGATCGCCTTCCCCAAGACCCAGACCGGGGCTGATCCGCTCACCGGAGCACCCGGCCCGGTGCTGCCCGAGCAGCTGGCCGAGGTGGGGCTGCGGCTGGCGCCGCGGGCGGCTGGAGCCCCTGGGCCACGCCCCGATTGAACCGTGCTAGGGTTGGCGCGGGCCCGGGCCCGCCGGAAAACCGCACCCGACCCTAGTGATGATTTCCCGGGAGCGCCAACACCGTCGACGGCCCACGAGCCTCCTGGAGAGGATGTGGAAAGCGGCGTGCGGCGCACCCACCTGGTGCTCGAGGGATCGGAGCCGGGACCCGGCCGGGCCCGCCGGCCTTGGGGGGCAGGTTTGAGCTGGCTTTGGGAAGGGCATGCAACTAGATGATGGGTTCCAGGGCAGTGGCGACGACCGAGCTGAGGATTCCCGCCGACCCCGATTACATCGTGGTGGCCAAGCGGGCGGCCTCCGGTATGGCCAGCGTGGCCGGCCTGGGGCTGGAGGCGCTGGATGAGCTCAACATCGCCATCGTCGAGGCCTGTGACCACACCATTCGCGCGGCCGCCATGGCCGGCATCGTGGATGCCCGGGTGAGGATCAACTTCGCGGTCCAGGAGGACGCCCTTCGGGTCGAGGTCCGGCTCCTGGGCTCGAAGCCGAGTACCCAGGTGGCGGCTGGTCCCCCGTTGGCCCCGTCGACCGCCGCCAGCGCCCAGGCCCTGGACCTGGCCATCTCGATGCTCCGCTGCTTTGCCGACGACGTGGACTTTCAGGCGGCGGGCAACGGGCTCATGCGCGTCCGTCTGGCCAAGTACCGCTGGCGGTGACCGGGGCGGGGGTAACTCCTGCGCAGGCGTCCCCCCGATTCGATCGGGGGCTGCAGCGGGCCCTGTTCGTCGAGTACTCCAAGACTCACGACCCCAAGGTCCGCGAGCAGCTGGTTCACGAGTACACCGCTCTGGTGCGCTCGCTGGCGCGGCGCTTCGCCGGCCGGGGCGAGCCGCTGGAGGACCTGGAGCAGGTCGGCTACATGGCGCTGATCGCAGCCCTCAACCGCTTCAACCCCGAGCTGGGGCTGGAGTTCACCACCTTCGCCACCCCCACCATCCTGGGGGAGATCAAGCGCTACTTCCGTGACAAGAGCTGGGCCGTCAGAGTGCCCCGCCGGCTCCAGGAGACCTACGCCCGGGTGGTCCGCACCCAGTCCGAGCTGAGCCAGGAGCTGAGCCGCACGCCGACGGTGCCCGAGATCGCTGGCCGGCTGGGCCTGGAGCCGGACGAGGTGCTTCAGGCGCTGGAGGCAGGCCCCGCTCAGCGGGCGGTCTCGCTGGAGTCCCCCCTGGGAACGTCGGACCCAGACGGCGAGCTCGGCGACCGGCTCGGGGCCGAGGACGAGAACCTCACCCGGATTGAGCTCCAGAACCTGCTGGCGGGGGCGATGCGGCACCTGACCCCGAGGGAGCGGGAGATCATGGTGCTGCGCTTTGTCGAGCAGCTGCCCCAGACCGAGGTGGCGCGGCGCCTGGGCATCAGCCAGATGCACGTCAGCCGGCTTCAGCGCGCGGCGCTGGCACAGCTCAAGCGGGAACTGCCGGAGTAGGCGAGAGCGCAGCCGGCCCCCGTCGAGCGGCTAGAATCCGGCCGATCCCGCTGGAGTTCTCTGCATTGCTAAGTCAACAGCTCCGTCACCACTTTCTCAAGTATTTCGAGCAGCACGGCCATCTCCGGGTCGCCAGCGCGCCGCTGATTCCCCGCGACGATCCCAGCCTGCTCCTGGTCAGTGCCGGGATGGTTCCCTTCAAGCCCTATTTCCTGGGCCAGAGGCCACCGCCGCAGGCCCGGCTCACCTCCTGCCAGAAGGTGTTCCGGGCCACCGACATCGATGCGGTGGGGGATTTCTACCACGACACCTTCTTCGAGATGTTGGGCAACTTCAGCTTCGGCGCCTACTTCAAGGCGGAGGCCATCGGCTACGCCTTCGAGCTTCTCACCCGCGGCTTCGGGCTCGACCCGGACCGGCTCTACTACAGCGTTCATCCCTCCGACCAGGACTCGCTCCGGCTCTGGACCAAGGTGGCCGGAATCGGGGAGGAGCGGGTGGTCCAGCTGGAGGAGAATTTCTGGCAGGCCGGGCCGACCGGTCCCTGCGGCGTTGACAGCGAGATCTTCTTCGACCTGGGCGAGAGCTTTGGAAGCGGACCGGGACAGACCCCCGGCCAGGGCGAACGCTTCCTCGAGATATGGAACCTCGTCTTCATGGACTCGGAGCAACTGGAGGACGGAACCAGGGTGTCGCTCCCCCAACCGGGGGTGGATACCGGGATGGGGTTGGAGCGGATCGCCATGGCGGTGCAAGGGTGCACCTCCATCTTCGACACCGATCTCTTCGCCCCCATCCTCCAGGACTTTGCCGGGCGGTCGCGCCGGTCGGAGGCGCCGGGCGGAGCCTTCCGCGATCGCCACTTGCGCCGGCTCGCGGACCACGCCCGGGGTGCCTGCATGCTGATCGCCGATGGGGTGCTGCCAGGCAACGAGGGCCGGGGGTACGTGCTCCGTCACCTGGTCCGCCAAGCCCTGGTCAGCGCGTCCAGCCTGGAGGTCGCCGGCGGGCTGGGCCCCTGCGTCCCGGTGGTGGTTTCGGTGCTGGGCGAGCCCTACCCCGAGCTGGCAAGTGGCGCCGCCACGATCCGGGCGGTCATCGAGCAGGAGGAGGCACGCTTCGATGAGACCCTGGCCCGGGGCCGCGAACACTTTGAGGCGGCCGCGGCCGCAGCGGAATCGGGGCTGATCTCGGGTGCCGACGCGTTTCGACTCCACGACACCTACGGTTTCCCTTCCGAGCTGACCGAGGAGCTGGCCCAGGCAAGGGGCCTTCGGGTGGATGAGGCGGCGTTCGCGACGCTGCTCCAGGAGCAGCGTCAGCTGGCCCGGGGCAGCCGGTCCAGCGCCGGGGTGGGCCAGGCCCGTCCCCAGCTGCCGCCGACCGAGTTCGTGGGGTACACCGACCTGGAGCTGCCGAGCCGGGTGGCGGTTCTGCTTCGGGATGGCGAAGCGGTGGAGCTGGCGGGGGCGGGCGAGGAGGTGGAGGCGGTGCTGGAGCGGTCCCCCTTCTACGCCGAGGGTGGCGGGCAGGTCGGGGACCGCGGCCGGCTGGTCTGGAGCGGGGGAGAGGCTGAGGTGGTGGACACGCTGCCCCAACCCCCGGCGTCACGGGTGCACCGCTGCCGGATCCTGGTGGGGGACCTGCGGGTGGGAGAGGAGGTTTCCGCCATGGTCGATCTCGAGCACCGTCGGGGCTGCGCCGCCCATCACTCAGCCACCCACCTGCTCAACGCCTCCCTGCACCGCCTGCTCGGCGAGGGCGTGGTCCAGCGGGGTTCGCTGGTGAGCCCCGACCATGCCACCTTCGACTTCAGCTGGCCTCGGGCGCTGACCGAGGAGCAGCTCCTGGAGCTGGGGCGATTGCTGAACTGGGCCATCCGCGCCAACCTGGAGCGGCGGGTGGAGCTGCTCTCCCTGGACGAGTCGCGGCGGCGGGGGGCGCTGGCCCTGCCCGAGGAGACCTACTCCGACGAGGTGCGGGTGGTGAGCTTCGGCGACTTCTCCCAGGAGCTCTGCGGAGGGACCCACGTCACCCGCTCGGGGGAGATTGGAGCGGCGGTTCTCACCGGGGAGCACAGCGTGGGCTCGGGGCTGCGCCGGATCGAGATGGTGGCGGGAGGCGCCGCCGAGCGCTGGTGGGAGGGGCTGCGGGGTCAGACGTCGGGGCTGGCTCGGCTGCTTCACGCGCCGGCCCTGGAGGTGGTGGGCCGGGTGGAGGATCTGCAGCGGCGGGTGCGGCAACTCGAGCGCCAGCTGGTGGACGAGCGCCGCCGGCCAGCGGCCGTGGGTGGCCCGGCGCCGTCCACGGAGCGGGTCGGAGGCACCACGCTGACGCTGCTGGACCTGCCGGGCAAGCTGGACCGGCGCGAGCTGCGTAGGCGGGCTGACCAGCTGCTGGAGGCGATCGGCCAGGGGTGCGCCGCAGTGCTGGCCGGCGATGAGCTGGTGATCAAGCTTTCACCGGACCTGGGCGCGAGCGGGTTCAGCGCCGGCCGGATTGCCGCCGCCGTCTGTCGTGAGGGCGGCGGTGGGGGGGGCAACCAGCAGCTTGGCCAGGGGCGGGTGTCCCCCGGCGGGCACGCCGCCGCGCTGGCAACCTTGCGTACCATCCTTGGGTCGAGTCAGGAGGAGGGCTGAGATGCCGCAGGTCACGTCAGCGCGCCGCCAGCCCCGGACCCACGTGACCGCCCTCGACGTCGGCACCCAGGTGATCAAGGCGCTGGTCGTCAAGAAAGAGGCCGGGGAGGCGATAGTCCTGGGTGTCGGTCGGTCGGAGCAGGGCCCCGGCCCGACCGACCCGGGGGTTCCCGTCGACCTGGAGTCGGTGATCGAGGGCTGCCACTCGGCGTTGGAGTCGGCAGAGGACATGGCCGAGGTGATCCCCACCCGGTTGATGATCGGGATCGGCGGTCCCCGGGTCCGGGCCATGAGCAGTGCCGGCTCCAGGGTCCGGGGCCGGCCCCAGATGCGGATCTCCCAGCGCGAACTCGATGACCAGGTCGAGGGGATCCAGCGACGCGCCCTCCGCGAGGCCCAGGCCCGCCTCGAGGAGGACTCCGCGGTGGAGTCCGACGGCGCCCTCCGGCTGGTCCACTCGTCGATAACCGCGGCCAAGGTGGACGGCCAGCCGGTCCTGGACCCGCTCCGGTACCAGGGTCAGAAGGTCGAGCTCACCGTCTTCAACACCTTTGCCACCGAGGGCCAGTACGCGGCCGTGGAGGAGATTGCCAAGGCCCTGGACCTGGAGCTGCTGGAGGCGGTCGCTGAGCCCTACGCCCTGGCCCGCCTGGCCTCCAGCCCGGAGGTGCTCGAGGCTGGCGCCATCTTCATCGACATCGGGGCCAGGACCACCACCGTGAGCCTGGTCCGTAATGCGGTCCTGGAGTCGACCAGGATGTTTGAGCTGGGGGGCCGATCCTTCACCCGCAAGCTGGTCAACGACATGAACCTTCCCCTGCCGTTGGCCGAGAGCCTCAAGCTGCGTCACTCGGCGGGGGTACTGGCCGGCCAGGAGCAGGCCCTGGTGCGCCGGGCCATGGGCGAGTCCGCCGAGGTTCTGTCCCAGGGGGTGGCTCTGCTGATCCACGACCTGGCCAAGGGCCGACCGCTGCCGACCTCAGTCAGGCTCTGCGGCGGGGGTTCGCTCCTCCCCGAGGTGGTGGAGCAACTCAGCGCCCTGCGCTGGACCGATTACCTGCCCTTCGTTCAGCCGCCGGTCTTCCGCCGGCTGGCCCCTGAGGAGCTGACCGCAGTCCACGACACCACCGGCCTGCTGACCTCGCCCGCCGACGTGGTTCCGATGGGGCTCGCCTACCAGGGCTGCGGCCAGATCGAGGACACCGCCGAGGCCGGGCAGGGCCTGGAGGGGATGCTGCGCAAGGTGGCCAAGGCGATCCGCGGTACTGATGGTGCGTAACGTCGGGCGCCAGGACGGCGTTGGCCCGATGAGGCTGGAGGGCTGACCTTCATGGCCAAACTTCTCTACGTCGAACCCAACGACCAGATCACCGACCTGGTGGACCGGATTCGCCGGGCCGAGGGTGAACGGGACCTGGTCTTCGTGGTGCCCCCCCAGGGGCATGTGCTGCGCTCGCCTCTGGACATGCGCCTTTTGATGCAGTACACGCGCGGCTTTCAGAAGCGGATCGCGATCGTCTCCGGCGATCCCCAGATCCAGGCCCTGGCCATGCGCACCGGCTTTCCCACCTTCCCCTCACTGGCCCGTCTCGAGCAGGGTGCTCCGCTGAGAGGGGTGCCGGACATCACTGCCGCCGCGGCGGCCACGACGGCCGCCGCCGGGGCCGCGCCCACGAGGGCTCTGGCGCGGCGCAGCCCCGCGACCCTGGTCGCCGCGACCGAGGGTGGTGCGGCCGGGGGTTGGGGGGAGCGCTTCAAGGGTTGGTGGCGCACCCAGCGGGGCCGCAACCTGACCATCGCCGGCGGCCTGGGGATCTT
>JBEKRL010000091.1:0-6433 GCA_049518775.1 Candidatus Dormibacteria bacterium
GAGGTGGTAGCAATTCGTCCACACCCTTCCCGCCTTGATGGCCCGGCCCATCCGGTAGGCGAGGTTGCCGTTCCGAGTCCACACCCCCGCACCCAAGCCGTAGAGCGTGTCATTGCCGATCTCAACCGCTTCCGCTTCATCCTTGAACGTCGTAACGGCCAACACAGGGCCGAAGATCTCCTCTTGGAAGACCCGCATCTTGTTGTTACCCTTGAGCATTGTCGGCTCGAAGTAGTAACCGCCCGCCAGCTCCCCGCCGAGCTCAGCGGGCTTCCCGCCAATCAAGCACTCTGCGCCTTCTTGGCGACCGATCTTGACGTAGGAGGCGATCTTCTCCAGCTGCTGAGACGAGACTTGAGGCCCGATCATTGTGGCCCGGTCGAGCGGATTTCCCTGGATGATCTTTCGGATGCGCCCCAGAGCACGTTCCATGAATCGGTCATAGATCGACTCTTGGATGAGCGCCCGCGACGGACAGGTGCAGACTTCGCCCTTGTTGAACGCATACAGGACCAGACCCTCAACCGCCCTGTCCAAATACTCGTCATCCTCATCCATCACATCTTGGAAGAAGATGTTGGGCGACTTGCCGCCGAGCTCCACTGTGGAGGGGATGATGTTCTCCGCAGCGTACTGCATGATGAGACGCCCAGTCGTGGTCTCGCCGGTGAAGCCGATCTTGGCGATGCGTGGACTGGTCGCGAGAGCCTTCCCGATCTCCCCGCCCGGGCCGGTCACGATGTTGACGACACCTGGTGGCACCACGCCCGCGATCACCTCGGCCAGCTTCAAGATCGACCATGGCGTAGGGGACGCGGGCTTGACGACGCTGCAGTTGCCAGCGGCGAGAGCCGGGGCGATCTTCCAGGCAGCCATGAGCAGCGGGAAGTTGAAGGGGATGATCTGCCCCACCACACCGAGCGGCTCGTGGAAGTGGTAGGCGACAGTGTCCTTGTCAATCTCCGTCAAGCGACCCTCAAGCGAGCGGGTCGCGCCGGCGAAGTAGCGGAAGTGGTCGACGCAGAGCGGGATGTCGCATGCGAGCGTCTCGCGCACTGGCTTGCCGTTCTCCCAGGATTCGGCCACTGCCAGCATTTCGAGGTTGGCCTCGATAGCGTCGGCGACGCGGTTGAGGACGGCGGCCCGGTCGGCAAGCGACGCCTCGCCCCAAGCAACCTTGGCGCGGTGGGCGGCGTCGAGTGCCAGCTCCACGTCCTCTGCGGTGGACCTGGCAACCTCGCAGAACGACTTGCCGTTGACGGGGCTGACGTTCGCCATGTACTGCCCCTTCGTGGGGGCAACCCATGCTCCCCCGATGAAGTTCTCGTAGCGGGGCTCGACCCCGACTAGGCTGCCTGGGCGACCTGGCGCCGCGAACACGTTGTTCGCTGGCGGAGGCGCCGTCGTCTCCGTGTTCTCTTCGGTCATGGCTTTCCCCTCCGTGTCAAGTCTTCACAATCCCCAACGAAGGCAGTACGTTGGGAAGCACGCCCTGAGACAACCCGGCCTCAGCAGATACAGCCCACGGCATCACATCGACAGTGGGTACACCTGACTGCCTGGTCTGGCCACACACTGGACTCACTTGACGCCCTGCTCGAAGAGACGCCTGATGCGAGCGTGGGCGTCGGGGCGCCACCTGGTGCGTCCAAGCGGCCACGTAGAGAGGGGACGGTAGCACGTCTTGCCGTCTGGGTCAATGCCGGCCAAGGCATGAATGTCCGCGTCGAGGTCGCCGGAGAGCGGTGGCCGCCAGCCGCTCGGGGGGGTCGCCGGACCGGGACGGCCAACCATTCCGGTAGCGACTCCGAACTTCACCGATGGGTGAAGGGCGCCTGGGCTCCAGATGACTTGAGCAGCTGCGTCCCGCCCGCCCGGACCGAAGCCGGCCCCCACCAGTCAGGAGAGCAAGCTCCCCTGACCGTTAGCCACTGAGCAGATCCGCCGTGGAACCCCGCCGCACTAAGCCCCTTGACCAACACCTTGCCTCGCCGCACGACCACGACCCTGCGTACCAGCCCCCAAGGCACCTGGCCGCCCGAGTGCCGCCGAAGTCTTTCCACAATACAATCACTGCTAGATGACACCAGATGAGGGAACCCGCACACAACGCTCTCACCGGCAGCCGCCGGTGGCCGTTGTCGGCACCGGTGTCATTGGCACCATCTACGCAGCGCTGCTGCGCGATCAAGGTTGCGCTGTAACCCACTTGGTGCGTCCCGGCACAGCCGCTTCCAGACCCTCGTCAGTCGAAGTCGATTGGCTGGATCTGCGACGAGGTCGGCGGCGCCACAGTCAACGGATCTATGAGTACAATCTGGCGGAAGCGCTTCCCCTCGATCTTGCATTCGTGCTGGTCCCGGTTCGGCTGTATCAACTGACTGATGTCCTCCCGGTTCTTGCTGGAATGCCCCCGGACGTCACCGCAGTGATCTTCACAGCGAACTGGACTGGGCCACGACCACTGGATCAGGCATTGGTACACGGCAACTACGTTCTCGCTGATGCTATCGCCGGCGGCTCCCTGACAGGTCGGAAGCTGAAAGTCGCGCTCAAACCGATCCTGCCACTCGGAGCCGTCCACCCCGAAGCTGAGACGCGAGCCGAGTCGATCCGGGCGCTGTTCGCTCATGCCGGGCTGGCACCGCGGCACGAGCATGACATCCTGCATTGGCATTGGCTCCAATACGCGCTCAACGCCGCCATGTGGCCGGCCCTAGTCGAAGCCGGAACTGCACGGGCAGTGGTGAACGACAAACGCCTCTTTCGGCGCATGTTGGCCGGTGTCCACGAGGCGCTCGACGTCTGTGCCGCTCGCGGGGTAGTCCTTGAGGAGTTTCCCGAAGCACGCATGTTCTTGAATGCCGGCGACGGGGCCGCTGCTCGGTTGAAGACCTGGCTCATGAGCCAGGTGTATGTGCTATCCCTCGTCCACAGTGACTATCACCGACGCTGCATGGCCCACGCGCTGAGCGACCCGAGAGAGATCGCCACCGCCTACCATTCAGTGCGCGACACCGGGCGTGACTTGGGCTGTCGGATGCCTGCCTTCGCCAGCTTCAAGGAGGCGATCGACCGGTTTCAGCACGGCTAGCCGCGCCAGACGACCTCACCCGGCTGCTCACATAGAAGCTGTCGGAGCGGCTACAGCCACCCGAGCGCTACGGGCACAGTGAAAAGGCCAAAGCCGATGACGGCTAGGCAGACCCCGGTTGAGATGACCCGGCGAACACCGTGCGTTCGATACTCGTCCGGCAGGGCTCGCGCCTCGAGGACCAACAGAAAGCCAAGCACGATGGGCAGGAGCAGAGCGTTCATCACCTCCACGTCGATCACCAGGTTGACGAGATCCAAGCTGAGAAGCACGATCACTGCGCCGAGGACGTGGGCCAGACTGTAGGTGGTGTAGAACTTCGCGGTCCGGCGATTCGGCCGCTCGTTGAGGGTGTGGCTCCATCCGAAGACCTCGGAGATCCCCCAGGCGCCGGCGAGCGACGCCACGAGGGCCGCGACCAGGGCGGCGCCCAGAACCGCGGCTCCAAGGAGGACCTTCGCTGCAAACGCCCCGAGGAAGGGATGCAGGGCCGCCGACATCTCCGTCACGGTGCGGAGCGTCGCCCCCGGGTGGGATCGCCCCACCGTGGCGGCGAACGCGAGCACCATCATGATCATGATCAACTGGGTGAGGATCGCGCCGACCGCCGTGTCGCGTCGCTCACTGGAGATGCTCTGAGGCCGCAGCCCTTTGTCGACCACCGCACCTTGCTGGTAGAAGATCATCCACGGCATGACCACGGCACCGACGTTGGCTGCGAGGAGGAACAGGTACGAATGGTTCTGAAGGGGCAGATGTTCCAGCCCTAGTCCGATGGCGTGCAGGCTGGGATGCGCCATGATGACGGCGGGCACGAAGACCAGCTCGACCAGCCCCAGCGCGATCCCGATCCGCTCAGCCCGACGATAGCTACTGGTGATGGCGATGCCGATCAGGAACGCCGTGGCGACAGGGACCGTCAGCGTGCGGGGGATGCCGAAGAGCTCTCCCACGCCGGCCACCCCGGCGAACTCGGTGACCAGGGCCCCGACCGTCGATGCGAGAAGGGCCCCGCCCGAGAGCAGTGCCCACCTCCGCCCGAACCGTTCCCGGATGAGGGCGCCTTGGCCCTTGCCTGTGAGGATGCCCAGACGAACCGTCATCTCCTGGACGATGTAGAGGGCCGGAATGAGCACGATCAGGGGAAGAACCATCCGGTAGCCCCAGCGAGCCCCGGACTGAGCGGCGGTGATCAGGCTTCCGGCGTCGGTATCGGCTAGCATCACGACGAGGCCGGGACCCCACACGGCCAGGACCGCCACGGCCAGCCAGCGACGACGGGAACGGTCGGACCGGCCGACCGACGACGAGTCCCGGACTTTCAAGGGTTTCTCCCCTGAGGCTAGCCTCGATTCTTCATCGAGGGCCGGCTCGGAGCCGGGCTCAGCTACGGGAATGCCCCCCTGGTGACGAAGAGTGCGCCCTGGAATCCACCATTCCCGCTCGGGATGGCATCCCCTTGAGAATGCAGTGTAGTGCCCGGCCAGAACTCCTGGCCCGTGCCGATGGCACCGGCCGTGGCCACCACGCCGGGGGCGCCGACAGCCGTCGCGGTGCGCCGCTTCCGCGGCCCAGCACGGCTGGGCGCCGCATCGCGGCGAGAGAGCCGATCACCTTGGCTCACAGGGTCGGGAGGCTTGGGAGCTGCCTCCGATTAGGGGCCCGGATGTGGCGTACAGATGTTTGCAACTGCACGAACTCCTACAGCTGGGCGACTGGGCCCAGGTCAACGAGACGCACCCCAGGACCCCACTGCCCTGGAGGCGGCAAGGGATGAGGGCGGGGCCGACGCGAGGTCGTTCCCCGAACGATCATGTTGGAGGCCGGTCCTCCCGGTGCCCCTGGAGCCGTTGCGCTCCGCGCCCCGGTCTCCTCCCACTACCAGCGAGCAGACCTGGAGCACCAGCCGGGGAGCGGACGGGGCAGCACCAGGGGCGCATCCCCCACCACCCGCGTCCCGCCGCACCGCCCCCAATATCGGCCCAGGAGATCAGACGGCCGATCCGCTAGGCCAGACGAAGGCGGCGGAATCGTGCTTCTCGGGCCCTGAAGGCGGGCAGCCTCAAAGCGGTAGGCCCGCCTCCAGAAGCGCCAGCGCCTCGTCCATCCGCCGCACGAGCTCCGGGCCCAGTGGCAGGAAGGATGCCTCTGTGGTCGGCCAGTCCCCGCCGCCCCCGGTCGGGAGGTACGCGCCCAGCACCACCCCGAGCAGGGCCCCAACGAAGGCGCGCACCGGAAGGGCATCGGGCTGGCTCCCCACGCGCTCGGCAACCACCTCGGCGAACACCCCAAAGATGCGGAGGAACTCGTCCATGGACCGCGCCCGGATCTCGGGAACAGCGAGCTGAAGCACCGCGCGATCCTGCTCCAAGGCCAGCTCTTCGGGGGTCAGCCCGGCGAACATTTCGGCCAGATGGCGCAGTGCCGCTCTGGTCGCTTGGAGTGGACTGAGGTCCTTGGACTCGGCCCTGAACGCCTCCAACAGGAGCCTGTCGTAGTCGTCGCGGACGACGACATCCTCCTTGGTCGGAAAGTAGCGGAAGAAGGTGCTGGGTGAGACCTCGGCGGCCGCGGCGATCTGCTCGACCGTGGTCGCCTCGTAGCCATGGCTGCGAAACAGACGCATGGCATGCCGCTGGATCTCGGCCCGCGTCCTGGCCTTCTTCCGCTCGCGCAGCCCGAGTACCGGCCCCGGGGCCGCATCCGGCGCTGTCATGGATCTGATGGTAGCGGCACTCCCAGCTCCGGGGTTGGAGGCGCGGTCGGCTCGGGGTGCCGCGCGGCGCCCGCGGACGACCGGCCCGGCATGGACTGCAGCGCCGTCGCCAGGCCGGCTGCAACTACCCCGGCCGGATCCGACGACATGTCCGCCGGGTGCCGCAAGGCCCTCGCGACCGCCCGCAACGGCGCGCCGTCCCCAGACGGTGAGCGACGGCTATCCCGCCGAAGAAGCTGGCCCGGGCCTCGGCGCTGGCCGCAGCCGGCACTTGACCCAGGCGACGCTGCCCCTGGTAGACCGAACTCAGGACGCTGCCCAAGGCCAACCTGCCGGCGAGAGCGCCGGCCCATTGCACCGCCTGAAAGACTCCCCGGGTCACCTCGCTGCACTCGGCGGTGAACCGGCCGATCGCCGCTGAAGCATTGCGGACCAACACCAAGTCCAGGCCAAGGCCAACCCCGCGAGGACTTGCCCCAGTAAGGTGGCGATAGCGCGGGACTGTCAGACTGGGTCCGTCTCCAACCGGGCGACAACTTCCGTCGCCGTAGTGAGTCGCTTTCGAAGTGCGCCGATGAACCGAGGTGAGGTCCGGGTCTGGCTCCACGGCCACCACTTCAGCG
>JBEKRL010000092.1:0-6385 GCA_049518775.1 Candidatus Dormibacteria bacterium
CGGCTGCCGGCGGGGCCAAATCGATCTCCGGCAGGGTGCCCCGGGGGCGAGAGGCGGCACTGAGCGAACTGTGCTGGCGCGGCCCTCCGGGCGGTCCCCGCAGGGTCTCTGGTACCCCCAGCAGGACTCGAACCTGCGCACCCGGCTCCGGAGGCCGGCGCTCTATCCGCTGAGCTATGGGGGCCCAAGACGGCCAGAGCGGCATCGCCCCGCGGGAGCGGTCCGCTCAGCGTGAACCTAGCCTACTCGTCCTCGTCGCCGATGGTGAACATCAGGCCGTCCTGGACGTCGTAGAGGGCATCCATCCACTCGGCGATCGAGACCTCCTCGGCCCGGCGCCGCCCCAATGGGTGACCCTCCTTGGATAGGAAGCGGCGGCACTGGTTGCGCAAGGAGGGGGGAACGACAAGCTCCTCAGCGATGTTGAGCTGCTCCAGTTCGTTCAGCAGCCGATCGATGAACAGGATCTTGTTGCGCCGAGCGTCGCGTTCACGCCGCTCGACGTGGTCGGACTCGTAGAGCTTGGAGATCTCGCGGGAGGTTTCAGAGATGGTCGGCAAAGTCTCTCCCTTGAATCCTCTGGTCGGGAAGGGCCGGGCGCCCCGACCAAAGCTGGTACGTCCGAGTCAATCCTAGGTCGGACCCCGGGGGGCGTCAAGATGCCAGGAGATGAAGCCGATCTCAACCGCGCTCTCCCCGGACAGCACCTCGCCGGGCCGGAAGGATGGCTTCGGGTCCCACTCAAGGCCGAGCGGGGAGGCTCCCCTCTAGCGCCGGGAGAGCGGGGGCGGCTGATCGGGGCGGCGCAGGGAGGGACCCCCTGCCAGGATGAGCTCACCGGCACTGATCACGATCTGGCCGCCGACGCCAACCAGGACCAGTTCACCGGTCTCGGAGACACCCGCCACCCGGCCCCGCACCGGCCCGTCGCCGGCCACCGCCAGGACCTCCTCGCCCAGCCACGCGGCGTGCTGCAGCCAGGCCTCCCGCAGCCCGGCGAAACCAGTCTCCTCCCACTCCAGGTAGCGGGTCGCCAGCCGTCGCAGTACCGACTCGGCCAGCCCGAGCCGCTCCACTGGGGCACCCTCCATATCGCAGGCGGTGGCGGTCCGGCGCAGCTCCGCGGGCAGCTCCACCCCCTCGAAGACAAGGTTGCAGCCCACCCCCAGAACGACCGCGCGGCCGGCCGTCCCGCCGGCTCCAGACTCGGAGAGGATTCCCGCCAGCTTGCGCTCGCCGCAGAGGCAGTCGTTAGGCCACTTGAGCCGGGCCTGGGGCCCGCCCGCCAGAGCCAGACCCTCCACCAATGCCAGCCCGGCCACCAGGCTGAGGGTCCCCCATTCCGACTCAGCGCGGCGCGGCCTCAGCAGGATCGAGAACATCAGCGAGCTGCCCGCGGGCGCGATCCAGCTCCGCCCGGCCCGTCCCCGGCCCCAGAGCTGCTCCCCGGCGAGCACCACCAGCCCCTCCGGGGCACCACCGAGAGCGGCCCGGGCGACCACGTCCTGCGTGCTGCCAACCCGGGCGTACGCGCACAGGCGCAGGGGTACCGGGCAGTCGGCGAGAGCCTGGCGAAGCGGGGCGATATCAAGACTGAGCGTCATCTGGAACGTGCCCTCTCTGAGATGGGGAAGATTCCCGTATACTGCCGCGGCGTGGAGAACTGGGAGAGAGTTGAGATTTTCAGCTCTTTCTTGAAGCTCAGCGGTGACATCGAGGTGGTCCCGCCGCTGCGGCTCACCGATGTCGTCAACCGCATGACCGAGTACTTGGAGATCCACCACCTGACGTTGGAGCCATTGGCGAGCACCTATCCGGTCATCAGCACCGTCGAGGATGCCGCCATGGTGGCCAAGCACTCGCTGCTGATGGTCGTCCCCATCAGCGAGTCGGCGGCGGATCATGGGGGTCGGCGGGCGCTGCTGGAGACCAAGGTGGCCCGCCAGGTCGCTCTGACGATCGACACCTTCTCGCTGGTCTGTGACGTCTTCCTGGAGCCACGTATGAGCCTGAGGGAGACCCTTGAGCGCAGCGTCGACGACTTTCTCCCGGTCCGCAATCTCAACGCGGTCTGGCTGCCAGCGCTAACCCACGAGAGGGTCACGATCCAGCGCTCCTTCGCCCTGGTCCACCCCCGCCAGATCCTCAGCTTCTCCGAGCGCGGGGAAGCGGTTCCCTGAGCCACCCTGGCCAGATCCGGGGCACGGTCGGGAGCTGGCCCGACCACGACGCCGGCTGAGGCCCTCGATTCCGGCGTCACGGCTAGATCCGGCCCCAGGCCGGAGGGGGGACGCGGCTGAGTGGCAGGCGGCAGGGAGGTGGTGGTGCTGCGGGCGCCCAATCCCGGCCCCCTCACCGGGCTTGGGACCAACACCTGGATCTACGGCGCCGGCGAGAGCCTGGTGATCGATCCGGGCCCTGCCGATGAGGCCCACCTGACCCAGGTGGTCAAGGCCGCGACGCGCCTGGGGCCGGTCGCCGCGGTGGCCTGTACCCACCACCACCAGGACCACGTCGCGGGCGCAGCCCGGCTCTGCGAGCTGACCGGAGCTCCTCTGGCGGTCCACCACCGGCGGCCCAGCGACCGGGGGAGCTGCCCCTCCCCGACCAGGACCGGCTCCTGGTGGGCTCCAGCGAGCTGATCGCGGTCCACACCCCGGGACACGCCGCCGACCACCTCTGCTTCTTCGACGCGACCGAACGATGGCTCTTCACCGGGGACCTGGTCCTCCAGGGCACGACCAGCCTGGTGGTTCCGCCCGACGGGGACATGACCGCCGACCTGCACTCTCTGGAGCGGATCCTGAGGCTGGGTCCGCTCCGCCTGCTGCCCGGCCACGGCGAGGAGCTGGAGGACGGCGGCGCCGCGGTCCGAGGCCTGATCGAGCACCGGCTCAGGCGCGAAGCGCAGATCCTCCGCCAGCTGCGTCGAGGTCCAGCCACCATCTCGGAATTGGTCGCACCGCTGTACGCGGCCTACCCACCCCCAGTCCTGGGGATGGCGGCCGGGACGGTGCATGCCCACCTGATCAAGCTGGAGCGAGAGGGGCTGGTACGGGAGATGGACGGCGATGCACCGGCTCGGTACGAACTGACGGAGAGCTCCTCCTAGACCATCTGGAAGGGCAGGTGGGCAAAGGTCCTGGTCATGACCCCGGCCGGACCCTTGGGCACCATGGAGTCCCAGAGGGCATCCGTGTGGTAGGCGGAACCGGCGATGTCGAGGTGCACCCAGGGCAGACCCGAGGTGAACTCGCGCAGGAAGACTCCGCCGTTGATGGAGCCGGAGGCTGAGGTCCCGGACGTGTTGCGCATGTCGGCGATGTCGCAGGCGAGGGCGACGTCGTACTCGGGGAAGAGCGGCAGCTCCCAGATCCGCTCCCCGGCCAGGGAGCCGGCCCGGCGAAGCTGCTCCAGAAGCTCACGGCTGGTGCCCATGGCCGCTGTCACCGGGTAGCCGATCGCGACCACGGCTGCGCCGGTGAGGGTGGCCACGTCCACCAGGTGGGTGGCTCCCTTCTCGGCGGCGTATCCCAGAGCGTCGGCCAGCACCAGGCGGCCCTCCGCGTCAGTGTTGTCGATCTCGATGGTCTTGCCGTTCATCGCGGTGACCACGTCGCCTGGCTTGGTGGCAGCGCCGCCGGGCATGTTTTCCGTGAGCGCCGCCACCGCCATCACCTCGATGGGCGCCTTCATCCTGGCGATCATCCCCATGGCCTCGATCACGGCGGCGGCCCCGCTCATGTCGGCCTTCATGGCCGACATCCCGGGGTTGGGCTTGAGCGAGATCCCCCCGCTGTCGAAGGTGATCCCCTTGCCCACCAGCGCCAGCCGCTTGGCTCCCTTGGAGCTCCCTCCATGCCGGTAGCGGAGGAACACCAACTTGGGCGGCTCGTGAGATCCCCGGGCGACCGCCAGGAGAGCGCCCATGCCCAGCTTCTCCATTCCGGCTCGGTCGAGGATCTCAAGCTCGAGGCCTCCCTCCTCGGCGACCCGCTCCGCCTCGGCGGCCAACTGGGTTGGGGTGAGCTGGTTGCTCGGCCGCCACTGCAGCACCCTGGCCCTATTGGTCGCCTCGCCCAGCTCCGCCCCCTGGACCAGCGCGTCGGCGATCTCCTTGCTGGTCCCCAGACCCACCACCTCCAGCTCCGCGATCGCTCCCGTGTCCTCCCCGCTCTTCTGCTGGGCCACGTGGTGGTTGCCCAGGGCCACCCCCTCAGCCACGGCCCTGGCCACCGCCGTGGGCTCACCTTGGATGGGGTCGGCCAGCACGAGGGCCGCCACCACCGCCTGGTCCACCACCACCGCCAGGCTGCTGCAGAAGCGCCGGGTCTCGCGGACTGTGAACTGGAGGGCGTTCCGAAGCCGGTAGCCGTCGAGGTCCCCGGGGCGGCCGAGACCCAGCAGGACCACCCGCCTGGCTGGGAGCCGGCCCAGGGTCGGCAGCACGGCCCGCTCAGGGAACTTGCCGAGCACGTCCCCCGCCTCGCGCATCCCGGTCAGGATGCCGTCCAAGGCCCGATCGACGGCGGTCGCCAGGGGGCCTAGTCGCTCCCCCTGGAAATAGGGAACGACGACCGCGTCGACGTCTACGGTGGCTGGGTCGCGGTCACTGGACAGAGCTCGCAAGTTCACACCCTCCTGGGGCCTAGCCGGTGAAGCCGGCGGCGGCGATGGCGGCGGTGCTCACCCCCTCCCCTTCAGGGGACCCCTCCCGGGGCTCAGTGGTGGGGATCGAAGCGCACCCTCCGCAGGTCTGGCATCCACTCCCGCAGCGCCGACTCCACCACTTTGCGGACGTGGGGGGTCAGCACCACGACGTAGTTGCAGCTGGCGCGAGCCTGGACCACCACCTCGCCCCCTCCGGGCTGGGTCACCAGGAGACTGTCGCTGGCTGGTCCGGCGGCGATCACCCCGCGGACCCGGGCGGTCAGTTCAGAGTCGGTCACCCTTGAATCATGGCAAACCCGGGCCACACAATGCCGGGGTGCCGGCATCCTCGTCCCTCAGCAGCACCTCCACCGGCCAGCTCAGCTGGCGCCAGATCCTCGAGGTCGAGGCCCGCCGGCAGGGCTTCCAGGACCTGGGCGTGACCGATCTCAGCCCCTTCCGGGTCGCGGGCGACCGGGCGCGGCGAGCCCTGGAGCAGGGCCGGTTGGCGGGGATGCCGTGGTACCACCCGGAGCGGGTCCGCCAGGCCACCGACCTCAGCCGCCGATTCCCCTGGGGAAGAAGCCTGGTGGCGCTGGCCTACCCTTACGCTCCAGCGAGCCGCCCGCTGGGCCCGGGCCCGCGCCCCGTGGCGGAAGCGCGCCGGCCCAGGGGGCGGGTCGCTGCCTATGCCCTCGGCGACGACTACCACCTGCGGCTGGACCGGGCCCTGCACGGGATGATCGAGGCACTCTCGGGACGGTCCGCGGGGCTCCGCTGGCACCGCTTCGTCGACCACGGCTGGGCCTTCGACCGGGCCATCGCCGAGCGGGCAGGGATCGGCTTCTGCGGCAAGCACACCCAGCTGATCAGCCGCTCCAGCGGCTCGTACGTCTTGCTGGCCTCGCTGGTGCTCAGCCTGGAACTGCCGGCGGATCGCCCGTCGAAGCGCGGTTGCGGCACCTGCGTGGCCTGCCTGAGCAGCTGTCCCACGGCGGCCCTCGCGGCCCCGGGAGTACTCACCGCGCCCCGATGCATCAGCTACCTGACCATTGAGCACGAAGGTCCGATACCCGCCGGGCTTCGGTCTCAGATGGGCAGCTGGGTCTTCGGCTGCGACCTCTGCCAGGAGGCCTGCCCGATCAACGCCAGATTGAGCCCGCCCCCGGTGCCGACCGGGCTGGCGTCGTCAGGTCTGGGCCCGGTGCCCTTCCCCGATCTCCTCGAGTTGCTGCTGCTCACCGAGCCGGCGTTCGAGGAACGATTCAGGGGGACGACCGTCCGGCGAAGCGGCCGGGCCCGGCTGGCTCGCAACGCAGCCGTGGCGCTGGGCAACCAGGGAAACCGGGCGGCGGTGCCCGGGCTGACCCGGGCGCTCCAAGACGACCCGTCCCCCTGGGTGAGGGGTGCCAGCGCCTGGGCCCTGGCCCGGCTGGGCGGCCGGATGGCCCGGTTGGCCGTTGGGCGAGCCCTGGCCCGGGAGCGGGATCCAGCGGTGCTAGAGGAACTCCAGACGGCCCTCGCCGCCATGCCGGCGCCGGTGGGAGCTGTTTGATCCAGCCTCCGACGACTTGAGCCCGTCTCGGATGGGGGACGGTGCTGGAAATGGCTGAGGGCCAGCACCGGGTTGGGGAAGAGCATCCGGTTGCCATGGTGCTGGGCTGAGAGCATGGCCAGGGCGGGCTGGCCCTTGGCGACGGCCCACAGCAGGAACGGGGCCCCATTCCAGCTGCCT
>JBEKRL010000093.1:0-6247 GCA_049518775.1 Candidatus Dormibacteria bacterium
AGCTGCCCGCCCGCTGCGACAGGACTCCCCGGTCTCCACAGCCGCTTCTGCAGGCGTCCGCCCCGGGGTTCACCTCCTTAACGAAATTCTGAGGCTAGCTGGCCCACAAGAAACGCCGCCACTGGCACCTGCACTTCACCCCGACCAGCTCGTCACGGCTCAACCTCGCCCAGTGCTGGTTCTCCATGCTCAGCCGCAAGGCCTTGACCAACACCAGCTTCACCTCCGCCGCCGAACTCGAGACCCGGATCGACTGCTGGGTCTCCCACTGGAACGACAACCCCGAGCCCTTCGTCTGGACCAAACCCGCCGACGAGATCCTCGACAGAGTCGCCCGCGGACAAGCCACCCTCGACCGGGTCACCAAACCCGCGGTACACCACTAGGAGAGAGGACACCGTGGCTGACGAACAGACCGCGGCAGCGGACGGCACCGCGGTGCGGGTCGCCCTCTGGCGGGCCATGCACCTCCAGGTCGACCCGCCGCCCCATGTGCTCGAGGACGAGATCGGCCTGCGGCTGGCATCCCCCGACAACAGCTGGCGACGCCGCGGGGACATGGACCCGCACGCCACCAGCGGATACCGGGCGGCCATCGTCGCCCGGGCTCGCTCTGTCGAGGATCTGGTTGCCGAGCAGGCCGGCCACGGCGTCGCCCAGTACGTCATCTTGGGCGCCGGTCTGGACCCCTTCGCCCAGCGCAGGCCGGAGATCGCCTCTCGCCTCCGAGTGTTCGAGGTCGACAAGCCCGGCCCCCAGCCGTGGAAGCGCCGACGTCTGATCGAGCTGGGATTCGGTGTCCCCGAGTGGCTGCGGCTGGTGCCGGTCGACTTCGAAGCGGGCGGGTCCTGGTGGGGGCAGCTGGCCGCCGCCAGCTTCGATCCCGGCCAGCCGGCGGTCGTCGCCTCCACCGGCGTCACCATGTACCTCACCAAAGACGCCAACGCGGCCACCCTGCATCAGATCGCCGGGCTCGCCCCCGCCTCGACGCTCGCCGGGACGTTCCAGTTGCCGACCGAACTTCTCGATGACGCCGATCGACCCGGACGCGAGGCGGCCGAGAGAGGTGCGCGAGCAGCCGGAACGCCGTTCATCAGCGTCTACACCCCGGACGAGATGCTGGCACTGGCCCACGACGTCGGCTTCAAAGACGCCCGACACGTGGCAGGAACTTTGCTCGCCGACCGCCACTTCGCCGCTCGGACCGACGGCCTTCGTCCGTCAAGCGGAGAGGATCTGCTGGTGGCCACCACCTGACGCTCTTCGTCCGCGCCGACTGCTCCGAACCTGCGCACCGGGAGATCACCGCCGGTGAGCTCCCTGCCGTCCGCCTTCGCCCCTCCGTGAGGGTCGCCAGACCCAACCTGAACGCCCATCCCAACTTCCGGCGGGAGCGCCGCTGAGGGCGAATTCTAGGACCGAATACTTCGGCCCTGACGCGCGCACCCCTGAAATGGGGCGCATCGCGCCAGAGCGGGTCTGCCTCTCCATAAGCCTGGCCAGCCGCCCGAAGGCCACCCGACCAATGCCGGATGGCCCCGGGGGATGGGTTACGCCATATGGCCGGCCAGACGCCAGCTATGGCCTGCGGTGGACGGTTACCGGACCATGCTTCTCTGACCCACCGGAGCAAGACCTGCCTGGCCCGGGCTCGAGGTAGGGGAAGGTGCGCCCGAGTGCCCGAGCAAGATCTCTTCTTCCGGAGAGACCCGCCGCATGTGCGCGAGCCCCAGGGTGGTGAGGAGCAACATCATCGCCGCGAGTACGAAGGACGCGATGGACGCGATGAAGGCGATCTGCCCGAACATCCCGTAGCCATAGGCCTCGAGCAGCAAGCCGCGGAGGGTCGTGCCCTTGAAGACCGCAGCCACCTCACCGGCGAGGGCGGCGTTGTTGGGATGGGCCAGAGACTCGGCGCTCAGTTGCGCGTAGGTCTTGCCACCGGCGATCCGGTTCAAGTCCGGCAAGATCTTGCCGTTGGCATAGGCCTCGGCCTGGGCGCCGGTCAGCACTTCCTCGCCGGCGTACGGGCGAGCGAGCTTGTACACGGGACCCTTGAGCGCGGGGCTGTTGGCGGCGGGGAAGAAGATCCTCTGGGCCGCCAGCTGGCTGTGCACCTCGTTGCTGGTGAAGACCGCCCCCCACATCAGGAGAGCACCGGCCACGATCAAAGTCACTGTCAGAACGGCTCCCACCGAGCTGAGGGCCGCGTCGAAGGCTCTGCGCCGCATCTGAGTACCTCCTTGGTTCATCGGACCGCACCGCGCGGGCCACTTCCCACCGGACGTGCCTTGACCGCTCTGGGCGGTGAGGCTCCAATGGAGCTCAGCTAGAGATCGGTGGGCCGAGCCAATCCCACCTGGTGGTAGGATACCACAATCGATTGCAGACTGCGGCGTAATTAGCCAGCCGGGAACGGTCAGGGGCGGCCCGCAACTGACGTTGAGATCACCTAGGCTCGGAGGTAGCCTGCCCGCCAATGGACTCAGAGAACTCCCGGCCCCTTCTCACCCTCTCCGACGCCGCCAAGAGATTAGGCATCTCGACGCGCCACCTAGCTCGGCTGCTCGCCCCCGGGGATCTCCCGGTGGTGCGACTGAGCCCTCGCGTGGTGAGGATCGCGCCGGCTGACCTGGATGCCTATGTCGAGTCCCGGAAGGGGCGGTGAGGGCCAGCCTAACCCGGGTTGAAGGAACCGGTGTCAAGGTGCTCTGAGCAGCGAGACGAGCTAGTGCGTTGCGCCGTAAGTACCTTGACGTTATGAGCTGAGTTCAGGATGCTGGCAGCATGCCTCATGCTGCCGCTCCCGCTCTTCGACTGAGCTCGGATCAACGAACTCGGCTGGAACTGTGGGCCCGCAGTCGGACTCTGCCCCAGCGGCAGGTGCAACGGGCCAAGGTGATTCTGCTGGCTGCGGAAGGCCATGCCAATACCACCATCGGTCGCCAGGTGGGGTGCTCCAAGCCGACGGTCCTGCTCTGGCGGCAGCGGTTCGTGAGCCGAGGGTTGGACGGGTTGGAGGACGCTCCGGGGCGGGGCCGACCCTGCGCCCATGGCGAGGACCTTGTGGAGCGTGTGCTGAGCACCACCATGAGTGCGCCGCCACCGGGATACACCCACTGGAGCAGCCGCCGACTGGCGAGCGCGTGCGGGGTGAGCGCCACCACAGTGCGGCGGATCTGGCGCGACCACCGCCTCCAGCCCCATCGCTCCCGGAGCTTCAAGTTCAGCCAGGATCCCCAACTCGAGGCCGAGGTGACGGACGTGGTGGGCCTCTACCTGCATCCTCCGGAGAAGGCGGTAGTCCTGGCGGTGGACGAGAAGACCCAAGTTGAGACGCTGGACCGCACCCAGCCGGTCCGGCCCATGCGGCCCGGACAGGTGGAACGCCGCACCCACGACGACCTCCGTCACGGCACCACCACCCTCTTCGCCGCCCTCGATGTCGCGACCGGCAACGTGACCGGGCGCTGCTACGCGCGCCACCGTCATGAGGAGTTCCTGCGCTTCCTCCAGCTGGTGGCGCGCCGCTATCCCCGGGGGCAGATCCACTTCGTCTTGGACAACTACGCCACCCACAAGCATCCTGAGGTGCAGGAATGGCTGTGCCGCCATCCGCGGTTCCACCTTCACTTCACCCCGACCAGCGCCAGCTGGATGAACCAGGTCGAGGGCTGGTTCGCGATCCTCCACCGGGCTGCCATCCGGCGCGGGGTCTTCCACAATCTGGCCGCCCTGCGCACCGCCATTGAGCGCTTCCTGAACGCCTGGAACGACAACTGCCACCCCTTCGCTTGGGTGAAGACCCCGGAGCAGATCCTCGCCAAGGCCAACCGTCAAGTCTCTTCAGGCTCGGTGCAATAGGCGGGGCATCCTGAGGGGCTGGGCTGCATTGTTGACGACCCCCACCTCGACCTCCACTTGGCAGCAGCTTTCTCGAAAATGGGGAAACTGCATGAAGGGGGTCAACCAGGGAGCCCCGATCGGCCGCTGCCCAAGCTGTTTCGTGTGGATTTATGGGGAAGTCCCCGAGCGCTGCCCGATCGGCGCCCGGCGCCTCAGCGGAAGGGACTCCTGGCGCTGCTGGCAGTGTGGAGAGCGGCCACGACGCCCGTCCTGTACGAGCGAGGATCGGGTGATCGGCTCGAACTGGCGCATGCCGACCCTCCGAGATGCCCAAACCGTTGCGGGCCCATGGAGCCGTCGTAACCCCAATGGGTCGTCCCAGCCACGGTCTAACATGCACCGCGTCCCTGCCACCGCCGGTCCCCGCTCCTGCTCGGCCCGGTTCTATTGCCGACCGGCATGGCGGGGATCGGTGCTCGCTGAGGCAGCCAGGCACCCTCACCGCAGCCGCTTTCTCAATGACGAAGAGCGTCAACATCTTCAACTTGCACGTACGGCGTGAGCTTGGTCACACAGCGACTCCGGCGAGCGCCACGACAACACCGACCGCCCCGGCGATGAGTAGCCCGCTGACGACGCCGCGCCGGATGACGAGTAGCCAGAGCAGGGCACCGGCGAGCACCGGCACTTGCCACAGATGCTGAAACGAGAGGCCGAGGGGAATCGCCGATCCCGCGATCGCGCCGATAACGGCCGGCCCCGCTCCTGTGAGGAACCACTGGACCGCGGCGCTCGCGCGGAGCTGCTCGAAGTGTGGGGCACCCAGGAGCACGAATAGGAACGAAGGCGCAAAGGCGACCAGAGCTGCGATCAATCCGCCACCGAGCCCTGCAGCGGCGTAGCCCACGACGGCGACAGTCTGGACGACGGGTCCCGGGGTGATCTGACCGAGGGCAACGGCACTCAGGAACTGAGCGCCGGTCATCCAGTGGTAGGTGGTCACGGCGTCGTGCTGCATTAGCGGGACGATGACGAACCCGCCGCCGTAGGAGAGGGCACCTACTTTGAACGCCACCCAGGCCAGCGCGGCGAGGCCGCCGACTGTGGCCGTGTGGACAGCTAGCACCACGATGGCCGTGCGCGCCGAGCGCGACGATATCGGCCGGTCCCACTGCCGGATGGTGATCTCGATCAGCCCGCACGCGAGGATCACCAGCACCAGGTAAGGGCCTACCGTAGCCGCGGCTACGCATCCCGCCAGGGCGTACCCAACCCAGCGGACCTGATGGCTGCGTCCGGTGCCGATACGCCTCCAACTGGCCGGGCTGAGTCCCGAGGCCGCGTTAAGCGCAACGGCGGGCACGGCGGCACCGGCGCCGGCCGCGGCGCCGAGAATCCAGTCCGGTGGGTGGGTAGTCAGAAAGATGACCGAGAGGACTAGGATGAGGACAAGCCCTGGGACGATGAAGCAGAAGCCGCCGAGGACTCCGCCGACCCCACCCCGCAGCCGCCACGCGCAGTAGATCGCCAGCTGAGTAGAGGCCGGTCCAGGCAGAAGGTTAGCGGCAGCGATGCCGTCCTCGAACTCTTTGGCTTCCAACCACCTTCGTTCCTCGACACACAGCTGACGGAGCAGGGCGATGTGAGCGGGCGGTCCTCCGAACCCGATGCAACCAAGGCGGGCCCACTCTCGTGCAATGGTGCCAAGCGATACCTTCGTGACGGGTAGCTGAGTTAGCAGCGGAGCCATGCTTGGCAAGTTGCAGGAGGATTCTGCCGGACAGGCAGGGGGGTATGAACGACCGCGTGGTCCTGGAGGCCACCCGCTCGGCGGCCGTGAATGGCACTCCGGTACCTCACAACGTAGACCCTAGCCTGAGCTTTTCGGTAAGGAGCTGGAGGAGGGGGGCCCAGGTGCGGAGATGCCCGCCTGGTAAGGCAAACTTTGGGTGTTCAAGTCCACCATTCCCACCTGGGAGAGCATCACCTTGGGAGTGAAGTCTAGTCACCGGCCGCGGCTGCGGGTTTGTGCCGCTGGAGCAAGCCTGGTGGGCCACGCCGGGCGCCGGCTGCGAGCCGACCTGTCGGAGCGCGCCTCGCCGGTCCACACTCGGCCACTTTCGAGCCCTGGTTGAGGGGCTCTGCTGGGCCGGCGCCTTGGGTCTCCAGGCGCCGGAGCGGATCAGGACGGCATCAGTGTGAGGGGCACTTGTTGGATCGTGGTGGGACTACCCTCGCCGCTGATCTGGAAGACCCAGAGGCAGGCAGGCGTCTCTGCGCTGACGGTGAAGAGCACGCTCGCACTGAATGGGGACAGCACCTGCCCCTGCTGCGAGTGGGCCTGCTGGTTGACGAGATCAGTCCCGGATGCATCCTTGATGGCGATCCGGAATGTGGCCTC
>JBEKRL010000094.1:0-6110 GCA_049518775.1 Candidatus Dormibacteria bacterium
GCTGTGGCTGTCGCTGGGCGAGAGGAGTCAGATCCGAGATCACCCGCTGGGGTGATTGACAGCGATCCTCCCCATTACCATAATGGCGATGCAATAGCGTGTGCACCCCGTTGGCGTGCACGCGCAGGGGTCGCTGACCGGCCAAGCTGGAGGAGGGCACTGTTGAGAGGTCGAAGAGTCCTGACCCTGATCGTCGCGTTCTGTGCATTGGCCGCTGCGGGTGGCCAGGCCACAATTGCCACGAGCGCCTCCGGCAACACTGAGAAGGTCGGCGGCAAGCTGGTCATCGCCAATGAGACCGGCGCCACTTGGACCTGCCAGTTCAACCCGTTCAACTCGGCGCTCAACTTCGCGTCGATGGGCTTCGTCTACGAGCCCCTCGAGTTCGTGGACATCCTCGAGACCAACGCGAACGGCACCAGTCCGGTGACTCCCTGGCTGGCCACCGGATCGACGTGGAGCAACAACGACACCACGCTCACCTTCAACATCCGCAGCGGCGTGAAGTGGAGCGATGGCAAGCCTTTCACGGCCAATGACGTCGTCTACACCTTCGACGCGATGAAGGCAAACGCCACCCTGGACGTCGACGCGCTCTGGAGCGTCCACGGCGGGGCGCTGACCAACGTGGCTCTCCAGGGCGCCAACCAAGTGGTCTTCACCTTCAGCGGCCCGGCCGAGCCCTACTTCTACTACGTCGCCGACCAGACTCCCATCATCCCCCAGCACATCTGGGCCTCCCTGGACCAGAGCAACCTCATCTCCTACTCCGACCCCAACCCGGTTGGTACCGGCCCCTACCTGGTGAAGAGCTGCTCCCTGGACAACATCAAGTACCTGCGCAACAGCCACTACTGGCAGAGCAAGCCCGGTCATCCGGTGCCCCAGATCGAGGAGCTCGACTACCCCGCCTTCCTGAGCAGCACGCCCTGCAACCTCGAGCTGATCCAAGGTCAGGCGCAGTGGGGCGGCCAGCCCCTGCCCAACATCAAGACCTCCTATGTCGCCAAGGACCCAGCGTTCCGCCACTACTGGTTCCCGCCTGTCGAGGACGTCTCGATCTTCCCCAACCTCGCCAACCCACTCCTGAGCAAGCTGGCGGTGCGCCAAGCGATCAGCCTGGCCATCAACCGCCCCGACATTGCCAAGCGTGGGGAGAGTGGCTATGAGCCGCCCGCCAACCAGACGGGCGTCGTCCTGCCCACCTTCAAGAAGTGGTACGAGCCATCGCTGAACACAGTCACCTATGACCCCAGCAAGGCTGACCAGATCCTTGAGGCAGCGGGGTTCAAGAAGGGCTCGAACGGTATTTACCAGGACGCCCAGGGCCAACAGCTCTCCTTCACCATCATCACGGTGAGCGGCTTCGCTGACTGGGACTCGTCGCTTCAGGTGATCACCCAAGAGTTGAAGGCAGTCGGGATCCAGATCACGGCTGAGGACGAGAACAGTGGCCCCTACGTGACCGCCCTTGAGAGTGGCAGCTTCCAGCTCGCATACGCTGGAGGCGGTGGCCCGTATCCGGTGGACGGACCCAGTCCCTACTACGAGCTCCGCGGGTTGCTCTTCAGCGGCAACATCGGCTCGACTGACTACTCGCGCTACTCATCGCCCTCGACCGACGCCCTCTTCAACGCCTACGGGGCGGCGACCCCGGCGCAACAGGTGACCATCATGCACCAGATCGAGAAGGTGATGGTGGACGACATCCCGTTCATCCCGGTGACCGAGGGCGTCAGCTGGTTCGAGTATGAAAACCAACACATCGGGGGCTGGCCGACTGCAGCCAACCCCTACGCTCAGCCAGCCGTGTACAACCTCCCGGATGACGGCATCATCCTCACCCACCTCTATCCGATCAGCTAACTAAATCAGGTGGGGAGCAGGACCCAGACGGTGGACGCATGAGATACATCGTCCGCCGCCTGGGCCTGTTCCTCGTGACCCTCTGGGCGGCCCTGACGGTCAACTTCATCATCCCGCGGGCCATTCCGGGCAACGAGGCCAGTGCGGTGCTGGCCACCTACCACGGCATATCCCCAGCAGCCCTGCATGCCTTGGAGATCGAGTTCGGCGTCAACGTCCACCAGAACGTGATCCTCACCTACTTCCAGTATCTGGGGAACTGTTTCACCGGTCAGTTCGGTCTGACCGCCCAGAGGGTCCCGGTGCTGACCGAGATCCTAAACAAGGCGCCCTGGACGATCGGGCTGGTGGGGATCACGACGATCCTCGCCTTCCTAGCTGGGACGATCGTCGGGGTGGTGAGCGCCTGGTGGCGGGGCGGCCGACTGGACAGTTTTCTCCCTCCACTCCTCTTCATCGTCGCCAGCTTCCCCCTCTTCTTCGTAGGCCTGATTCTCATCTTCATCTTCGCGGTGTTCCTCAACTGGTTGCCGCTCGGCTCCAACTACAGCATGGCTGTCGCTCCGTCCCTGTCACCTTCCTTCATCGGGGACGTACTGGTCCACGCCATTCTGCCCGGGGCCACCCTGACCATAGTGACCACCGGCCTGTGGGTCTACTCGATGCGCAACAACATGATCACCACCATCTCCGAGGATTACGTCAAGATGGCACGGGCCAAGGGGCTCTCCTCCTGGCGAATCATGCTCGACTACGCGGCCCGCAACGCCATCCTTCCCAACCTGACCGGCTTCGCCATGCAGCTCGGCTACGTGCTGGGTGGCTCGATCCTGGTCGAGTACACGTTCTCGTATCCGGGGCTCGGCTACCTCTTCTACACCAGCTCCACCGACCATGACCTGGCGCTGATGCAGGGCCTCTTCCTCTTCTACACGCTGGCGGTGCTGGTCTGCGTGCTGATCGCCGACTTCGCCACCGCGGTGCTCGATCCGCGGACCCGGGAGGCATGAGGATCGCGCCATGAGCGTACCTCTGATCAGCGCCGCGGAGACGACTCCGAATGTGGCGGCCAGCCAGCGCTTGGTGGGTGCGCTGCGCAACCTCCTCCGGGCCATCCTCGGCAACCGCAAGGCCACCGCAGGGGTCCTGATCCTGCTCATCCTGGCGTTCGTGGCCGCTTTCCCGGGCCTGATCGCTCACGACAACCCCCAGGCGGCCATCTATGGAGTCAACCTGGGGTCGTCGTCCCGGCACCTGTTGGGCACGACCACAGTCGGGCAGGACGTTTTCTCCCAGCTCATCTGGGGCACCCGGCTGACCGTAATCATCGTGGTGGTGGTGAGCGCGATCGCCACCTTCATCTCGATGATCATCGGGGTCACCGCAGCCTATGTCGGTGGGTTCACCGACCGCTGGCTCTCCCTTCTCACCGATGTCTTCCTGATCCTCCCCACCCTGCCGCTCCTGATCGTCCTCGCCTCATACCTGCCGTCCGGCGCCATGAGCATGATCATCGTGCTATGCATCACCTGCTGGGCGTTCCAGGCCAGACAGCTGCGGTCCCAGGGAATGTCCCTGCGGAGCCGGGACTTCCTCCTCGCCGCCCGGATCCGGGGAGAGCGGACCTCGTACATCATCCTGGCGGAGATCGTGCCCAACATGACCTCCCTCCTGGTCGCCTCCTTCCTTGGACTCGCCGTCTTCGTGGTGGGATTCGCGGCCGGCCTCCAGTTCCTGGGCCTGGGCAACAGCAGCCAGATGACCTGGGGCACGATGCTCTACTACGCTGAGTCGAATGGCGCCCTGGAGTCGGGCAACATCTGGTGGATCCTCGCGCCGGGCTTCGCCGTGGCCTTGATGGGTGCCGGCTTCGCCCTGGTGAACTATGCCTTCGACGAGATCGGTAACCCCGCCCTGCGGCCGGTGAGGAAGCGACGTGCCCGAACTCCTGCTTGAGGTCAGCGATCTCACCGTCGACTACCGGACTGAGGCGGTGGACATCCGGGCAGTGGACGACGTCACCCTGACGGTCACTGCCGGCGAGTTTCTGGCGGTCATCGGCGAGTCCGGCTGTGGCAAGTCCACCCTGATCTTCGCCATCGCCCAGCTGCTCTCAAGCCCGGCCGAGATCATCGCCGGGAAGGTGACTTTCAGGGGCACGGATCTGGTCCGGCTCAGCCAGGGTGAGCTGCGGCACGTGCGCTGGCGCGACTACTCGGTGGTGATGCAGAGCGCCATGAATGCGCTGAACCCGATGAAGAGCATCGCGGCGCAGTTCACGGACACCCTCGCGGCCCACACCAAGATGTCTCGCGAGGCGATCCACCAGCGGTCCGCCGAGGTTCTCCAGCTGGTCGGGATCGATGCCGTGCATCTCGGAAGCTACCCGTACCAGCTCAGCGGCGGAATGCGGCAGCGCGCGATGATTGCCATGGCCCTTCT
Source organism: Candidatus Dormibacteria bacterium (assembly GCA_049518775.1). Classification (GTDB taxonomy): domain Bacteria; phylum Chloroflexota; class Dormibacteria; order Aeolococcales; family Bog-877; genus Bog-877. The sequence continues at coordinate 4,309 of JBEKRL010000094.1, forward strand.
GTTCCAGCCTCAGCTGGTGATCATGGACGAGCCGACGTCAGCCCTTGACGTGGTGGGCCAGCGCTCGCTGATGAACCAGATCAAGCAACTGCAGGAGCAGCTCGGCTTCGCCGTCATCTTCGTCACCCACGACATGTCTCTGGTGAGCCACTACTCAGACCGGGTGATGATCATGTACGCCGGCCAGGTCGCCGAGGTTGCCGCGACCGAGTCTCTCTTCGAGCGGCCCTACCACCCCTACACCAGGGGGCTGCTGGACGCCTTCCCCTCCATCCGCGGCCCGCGCCGGCCGCTCACCGGGATCCCCGGGAGACCGCCCGACCTCGCCCGGCCTCCGACCGGCTGCCGCTTCCATCCGCGCTGTCCCGAGGCTATGCCGGAGTGCACCAGCCGCAAGCCCGATCTGTACCCTGTCGACGGTGCCGAGGTGCGCTGTCTCCTCTACACCGAGCGGCTCAAGGATGCCGTCTGAGCCATGGTTGAGACCGGGGCCTCCAATGGAGGCAGCGCGCTGGCCGAAAAGGAGCTCCTCCGCGCCGTCGATCTGACCCGGCACTTCCAGCTCGGCGGTATGTTCTCGCGCCAGGTCCTGCACGCCGTTGACGACCTGAATCTCACGATCGTTGAGCGGGAGATCGTCGCTCTGGTCGGGGAGAGCGGGAGCGGGAAGAGCACCGTCGCCCGGCTCCTGGCGCTGGCTTACAAGCCCACTCGAGGCCAGATCCACTACCGGGGGCGCCTGGTCCAGAACCTGCGCTCCCGCAAGGACCTGCTCTGGTACCGGGGTGAGGTACCTATGGTCTTCCAGGACCCGTTCAGTGCCATGAACCCGGTCTTCCGTGTCTCCCATGCCCTGATGCGTCAGCTCAAGTTGCATCGGCCTGAGTTGAATCGCGCCCAGCGCCACCGGGAGGCTGAGCGCGTTTTCGACACCGTCGGGTTGAGCGCGGACATGCTCCAGAAGTTTCCCTACGAGATGAGCGGGGGCCAGCGCCAGCGGGTCGGGTTCGCCCAGGCGCTGGCGCCAAGGCCCAAGCTGATCCTCGCCGACGAGCCGGTGTCGATGCTGGACGTGTCCATCCGGGCCGGCATCCTCAACATGATGGCCGACCTGCGTGAGCAGGAGGAAGTCTCCATCCTCTACATCACTCACGACATCGCCAGCGCCCGCTACGTCGCCGACCGGATCATCGTGATGTACGCCGCCCATCTCGTGGAGAGCGGCCCGGCCGAGGTGGTGCTGTCCCATCCCAAGCACCCCTACACCCAGCTGTTGCTCTCGGCGGTACCCGACCCTCGGGAGAAGGCCGCCGCCATCTCCACCGACAGCGGTGAGCCACCCAGGGTGATCAATCCGACCGAGGGCTGCCGCTTCCGCTGGCGCTGCCCCTACGCGGTCGAGGAGTGCACCCGGGTCACGCCGCAGCTGCGGCCCATGGGGCCGGCGCACGACGTTGCCTGCCACGTTGCCACTCCGGATCCGGAGGAGATCTCTGGACCGCCCCAGGTCACGTCTCCGGCTCACGCCTAGATGTGCTTCCCAGATAGGCTGTTGGCAGGAGTCAGGGGAGGCTGGGCACCGAGCGCCAAGTGGGCTCGGTGGTACTGGTACCGGTGCAGCCAGCTGATAGGCTAGTGTCCTGTACCGGAGATTCGTAGGCAAAACCGTTCGATGCTGGTCAGGATCTCATCGGCTGTCTTGACCCAGATGAAGGGGTGCGGATCGTCGTTGTAGGTGGCGAGATAGAGGCGGATGGCGTCTTCCAGCGCCCAGGTGCTGCGGTGCACGCCGCGGCGCAGCT
>JBEKRL010000095.1:0-6106 GCA_049518775.1 Candidatus Dormibacteria bacterium
GTCCGGTCATCCCCCGAGGGCTCAAGGGGATGACCACGACCAGCTGGGGGCCCGCCGGTAATTGGCTCGCAGCGTCACCTCCACAGGGTCACTGTAGTCCTAGATGCCCCGGCGCAAAGCCTCACTCAGGCGACGCTCCGTCTCCCAGCAGGCTGGGACCCGACCCTGAGCTCGGGCGTGTCCCGATCGGTGTTCAGCTGCCTGGCCGTGCTGGCCAGGATCCGGCCATCGGCCGGTGATCGGAACGGACGGCCCCAGAGCGCGGGCCGCTGCCGGGGATTCCCACGTAGCCGGTGGCGGCGATCTTCCGACCGCTGATCTGCTCCACCGTCTCGGCCACGCCGACAGAGCAGGGCCCGGGTGCGTTGGCCGTCGCCGGGGAGAGGAGCCGGCACGAGGGCAAGACGCAGTTGGGCTCGGCCACCTGGGCTGCGACCCCTCCGCAGGCCGACGCTGGAGCCCCCCCGGCGCCGTCGTCCCCCGTCGGTGCCTGCCCTCGTCACCCAGCCTGACCACACGCTTCCAGATCAGCCGGGTCCGCCTGAGCTGCCCCCAGGACCGGAGCCAGGCCCTGGCCCAGGGCCTGGCTCCGTCGCGGCAGGTCGGCCGGTGCCTGTCCGGCCGCGGTCAGCCGACCGGGAAGAGCTCGTCGATGCGGCTGAGGACCGGCGGGGTCAGCTTGTCCAGCACCTCCAGCGAGTGCAGGTTCTGCCGCACCTGCTCGACGCTGGTGGCGCCGGTGATGACGCTGGAGACGCGAGGGTTGTGGGCGCACCAGGCGATCGAGAGCTCGGCCAGGGAGCACCCCAGCTGCTCGGCCACCTCCCTCAGGCGGCGCACCCTTTCGTTGGCGGCGGGATCGGTCAGCTCGTCCCGCAACCACTCGTAGCCGGGGAGGGTGGCGCGGCTGCCCTCAGGGATGCCTTCCAGGTACTTGCCGGTGAGCAGTCCCGAGGCCAGTGGGCTCCAGGTGGTCAGCCCCAGGCCCCAGTCGTCGTAGAGGCGGGCGTACTCCTGCTCGACCCGCTTGCGGTAGAAGAGGTTGTACTGGGCCTGCTCCATCACCGGCTTGTGGAGATGGTGCCGTTCGGCGATCTCGAAAGCGGCCCGGATCTCCTCGGCGGACCACTCCGACGTACCCCAGTAGAGCGCCTGGCCCCGGCTGACCATGTCGTGCATGGCCCAGACCGTCTCCTCGATCGGGGTTTCCGGATCGGCACGATGGCAGAAGACGAGGTCGACGAAGTCGAGCCCGAAGCGATCGAGGGATCCCGCGATGCCCTGGAGCAGGTACTTGCGGTTGAGGGTCTTGGAGGTGTTGACCCCAGAGTCCAGCCCCCAGAACAGCTTGGTCGAGACCACGTAGCTGTGCCGGGGCCAGCCGGTGCGGGCGAGCGCCCGGCCCATGATCCGCTCCGACTCGCCGCCGGCGTACACCTCGGCGTTGTCGAAGAAGTTGACTCCGGCGTCGTGAGCTGCGCTCATGCAGGACAGGGCCTTGTCCTCGTCCAACTGAGACCCGAAGGTGACCCAGGATCCCCACGAGAGCAGGCTCACCTTGAGTCCGGAGCGGCCGAGGCGTCGATACGGCATTTCCATCTGCTGTCACTCCTCACAATCCGGGTCCGTCGGACGGTCGGTACCACGCCGTTCAGTTCCCTGGCCTGGCCACTGTGCCGCCCACGTCGGAACGGCCAAGCACGGCCGCAGCGCGTCGGATCCCGGCGGGACCACCCCTTCCGGGCATCCAGCCCTGCCAGTTCAGGTTAGCAGTTGGGCGCTCAGCCGCACGCTTGGGCACCGGGCGCCCGGCGGGACTCGCCGGGCAGGTCAGGCGCCGTCTCCCTCGCGTGAGGGACGCTTCCCCCGAGACGGGGATCCTCTCCCTCACCGCCGGATGGTGGGGAGAGGATCCCCCCATGGCAATGCGGACCCGGTGAAAGTGCGATCCGCGCTAGGCCCGGCCCTCCGGGAGCCAGGTCAGGCGCTGGCCATCCGAGCCCTCAGGTGACTCCTCTCGGCAGGGTTCAGGGTCAGGTCGAGGGCGCGCTGAAAGGACGCCTGCGCCTCTGCTTCCAGGCCCAGCTCCCGCTGCAGTTCGCCCCGGGTGCTGTGGAGCAGGTGGTACTGGCCGAGGCCGGCCGCCAGCCGCTCCACCTCGGCCAGCGCCACGGCGGCACCGGCCACGTGCCACAGGGCAACCGCCCGGTTGAGCCGGATCACCGGGGACGGCTGGAGGTCGAGGAGACGATCGTAGAGCCGCAGGATCAGGGGCCAGTCGGTGGCCTCCCAGCTCGACGCCTCGGCGTGGCAGGCCGCGATAGCCGCCTGGAGCTGGTACGGGCCGGGCTGCCGGAGCTGGGCGGCCCGGTCCAGCAGTTCGACGGCCGAGGTGATCGCGGCCCCATCCCACAGGGAGCGGTCCTGCTCGGCCAGACGAATCAGGGCGCCGGAGTCGCTGAAGCGGCCCCTGACCCGGGCCAGTTGGAGTTGGAAGAGGGCGAGGAGCCCCATGGCCTCCGCCTGGCGCGGCAGCACCCGCACCGCCAGCTCGGCCAACCAGGCGGCGTCCTCGGCCAGGTCACGGTCGTGGGGGACCTCCCAACTGCTGGAGAGGTAGCCCTCGTTGAACATCAGGTAGAGGACGGCCAGAACCTCGTCCAGCCTCCGGTCCAGGTCGGCCGGAGCCGGCATCCGATAGGGGATGCCAGCCTCCACGATCTTCCGCTTGGCCCTGACTATCCGTTGCGCCACGGTCGCCTCGGAGATGAGGAAGGCACTGGCGATCTGCCGGGTGGTGAAGCCCGCCACCGTGCGCAGGGTCAGCGCCAGCTGGGCCTCGCGTGAGAGCGCCGGGTGGCAGCAGGTGAACATCAGCCGGAGCCTGTCATCGCCGCCTTCGACCACCGCGGGGGGGCTCTGGGCCAGCTTGGCCTGCAGGCCCTGCCGCCTTCGCAGGCGGTCCAGCGCGCGCCGCCGGGCCGCCGTGGTGAGCCAGGCTCCGGGACGCTGGGGGATCCCTGAACTGGGCCAGACCCGCACGGCGGCGAGGAGTGCGTCCTGGGTGCAATCCTCAGCCAGGTCGAAGTCCCCATACCTACGCAGCAGGGCAGCCACCACCCGGCCCGCCTCCTCTCGGAAGATGGAGGCGAGCGCGGGCTCGGCGGCTGCTGACTCTGGCGCCGGTCAGTCCTCCCAGATCGGGCGGATCTCGACCGATGAACTCGCAGGCCAGGTCTTGACCATCTCCAGGGCGGCATCAAGGTCGGGGACCTCGACGATCGCGAAGCCGCCGATGGCCTCCTTGGTCTCGGCGAAGGGACCGTCGACGATGGTCGGAGACTGACCACCGAAGCGGACAGTGGTGGCTCTGCTGGCCGGTTGGAGCCTCTCGCCCCCCAGGATGGCTCCCGCTTGGCTGTACTTGCCCCACCACTGGTCGACCTCGGACATCACCGCCGCTGCCACCTCCGCCTCGTCAGGAGACTCGCCACCCTCGCTGTTGAACAGCAGCGCGTACTTCATCTCGGCTCCTCCTCTTCCGGGCCAGCACAGCCCGCTCTCTATACACGACGAATGGGATCCGCCCAGATCGACACTCGCAACCCCGGACAGATAGCGCTCCGCCTGGCCCCCACCAGACCCTCCGGGGCACCCCTGACGACCGCCGCCACCCACCGAGGGGCTCGAGCCAGAGTCGGGTGCCCGCCAGCCTGGAGCGAGCTGTCTCGATCGACGGCGAGCCGGCCCCGCGCCCCTGGACGCGCCATACCCATAGGCACGGCCGCCCGAGTCCGGAAGGCCAAGCGGGGCCCATCTCTCCCCGAGCGGAGTGGCCCACCGACCCATCCCCACCTCAACGACTCCGGCCGGCCGCGGCGGGGCCAGCGGCGCCGAAGGAGGAGGCAACCCGGCCGTGGTCCAGAGTCACCACCACGTCAAACGCGTCAAGTCCGAGATGACGGTGGGTGATCCAGACCAGGGTCTTGCCCGCGGCGGCCGCCAGCACCGCCTCCCGGAGCTCCGCCTCGGCCGTGGCGTCAAGGTGCGCGGTGGGTTCGTCCAGCAAGAGGATGGGGCGGCCGGAGAGAAGGGCGCGCGCCACCCCCAGTCGCTGGCGCTCTCCCCCCGAAAGCGTCTCGCCGCGCTCCCCGAGCGTCGCCGCCAGCCCATCGGGAAGGCGGGCGATCCATGGCGCCAAGCCGACCTGGGCCAGCACCGCCGCCAGCTCGGCGTCGCTCGCCTCCGGCCGCGCCAGGCGCAGGTTGGCGGCGACGGTGGTGTGGAACACGTGGGGATCCTGCGGCGCCCAGGCGATGAGGCCGCGGATGGCTTCGGCATCCCACCGGCGCAGGTCGACTCCGTCGACCTCCACCTGGCCCCGATTCGGCTCCACGAATCCCAGGAGAAGGTGGGACAGCGTCGTCTTGCCCGCGCCGGTGCGACCGACCACCGCCAGATGGCAACCCACGCCGATCTCGAGGTCAACGCCGTCCAGCGCCGGGGGCCGGGCGGGGTCGTAGCCGACCGACGCCCCCTTGAGGGCGAAGCTGAGCGCATCGGTGGCGGGCTGCAGCAAGGCCACCTGGGCCTTCGGAACCGCCGGCTGAGTCGTCATCTGAAGCACCCGCCCGGCTCCGCGGAGCCTGCCGGTGAGAGCGGCGAACGCTTCGGGCAGGTCCGCCACCCCGTTGGCGCTGGCGAGAGCGAGGAAGCCGAGCACCACCACCACCACGCCCGAGATCCGGCCGGCGTCGAGCGCGGACAGGCTCGCGGCCACCGTGGCGGCGGCCAGCACTCCCCCGAGGGCAACGCCCAGCGACTGGCCGGCGCCGGAAGCGATGGAGGCGTGCCGCGCCTGACGCGAGACCTCGCGTTCGGCGCTCCTCAGCCGTCCCAGCACCGCGGCCTGCGCTCCAAAGACGGCGACCTCGGAGGCACCATGAAGCGACTCGACCACGATCGCGTCCCGAAGCCCCCGGGACCGGGCCAGGTCCGCGCCGCTCCGGGCTCCCAGGGCGGCTATGCCCAGAGGCAGCACGACGGCTCCGATCCCCAGACCCACACCCAGGACCAGCCCCGCAGCGGGGTCGAGAAGCACAGCCACCAGCACCGTGATTGCCGAGGAGGCCAGGGCGCCCAGGAGCGGGACCAGGGCTCTGACGTAGAGGTCCTGGATGCCGTCGACATCGGTCACGAATCGGTTGAGCAGATCGCCCCGGTGAACGCCGGGAAGGCGGCCTGGCACCAGCGGCTCCAGGTGTTCGAAGGCGAAGACGCGGACTCGGGCCAGCACCCGCAGCGCGAGATCGTGGCTGGCCAGACGCTCGCCGTAGCGGGCGGCACCCCGCATCAGGGCGAACGCCTGCACCGCCGCGATGGCGACGGTGAGGGTCAGCACCGGGGGGCGGAGGGCCGCCGCCGCGATCAGCCAGGCGGAGCATGCCAGGAGTCCCACCGCAGAGAGTTGCCCCACCAACCCGGCGGCCACCGCCTGGCCGGCCCGCTTGCGTTCGAGGCCGACCGGGAACAGCAAGGCCCGCAGGTTGGTCGCCCTGACCGAATTGGAGGAAACGCTCATCGGGCCACCAGGGGCTGCTGCCCGACCTGGTCCCTCAGAGGACGCAGCTGGCCCTGGTCGAGGATGGCGGTGCGGTCGGCCAGCGCCAGGGGCCCGGGGCGGTGGCTGACCAGGAGCAGTGATCTCCCTCGGAGGGCCAGCCGCAGCCGCGCCACCAGCTCGCGCTCGGTGGCCGGGTCGAGGTGAGCGGTCGGCTCGTCCAGGAGGAACAACCCCGCCTGGCTGCGGATCAGCGCCCGAGCGATGGCCAGGCGCTGGCGCTCGCCGGCGCTCAGCTGTTCCGCATGCTCCCCGAGGGCAGATTCGAGCCCTTGGGGCAGACTTGCCACCAGCTCTTGGAGGCAGGCCACCTCCAGCGCCGCCCAGAGATCGGCGTCAGATGCCTCGGGGCTGCCCAGGCGCAGGTTCTCCGCCACCGTCCCCGAGAACAGCGTGGGCCGCTGCGGCACCCAGGCCAGCCGGCGGCGCCAGGAGCCAAGGTCGGCGGGCAAGACATCCGCCCCGTCGGCGAGGAACGTTCCTGCC
>JBEKRL010000096.1:0-6098 GCA_049518775.1 Candidatus Dormibacteria bacterium
TCTCCCCGTACTTGAGATAGCTGAAGGAGCCATAGGTGGAGCAGGCGGCCCAGAAGCCGTTGAAACGTGAGAAGGGATCATCGGCCAGGTTGACGGTGGCCATCCCGACGCTGATCCCGGCGCTTCGGGAGACCGCCGCTGTCCTGATCACCTACGGCTACGGACGGAACTTCAAGCAGCGGCTCCCAGGCGACCAGCGCCTCTTCGAGGCTTTCCTGGGGCGCCCTGTCCAGGTTCACTCGGATCGTATCCCAGGGGGGTGGCTCTGGCACGACTCAGCCGACGGCCGACTGGTCGTCTATATGGATGCCCCCCTGGCAGTGTCAGCCACGCCTATCTCGACGGGGTCAGACAGGTCGTTCAGGGGGGCTTGTCCGCGCGCTGAGCCGTATCCAGGCAAGTGGCTCCGCTACCGCAGCCAAAAGGGCTCAGTCAGGCGAACCAGCCGATTGCCCGAACTGGGCAAAAGTGGACTCCCCTTGACGGTCCCGATGGTTGACACTCCCCTAGAAGTGGCGTACCGTGCTGGCGTGAGAAGGAGTCAACGCTTCTCCATCCGGCGGAGTCGAACGGCACCTGGTTCCGCAACGCAATCAAGCCAGAGTCGATCGGAATGATCGACCTGCTCCGGAAGGTCGGGCTTCCCGTGGCGGCCGTCGTCGTCCTAGTGGCGGTAAACGCGCCAGGTTGGGGGACCGGGAGCGCCGCTGGCTCTCGCCACGTCAAGGTCTCGGCACATGTTGCAAGGCCCGCTTCGCTCGATCCGGCTCCTGAGGAACTAACAAAGCCGCTACCCGTTCCGGGAGTCTCCGGTGCTTACTACGTGACGTGCTACGCCGTCGACGTCACGGCAGCATGCCGCGCGATCTTCACTGTCGAACCGCTACCGGGGGCGACGAAACGAGATGCTGGATGGTCCATGACGTTTGCCTGCCGACCACCTAGGTGCCACTACAAGCAGTTTGCAAAGGCGATGGCTCACGTTGGTAGGTCACGCTCCAGGCCGCGGTAAGCCGAGTAGATGAACTCAAGGAGGGGATCGATAGGTACTAGGCAGCGCGTATTAGTGGCCGCCTTTGGCGTCTTATTCGTCTCCGCCGCCGCCGCCCTCGGTGCGTCTGCGTCAGCAGCGGCCGCGTCGGGACCGATATCCGCTTCTGCCTCCAGTTCCCCGTCCTCGCCAACCTCGTACACGCCGCAACCCACCCCGGCTCCGTCCGCTATCCCGTCGCCGATCGCTGGGCTTCCCGGTGATTACTACGTAACGTGTTTCGCTTCGAATATGACGCCCGCCTGCCAGAATGCCGTGAACACTGAGCCAAATCCGGAGGAACCAGCACAGCCGCTTACCTATACGATGAAGTCCACGACGTTCCTCTGCGCACTACCTAATTGCGTTTACCAAGACTTTGAGCCGTTAGCAGTCAGTCCTGCATTCCCGCCTAAACCCTCACCGGAACCCGATCTCTTCCCAGCCAGTAGCAACCTTTGGGAGCCACTGGCAGTTTCCGGCAGCGGCACGACGTGGGGTACATCAGAGGACGGTGTCCTGCCAGACTATGAATACGTTCCTACGAATGCCACGATCTCAATATGTGCGGCGATACAGGATCCTTATCAACTATTTAGAGCGGGGTTCGTAGACGGCGTCTGGGGACCCCAAGGGACCTACTCGCCATATTGGTTCCCGTTCTTCTCTGATGGCATCTACGCCATTTTCGACAATAACGTGCCAGCGGATCCCGGAGACAACATGTCCTCCCGTATGGTGAACGTAACCACAGCCCCAGAGGGAGAAATCTACGACTACACACTGGGCTATTACGTTGCCACCTTTACGTTTCAGGACTACGAGAATGAGACACCCCGCACAAACGAGTCATTTACCGCTATCAGCACGAATCCGACGGTGACGGTCAACAACAACAGCGGCTACTGGCTGCACGGCTATTATCAACCCGCAAACACCGAGACGCTCAATTCGTGGGGAGCGTACCTGGTCGAGTCGGCGAGCCCTTACACCGTTGCGAAGCTGAATGGGACCAACTGGTTCGCCACTCCGATCCTCAATTGACGAGGGGCGGCCGGATATGTGGTCGTCCCCGCAACGGGCGCAGGGTGGCCACCAAAGCTCTACTGCGAGGCACAGATTTCGGTCGCAAGGCCAACCACGGCTGAGTCGCGTTCCTGGGAACTCGGACAGTGATGCACAGGCGCACCTCGCTGAGATCGGAGCTTCGATGGGGTCAAGACGCGCCCAAAGGTGCCGTAGGCGACTCTCAACCTGGCCAGCACGGAGGTCACCGCTGTCGCCTATTTGCGGTTCGACCGCCAGTCCGCCTGATCTCATCCTGAGATCTGTCTCAGCCGCGTACACTTTGACGCTCTCGGCGTGTACAAGCCCCCTCCGGAATGGCGCGCTCAAGCCAGTTGCCTGAAGTGGGCGGAGATGGTGGCCCGACGTGCACCGATCTGGGGTTTACAGATTGCCGTCACCAGGGTTTACAAGCCCCAGCCCCACAACCCTGAAAGGGACTTCGTCCGAAGTCCAGCTGGGCTCGATTGGCAACCTTCAAACAACCCCACCACTTTCGTGGGGAGGTACAGCTCAGGGCACCACGTGCCAATCCTGTTGACACACCCCCAGCGCGGCCCGGGCTCTGGCCATGACCGGGAGGTCGTGCCTACGGGTCAACCTCGGCTCTCACCACCGCTGGGCTGCCCGACCAAACCACGCGGCCTCTGCAGGCAGGGGCACGGCCATCCGGCACCGGCGAGCACGCAGCGGTGCGCGTGGGCATCATGATCAGCACATGGCGAGCCAGGAACCAGCCCTGCTCTTCGATCTGGACGGGACCCTGGTGGACAGCGTCTACCAGCACGTCATCGCCTGGCGCGCGGCCCTCGAGGCCGAGGGTCTCGACCTCTCGACCTGGCGCATCCACCGCCGCGTGGGCATGAGCGGGGGACTACTGGTGAATGCCCTGGGGAGGGAGATGGGCAGGGCGTTCTCCCCGGAGCAGGTGGCGGCGATGCAGGCCGGGCATGCCCGTAGCTTCCGGGAGCTCTCGTCGCAGGTCCGGCCGCTGCCCGGGGCCGCCGAGTTTCTGAGCGAGCTGACCCAGCGGGGTGTTCTCTGGGCGATCGCCACCAGCGGCACCAGGGCGACCGCCGAGGTCAATCTTGCCAAGCTGGGTGTCCCGCGGTCGGTGCCGGTCATCACCAGGGACGAGGTCCCCTTCGCCAAGCCCGACCCCGACCTGTTCCTCGTCGCCGCCCAGCGGCTGGGGGCCAGCATCACCAATTCCATCGTCGTGGGAGACAGCGTCTGGGATGTTCTGGCCGCCCGCCGGGCCGGGGCGCTTGGAGTGGGCCTGCTGTCTGGCGGCTACAGCCGCCAGGAGCTCGAGGTGGCAGGCGCCTTCCGCGTGTACCACGATCCGGCCGCACTCCGGCTCCATCTGGATGAGCTGGGGATCCGCAGGTGAAGCGTCGCTTCAGAGCGTGAGCGACCTCGAGGCGGGTGCGGGCAGCGCCGTGACTCCTGGGACCGGGAGCGGCCGAGCTCGCCTCCGGCGGGTCAAGCCAACCCGTTCCTGCCAACCCTGACTCTCCGCTGCCTTCGGTGGCGAATCTGTCGATCGCCACTCCCCGCGCGAGCGTCATCGGACGCGTGCCCCTTCCGAGGTGACATCCGGCAGCGGGGTCCGGCGCGTCCGACCCACGCCGGTGCCCAACTACTCCCTCAGGCTCAGCGGCGGCAACGCCCACCCCACCGCCAGGCCCATGTCCAGCCGAGAAAGGCCTCGGCGACGCGTCTATCGGATTCCGAGTCGCCGGCGTTGTCGCCCCCCTGAGAGTGCCTGTGCTGGGCCGGCATATGCTGGCTTGATGCGCAAGCGGCCGCTCGCCCACCGTGTGGTTGCGCTCGGTGCTGGGCTCACGCTCGCCGGCCTGCTGGCGAGTTGCGGAGGGCAGGCGCCGGCGGTGGTCTCCTCGCCCAGTGTCTTGCCCTCGCCCTCAGCCACCGTTGCGGCGTGCTCCAACCAGGGGGTGTTGGCCGGCTGGCCGATCGATCGTCTGACCGAGCAGGTCGTGGTGGTGCCGGTCCAGGAGACCAGTGTGGAGTCGGTCGCCGCGGAGGTCTCCCAGGGGGTGGGCGGAATCCTCCTGTTCGGAAGCTCCGCCCCCAATGACCTGGGGGCCCAGTTACGCGGCCTCGAGAGCAGCGCGCCCGGCGGCGTCTCGCCCCTGGTGATGACCGACGAGGAGGGCGGGGGCGTGCAGAGAATGGCCAATCTGGTCGGTTCTCTGCCCTGGGCACGCGAGATGGGAAGCACCATGACCCCCACCGAGATCGAGGACCTGGCCGAGTCGGTAGGCCAGGCGATGCTGCAGCAGGGAGTGACCGTGGACCTCGCCCCGGTACTGGACATGGATGGGGGAGACGGTCCGAACGCCATCGACCCTGACGGCTGGCGCTCGTTCAGCCCAGACCAGTCGGTCGCCAGCAGCGACGGACTGGCGTTCGCAGCCGGACTGGCCTCTGCGGGGGTGATCCCGGTGGTGAAGCACTTTCCTGGTCTCGGTGAAGCCAGTGGCAACACCGACGATGGTCCGGCAACAACCCTTCCGTACTCCACCCTCGTGGGCGCCGGATTGGTCCCCTTCAAGGCGGCCGTGAACCTCGGACTCCCGGCCGTGATGGTGTCGAACGCCTCGGTGCCCGGGCTGACCACCCTCCCAGCCAGTCTTTCCCCAGCCGCGATCGAGGGGTTGCTGGTGGGCCAGCTCCACTTCCAGGGGCTGATCATTGATGACTCTCTCAGTGCCGGCGCCATCAGCGCCCTTGGTCTCAGCGTGGCCCAGGCCACTGTGGAATCGATCGCAGCCGGTTCGGACATGATCATGTTTGGGTCCGGGGATCCGGGGCAGGTAACCGCGGCCATCGAGGCCGCGATGGCTGGGGCGATCGGGGACGGCCAGGTGTCCAAGGCTCGCCTGATAGATGCCGCCAGCCATGTCCTCAGCGCCAAAGGGGTCAACCTCTGCCCGACCGCGACATGCTTGGCGCCGCACGTCGCGCCCCGCGGCCTGCCCGAGGCCGCGAACTGGCCCCGAAGGTGCCAACCCCCGAGCGGGAGCCCCTAAGGACCGATGGGCGCAGCCTAGCCAGACGCCCGCAACGCCCCTAGCGCTTTCGGATCGACTCTATCAACAGCGAGAGCCGGGCCCGCCGCTGCTCCCGCTCACGGACGAAGCGCTCGATGCCGGCCAGTATGTGCTGGGCCGACAGGTGAGCCTCGTCCATGACCTCCTCGACGCTGCCCCCGGTCCGCCAACGGTTGTCCCAGTCTGTGGAGAGCGAATACTCGCGGGCGATCGGGCCGTCAATCCAATCCCGCATCAGCCTCAGGGCTCCGTTGGTGATCGCCATCGCATCCCAGCGGTCAGCGTCACTGATGGTCGCCTCGCGATAGGCTTGGCCTTGAAGCGCAAAGAGCTGGGGACTGATGGCGGCCACGACCTTCACGTTGAGCCCGGATCGCTCGAGCTCGGGCAGAACTGAGACCAGATTCGCGGTCGTCACCGAGCCCCGGATGAACACCGTCCCGTGCCGCTCCAGGTCGGGCCGAAAGTCACGCATCACGTAGGCTCCGCGCGCCGCCTCAAAGTGGGACGGGATGCCCAGGGCAGCCCGGTCGGGTAGCTCGACGGGAGGCCGGGTCAGGTGGAGAGCGACGATCGGCGCCGAGGTCTGCAGCGCCGCACCCAGGACCACCGGAACCTCGTTGTACTCCCACGGATGGAGATCGATCACGTGCCCGTCGGGGAAGAGCTGGGTCACTCCCGGCGCGAAGACTCCGAAGTGGGTGCGCGAGTCCTCAGCAGTCTCAGGACCGGAGTGGCCGGCCACCCAGATGACCTTCCCCACCTTCAGGTCACAATCCTGGGCGAGCTGGCTGAAGAGGCGCATCTCCCCGTACTTGAGATAGCTGAAGGAGCCATAGGTGGAGCAGGCGGCCCAGAAGCCGTTGAAACGTGAGAAGGGATCATCGGCCAGGTTGACGGTGGCCATCCCGACGCTGATCCCGGCG
>JBEKRL010000097.1:0-5832 GCA_049518775.1 Candidatus Dormibacteria bacterium
CTGGCCGACCCCACCCGCCGGGCGATCCTCGAGCGCCTCGGGGCCGGCGAGGCCGGCGTCCTCGAGCTTGCAGAAGCCTCCCCGCTCACGCAGCCCGCCATCACCAAACATCTCAAGGTGCTGGAGCGGGCCCGCCTCATCGATCGGGCCCGCGACGGCCACCGCCGCCCGGCGAGGCTTCATCTCGAGGGTCTTCTCCCGGTTGACGACTGGCTCCGCCGCGCCCATGCCGAATGGTCCGACCGCCTCGACCGTCTCGAGGCCCACCTCGTCGCCGAATCAGAGGCAACCACCGCAAGGGAGAGTCCCGATGCCTGAGACCCACAGCGCCGTGGATCTGCGATCCGCAACCCCAACCAGGCAGCTGGTCCTGGAGCGAACCATCAGGGCCTCCGCGGAGCGGGTCTTCGACGCCTTCACCGACCCGGATCAGCTCCGGCGATGGTGGTGGCCCAATGGCTTCACCTGCCCCGCAGCCGAGGTCGACCTTCGCGTCGGCGGGACGTACCGGCTCGCGATGGAGTGGCCGGACTCCATCCCCACCGAGGCCCAGTTCTCCCACTCCATGCAGGGTGAGTACTACGAGATCGACCGTCCGCACCGCCTGGTCATGAGTGGAAGGGCCGTCAACGACGAGCACGGCGAGCTCTTCGCCACCCTCATCGAGGTGACCTTCGAGGCTCGCGAGGGGGGCACCGCGCTCACCGTGCGGCAGTCGTACTTCGAGCCGATGCCTCCCGCCGAGGCGATGGGCGGTGCCGAGCAGGGCTGGTCCGAGCAGCTCGACAAGCTCGAGCGGCTTCTCGCGGGCTGACCGAGAGAGACTGGCATGAACACACACACCCTTGAAACACCCGACGCCGACATCGTCTACGACGTCCAGGGCCCGCTGCCCACCTCCGACGGACGCCCACCGCTGTTCATGATCGGGCAGCCTATGGACGCCAGTGGCTTCCGCACGTTGGCGTCCTACTTCCCCGACCGCACCGTGGTCACCTATGACCCGCGCGGCCTCGGTCGCAGCATACGCAAAGATGGCCGGGTCGACCACGTGCCTAGCATCCAAGCAGACGATGTGCACGCTGTCATCAGGGCTCTCGGCGTCGGCGCGGTCGAGGTGTTCGCCAGCAGCGGCGGCGCCGTCACCGCGCTCGCCCTCGTGGCGGCATATCCCAACGACGTCACCGTCCTAGTGGCACACGAGCCGCCCCTCGTGCCGGTGCTTCCAGACGCGGAGGCCGCTGAGCGCGCCCTGGCCCACGTTCGGGACGCGTACCTGGCCAAGGGGCCAGGTGCCGGCATGGCGGCCTTCATCGCCATGACGTCATGGCGAGGAGAGTTCACCGAGGACTACTTCGCCCAGCCGACACCGGATCCCGCGCAGTTCGGGATGCCCAGTGAGGACGACGGCTCCCGCGACGACCCGGTGCTCTCCGACCGTTTCTGGGCGGTCACCAGCTATCGCCCTGGCTTCGACGCGCTGGCTGCGGCGCCCACACGCATCGTGATCGCTGTGGGCGAAGAGTCCGCGGGGACCTTCACCGGACGCACGTCGGTCGCCACAGCCGGACTACTGGGTCAGCAGGCGACGGTCTTCCCCAGCCATCACGGTGGCTTTGTGGGCGGCGACTCCGGATACGCCGGCCAGCCCGAAGCCTTCGCCTGCAGGCTACGCGAGGTCCTCACCGAGGACAATTGATGCAGCTTCGGTCGGAGCCCCTCAGGGAGGCCTGAGGTGGGTTGAATCGCTGTTATGAACCATGTGACCTTGGATGGAGTGGTGCAGGGACCGGGACGCCCTGATGAAGACACCCCAGGCGGGTTCACTCAGGGGGGCAGGGCAGCCAGCCCGGCGGGCGGCGGCCGCGTCGGGTGCGATTCCCCCAGCGTCCGCGCTGCGGCGGTGAATGTGGTCCTGCCCAGGTACACCGCTGATTTGATCGGCCGCGACCTGTGATCCGGGCGGCCAGTTTGTGGGTCGACCTTCCCACCATCGTGGGTTGACCCAGGCTTGGGGATCGTCACTCGACCGGCGGGGTAGGTGTAGGAGGGGCCGGTTTCAAGGAGGGCGGCCGCGGGTCGATGCGAGTGTCGCTCCCGTCCAGCCCCCTCGCTCCTGCAAGCCAGATTCGTAGCCCGGCCAGTTGCTCGTCGTGGCGCGCCTTGATCAGGGTGCTGCGTGGGTGAACCGGCGAGCCCGAGTAGCGTTCGGTCGCCGCGATCACCACGGAGGATCCATCCGTCCGCAGAACGCGGATGGCTCGCGCCTGATGCTTGAATCGAGCCCCATCGAGTCGGAAGCCCGCCACCGACTCGCGAGGGATCGTTCGCTTCGAGAAGAAATTGCGCACGATGAGTGCGTCGCTAGTGCTCCGAACCCCGACCCTGCTCCAGCGCCAGGCCACCGCCGTGAAGAGGCCCGCCGCGATCACAGAGATCAGCAGCACCGCGAGAGCGCCGTGCATGGTGGCCTCGATCGCGGAGAAGACGGCCCCGAGTGCCAGGACGGAAAACCATCCGACGGAGAAGGTCCGAAAGGGCTGAGGTATCCGGAAGTCGATTTCAGCGTCCAAGGCCGTGAATGGTAGGAGGACGCTGGCATCCTGGCGTCGGCCACGCTGGGGGTGGGCTTCGCGATCGTCGCCGCGGCGGCCGGGCTGGACCTCTGGTGGGGTACCGGCTGCTACCGGCCGGCGATGGCCTGAGCCGGGGTCAGTTCGCTCGCCCCGCCGACGAGACCGCCCGGGCGATCTCCGCGGCCGCCCCGGCCGGATCGTCGACGCCGATCACCATCCTGGCGTAGTGCTCGTCGTGGAGGTGAATGGCGATCGCCTTGTCGGGATCGGTGACGTCCCAGAAGGTCCATTCGCCGCGGCGGTCGCCGAACACGTGGATCAAGCGGCCGACGGTGACCGAGCGGGACAGGCTGAGGGCGAAGACCGTCCAGCCTTTCCGGATCTGATGGGCCTCGGGAACCGAGGCGTCGACCCCGGCGACCTGCTGCAGGGGAACCTCCAGCCGGGCCCGGACCCCGCCGGAGAGGCCGGAGATGAGAGCCAGGAAGCGGTCAAAGCCCTCGATCTGGACGACCAGAGACGTAGAGGTGATCTCGATCTCGGCCATGGCCACAGCTCACCCCAGGCGAGAGGGCCGGGGAGGACCGCGGGCCCCGCCGCGACGGGACGCTGTCAGCCCGGTCACTCGGGATCAGTGCTGGGGCCCGGGGTATGGGCGTCGTGCAACGCTGAGAGCAATTAGCCGCTCCAGAGAGAAGCTCGGACTGCCCAGATTCGCGCCGGCCTGGCCGGCCGAGGGACCCGCCTCGCACGGTCCAGCCTTCCGACGTCACAACCGCAGCATGCGATTTGGCCTCGATGTGGCCCAGCCGCGTCTGGAGTGGCCGGAGATCCGGGAGCGCGTGCGCTTCGCCGAGCACCTCGGCTTCGACGGCGTCTGGGGATTCGACCACTTCGAGTCGATGTATGGAGAGGGCCTAGGCAACTGCGTCGCGGGGATGACCACCCTCGCCGACCCGGCCCTAGGGGCCTACCGGAGCGGCGAGCTGGATGAGGCCCAGGCTCTGGGCGAGGAGGCCCTGGACACGGCTGACCGGGCCGGCGACGCCGGGGCCCTCACCCAATCCTGCCCTGCAACGGGCTGGGGGTGGTGGCGGCCCGCTGGGGTGATCCGGTGCGGGCGGAGTCGCTCCTCCGCCGCACTCTCGAAACAGGCCGTCAGCTTGAGGACCCGGGGCCCTCGGTCACTGCCCTCAACAACCTGTCCCGTCTGATGGTCGAGGAAGGTCACCCGGAGCTGGCCCTCGAGGCTGCCAGTGAGGCGCTCCAGCTGGGGAGCGACCGCCCCGATCAGCGCCGGGTTGCCGCACTCCACACCAATCTCGCCGATCTCTTGGAGGCGAGTGGGCGGCGCCCGGAGGCACCGGAGCTCGTCAAGGAGTCGGCGCGCCGCTTCGCCTCCCTCGATTCGGAAGGGGAGAAACGTCCGGAGATCTGGGCCCTGGTCGAGTGGTAGATACCCCAGCAGCGCGCCCCGAGACAAGCTCGGTTCCGGCTGGCCCGGGCACAAGCGACGGGGCGCCACCCGGGAGTTGGACGAGGACAGGAGGTTGCCTCCGGGCGTCTTGACTAATGGGTCTTAGCTGGCTATAGTCGCTGCAATCGTTTGCACTGGTCAGGAGCAGGTCCGGGCAGAGCTCAGATCTCGGTCCAGAGCCTTGCCGGACGAGGTTTAGCGAGGAGGTGGTCATGAAGCTAGTCAGGGTGCTGGCGCCGGCAGCGGCGGTAGCAGTGGCGGCGGCGTTGTTTGGGATAGGATCGGTGGGAGCTCGGTCGTGGGAGCAGACCCTAGTCGCGTCGCCGACCGGCAGCGGGTCCGCGTGTACCTTCGGCGAGCCTTGCGCGC
Organism: Candidatus Dormibacteria bacterium; assembly: GCA_049518775.1. Lineage (GTDB taxonomy): Bacteria > Chloroflexota > Dormibacteria > Aeolococcales > Bog-877 > Bog-877. The sequence continues at coordinate 4,423 of JBEKRL010000097.1, forward strand.
TACCGACCGCGGTGCAGTCGGCGGGCCCGGGGGCGACCGTCCTAGCCGAGAGCGGGACCTATGACGTCAGCGGGCTGACCATCACGCAGCGCCTGAATCTGCAAGGACTGGGCCATGCCGTGCTGGACGCCAGCAGCAGCAATACCGCCGACTCCACCAATTGCGCCGGAATCTCCTCGCCGATCTACTTGCGCGGGGTGCTGATCTGCGGGCCCGGAGCGGCCGGGACCAGCGTCCGGGGCCTGACTGTAGAGGATGCCTTCGAGGAGGGGATCCTGGCCGTCACCACCAGCGATCTGAACATCGCTGGCAACACCTTGATCGACAACGACCAAGGCTTCGCGGGGCAGGCGGTGGATGAGTGTTCCGGTAGCCCCGAGGAACCAGGAGATTGCGGCGAGGCGCTCCATCTGCTCTCGGTTACTGACTCCCGGGTGGTCGGAAACTACGTCAGCGACAACGCTGGCGGGATCCTGCTCACCGACGAGCTGGGTCCGACCGCCCACAACCAGATCCTTTCCAACCGCTCCATCGGCAACAGCGAAGACTGCGGTATCACGCTTGCCGGCCACAACGGGGGGGCGGTTTCTCCGGTCACCGGCCTGCCTATCCCAGCGGCTGGAGGTGTCTACGACAATCTGGTCTCGGGCAACATCTCTGAAGACAACGGGGTGGCGGGCCAGGGAGCAGGAATCCTGCTCGGCGGCGGGGCACCCTACTCCGGGGTTTATGACAACACCGTCAGTGACAACCAGGTGTACGGCAACGGACTCTCTGGCATCACTGTCCACCAGCATTTTGCCGGGGACCTCAACGGCAACCGGATCGTGTCCAACTGGATCGGTCGAAACAACGTCGATGGCGACTACGACTTCAGCCCCACTGACCCCGCCACGACCGGGATCCTGGTAGCCTCCGGCCCGGTCGCGGTCGGTCCGCCGCCGCCAGGTCCCCTGACCGGCACTGAGATCCTGTTCAACCACATCAGCCAGGACGCCTACGGGATCTGGACCCTCAACGCCAACTCGCAGGTCTTCGGCAACAGCTTCTTCCAGGTCACCACTCAGGTACTCCAGCAACCCTGACCGAGATCGCGGCCCCGACGAGTCCGTCCCGGTGGCGGGAGCTAATCGATCCCCGCCACCGGGACTTCGGGTGCGGAGCCACTGCGGTAATCGCGTCCGCCCAGCTGAGATCACAGAGCGACTGGAACTGGGCGCAACGGGGAGCACATAACGGGACGCCCTATGGTGCTCTGCCTGATCTCAGCCGCACAGCGCATAGCCTTAGCCCGGATCCACCGATGAGGAGCAGAGCGACGCCCTGAGGCGAGGGGATTCGGGATCAGCAAGGCCGGACTGCGGATGAGGTCTGGTGGTCGGGCTGGGTGGGGACTGATCGAGTCAGATG
>JBEKRL010000098.1:0-6117 GCA_049518775.1 Candidatus Dormibacteria bacterium
CGTTCCGCACCACCGCCACCAGGAGTTCCTGGGCTTTCTGCGCAAGCTCGAGCGGGAGTTCCCAGCCCCTATCGACCTCCACCTCATCCTCGATAACTACGCGACCCACAAACACCCCGCGGTCAAGACCTGGCTGGCAGCCCACCCACGGTTCCAGCTGCACTTCACGCCCACCAGCAGCTCTTGGCTGAACTTGGTGGAATGCTGGTTCAGTGCCCTCACCAAGCGCCGCATCCGCCGTGGCTCATTCGTCAGCGTCCCCAACCTGATGGAGGCTATTCACGAGTACATCGACCTGAACAACTCCGATCCCCGTCCCTTTGTCTGGACCGCGTCAGCTCAGTCCATCCTCGACAAACTCAACCGTTGTCGAGTCATTTCACAGACGGACCACTAGTTGGAGGTGAGGCCACGGGCTCTCGGGTGGACTGTGCGCCGGTGGCGCATCCGGCGAGCAGGAGGGAAGCACCAAGCGCCAGGTCCACCGCCACATCGCTGGCTCGCACTGTCGCCTTCTTGAGCCAGTTCCAGTCCAGCAGCAAGAAACCCGGCGCGAAGATGATCGCCCCAGCGGCAGCGCCCAGCCAGACGATGATCGCGCTTAGGCGTTCAGCACGGGCTGACGATAGACCAGATCCAGGCCAAGCGGAGTAGCTCCCTCACGGGACAGCCCCGGAGAAAGCGGCTCGGCGCCCGTCTCCCGGGCCCGACTGGCTACCGGTCCTGCCTGCGACCTTGAACGCGACGCGGCGGCGGGTCCGCGAGCGTCCATCTATCCGCTCACCAGGCAGCTCTGCGATCGGTGCACCCCAGGCCGAGGATTGGCCAGCGACCTCTTCCTCGCCAAGAATCCGAAGCTGTGAACTGCGCGACTGACATCACGGAGATCACCGCTGGCCGCCCACTCCCGTGGCCAGCGAGCGACCCGAGATGCGCCCCGGTGGGCGGGAACGGACGTGAGTCCTAGCTCGACATTGCCGGGTAGATAGGAGCCCTCCTCGAAGCTATCCAGTGCGGTCCCGAGCGAACGTGGGTGGTAGGATCCGCGGAGTCATGGGAGGTGCGGCGGCGTCTTGCCGCCAAAGCCGAGGGACCCGGCCCCACTTGCCGCCAGCGGCCTCGCCCGCCACCGGGGCTGGGGTGTGTGCTTGAGTCACTGGAAGACCCGCGTGGGCGTGATTCACGGGCCCAACCCACCAGAACGGGTGCCCATGCGCTGGAGCCTCCGGGATCCTCGCTTGATGTGGGCTCGAGTCACGCTCGTAGGGGTCGTGGCCGGATTCATCGCGTCGCTCGGAGCCCCGTCTTTGCCTGATGCCGTGGCGGTGGGGCTTGCATCCGGTGGACTGCCCTTCCTCGGCGCAGGTTTCCTGCACCCCGCGCTCAAGAGGTGCACCGTCAGCGTCGCAGCGATCCGGAGCGAGGTAAGCCGAAGTCCGTCTCTCTCCAGCGTCGTCCCCCTGCCTGGCGTTTCGGGCATCATCTGCGCGTTGATCAAGGGTGTGCCGGGCCCCGGAATGGCCTTGGTGCTAGCGGGAGCTGCGGTGTTCACCTGGGTCGCTTGGGAGGCCACCATGTGGGTGGCGTCGAAATCAGAGGCCTCCTACCGGTTACTGACGCACGGCGACGTCCAGGCAGGCCGAGCGCGTCTGAGCATCCTGAAGGCCGCCGAGAACCGCTGGCGAGACCGGGACTGGTGAAAGGCTCGGGGAAGCCAATACTCGGTCCGGCCCCGGCCCACGGGGAGGGCGCCAGGTCGGCCAGAAACTCTGACCATCGACGGTAACTGGGCCGCCCTGGCCCGCCAGCCTGTCAACGAGGCCGGCGTCCGAGGGCAAGCCATCGCCGTCTCAACCTCATCTGGAGCGAAGCAACAGTGCGCAACCGAGACGACCTTGGCATCCGCCCACCAACCCCCTCCACCTGAGATCGGCCGAGCCCAGGGCAGGGCTTGAACCCGCGAGCTCTCCCTTTTCAAGAACCCAAGCTGCGCGTTGTCCGACTGAGATCAGAAAGGCTCCCGGAGCCTCTCCACTTGTGTGGTCTACGGGCATCCCGCCCCGGTCGCTCCTCAGTTGGGGCCCTGAGGACCCGCGCGAGGCCACCCGGAACCTGACGCCCGGGCCGACGCCATGCCGTTTCCACCCGTTCGAGCTTTCGTAGCTACCTGGCGACGAGATCTCCGCTCCGACGACCTAGCGTGACCTCATGAACGCGACGGTCAGGCGCGTTGGTCAAGCCCCCTCACCCAAGGAAGCGCGGCGGCCAGTCGTGGTGGGAGGCGGCGTGATGCCGCCCCGCCGGAGTGCGACCGTCCGGCACAACCGACCGCCCCTGGCCGCCGCCAGCCTGAAGGCGTGCGAGAACCGGTACCAGGCCCTCGCCGAGCAGACGCCCTCCGGGGTCTTCCTGGTGAGCAGCCGCTCACTCCGCATCCTGGACACCAACACCGCCGCCTCCAAGCTCACCGGCTACTCCCACAAAGAGCTGCTGGGGATGCGTCTCGCGGACCTGGTCCCAGAGGAGAGCCGGGTCAAGGCGACATCTCAAGCGGCCAGCGCCACCGCCGGCGAGATTCGGATTTCGGAGGTCAAATGCCAGCGTAAGGATGGCGCCGTCGTGGACCTTGAACTGCAGCAGCGCCGGCTTGAGGACGGGCGCATCCTCAGCGTCTTCCACGACACGAGCCAGGAGGTTGAGGCGAAGGGCCACCTCCACCAGATGCTCTCTGGCATCAGGCTCTTTGCGGCGACCGTCGACGCCAATGGCAAGATCTCGTACGCCAATCCTGCTCTCAGCGAGCTCACCGGCTGGTCCCTCGAGGAGTTGCTGGGGTGCTCCATCTCGCAGCTCCTTCCTGCTGCCACCGAGGCCGATGGTGGCACAGAGCTGGGCCGGCGGCTGCGGACTGCCAGCCTGCGCAATCCGCTGATCACGGAGATCCTGACCCGGTCCGGCAGACACCGCCTGGTCGCGGTAAGCGCCACCCGCCTCAACCAGAGGGCAGGCGAGCTCCACCAGGCTGCCATCATGGGCGAGGACGTCACCGAGGAGCACGCCATCCAGAGCGCCCTGAAGCGGGAGCTGCGGGACCGGCGCGACGTAGCCGCCGGGATCGGGCGCCTCGCGCGGGGCAGTACCGCCGCAGCAACTGGCGATGCCCTCTGCCGGGAGCTGCGGCGCCTCATGGGGGTCGGCCTGGCATTCGTGGCCGTGTTCAACCCCGATGGGGACGCCACTGTCCTCTCCATCGACGGCCCAGACAACTTCTTTCTCTCCGCCGACGTTCAGCTGCCGCATGCCCGGGCCCGCTACCTCATCGAGCGGGCGAGTCACGGGCCCTGGGCAGCCCGCTGGCAGGAGCGCCCCTCTGACGGTCTCTACGGCAAGGCGATGACAGCCTCCGGGTTGCAGAGCTTCTCCTACGCACCGATCCGCTACGGTCCCACCAACGTAGGGGTGCTGGCAGCGGGGGCTTTCGGCGGCGCCGACCAGGCGGCGACGGTGGTCCACCTCCCGGCCATCGCCGAGTTCGGGGCCGCCGCCAGCGCCTTGCTCGGCCTCGATGTGCTGGCTGAGGGCGTCGCCTCCCGGCGTCGCCTCGATCTTGCGAAACTGATGCGCGCGCGCGCCTATCTCCCCGTCTTCCAGCCGATCGTGGAGATCACCAGCGGCCAGGTGTGCGGCTATGAGGCACTCACCAGGTTCCTGGATGGTGAGCGCCCCGACGTTCGCCTCTCGGCGGCTTGGAGCATGGGCATGGGGCCCGAGCTCGAGCTGGACTTGCTGGCGACCGCCGTGGAGGCAGCACGGCAACTGCCTGAGGGCCGCTGGCTGAATGTCAACCTGTCGCCCCGGCTGCTGGATGACCTCGTTCCGGTCAGGGAGATCCTGGCCAAGGCCGACCGCCCTCTGGTGCTTGAGATCACGGAGCACGAGGTGATCACCAACTACCCCGCCTTCAGGGCGGCGCTCTCCGGGCTCGGACCGGTTCGCACCGCCGTCGACGACGCCGGATCCGGGATCGCCAGCCTTGCCCACATCCTGGAACTGCACCCGGACTTCGTGAAGCTCGACATGACCCTCGTCCGGGGCATCGACACCGACCCCGCCCGCCGGGCGATGGCGGCTGCCATGTGCCACTTCGCCGGAGACACCGGGTGCCAGCTCATCGCGGAGGGTGTGGAGACCAAGGAGGAGGCCGACACCGTCAAGGCGCTGGGTGTCAACCTCGGTCAGGGATACTGGTACGGACGGCCGCAGCTCATCGAGGCGCTCATCACCGGGCCCTCGCTCAGCCCAACCCGGACCGGTTCCTCCAATGCTCCCCAGCTAGTGCTCCTGAGTACGGCCAGCTAGCGAGCCCAGCGAGGGGATTGAACCCGCGACCTCCTCCTTACCAAGATTCCGAAGCTGAGCGCTGTGCTACCGAGATCCTGGGTCCGAGCAAAACCTGTCCAGTCAAGTGGTCTTCCCTGGTGCTGTGACTGCGCATTATGCGAACACGTGCAGAGGAGTCCGCCAGAACGCCGATTCTGTCCGCCACCGCAGGCTCCAACTACCGAGTGCTGTGGGCGGTGTCTGGGCGCGGGTCGCCGAGGGGGAAGGCGACATCGCAAACGAGGTCGTTAGGTCCGATGTCGTCTGGCTCGACGAGGTAGACCTCACGGCAGGACAGTCGGCTGCCAGGCCGGGAAGTGACGTCGAGCGAGCACGCGACGGCGTCGTAGGCGGCAAGGATCACCGGGTAGTCCCATTGGGCCTTCGTAATTGTCGTGTATGCCTCCTCATGGGATGGTTCGGTGCGAACACCGACGATGTCGTCGGGCTGGATCTCCGGAGGGCAGGGCAGCACCGCCTCGAGCGGACCGTCGCGCTCGGCATCGACGACGCCGTGGAAGATCAGCATGAACGGACCGGTCGCAACTGCTCCTCGCAGGCGGTCGGCGAAGGCGTTCTTCGCCTCTCGCACGAAGCTGTCGGTCTCGTTCCCGTGGAGGCGCCGCTGGATCGACATGACGCGCTGGCCTGGTACGCGACGTACGTGGATCGGGAACATAGGGTCGCCTCCCCGGTTGAAGGTCGCTTGGACGTGGTGGATGAGCAACTGGCGATCAGCCTGGCGGCGGGCAAACGCCGCGAGGAGCACGTCCAGTCGTCGGATGGCCAAATCGGAGCTTCGGGCGACGTCGTCGAGCACGAGTTGGATGTCGGCGAGACTCAGATCCGCACCGCGCAGCAGACCGATGAGCTGCCCGGTGCGGATCTGTCCGGTCCCGTAGTGCCGGTAGCCGGTGGCGGCGTCGGTCAGGGCGGGCGTGAGGAGGCCGTTCCGGTCGTAGATACGGAGGGCCTTGGGCGTTAGACGCGTCCGGCGAGCAAACTCGCCGATCGACAGCCTCTCGACGTTGTCCACGACCGAGATCCTCGCCCATGCCCCAGGGGCAAAGTCAAGCGGGCCCTGACGCAGGCACAGAAGCCGCCCAGCCCGCCAACCATAAGCGCCGGATCAATCGCTCGAACCCCGGTTGACACCCGGCTCTGGCACCTTGCGACGTGTCCGTGAGATCAGTGGAGCCCAGGGCGGGGATTGAACCCGCGACCTCTTCCTTACCAAGGAAGCGCTCTACCACTGAGCTACCTGGGCGTGGGCGGGAAGGGATTCGAACCCCTGTAGGCTTAAAGCCTGCTGATCTACAGTCAGCCCCGTTTAACCACTTCGGTACCCGCCCGCGCCGGAGTATACCGAGGCCTGCCGGGTGGGCCGAAGTCGGCCCCCGATCTTGGAGCCGAAATCCACCGAGCGAAGCGGAACCGTCGGCTCCAGCGCCGCCGTCAGTTCCGAAGGTCCATCCCCTCACCTTCGGATACCGACGGGGCGGCCGGGACGAGCACCTGGCGACGCCACTCCCCACGGCTGGTCGACCCGGCCGCGCGGTCAAGTCGGCCTCGGGCCGATGCGGGCACAGGCCTGGCCGGCGGCCGGCCGGGACGAGCGGCCGGTGCCCCAGCCAGACCCAGGACGTAACATCACCCTGGGGTTAGTTGTACTCGCGCGCCAGGCGCGGTCAAGGAGACGGCAATGAGCATCATGCGACGGATGTCTGACCTGTTCCA
>JBEKRL010000099.1:0-5672 GCA_049518775.1 Candidatus Dormibacteria bacterium
GGCCAGCACCTGGGTGAGGGTGCGAAGGATGTGGGCGGCGACCATGGTGGCGTCGGGCAGGGCGACTCGCTCGACCGAGGAGTGGGAGATGTCACGCTCCTGCCAGAGGGCCACGTCCTCCAGACCTGCCACAGCCCAGCCCCGGAGAAGCCTGCTGAGGCCGGAGACCTGCTCCAGTCGGACCGGGTTGCGCTTGTGGGGCATCGCCGACGAGCCCTTCTGGCGCTCGCCGAACGGCTCCCGGACCTCCCCAACCTCGGTGCGCTGGAGGTGGCGCAGGGTGATTGCCAGCCGTTCACAGACCGCCCCCAGCAGTGCCAGCGCGCAGAGGTACGCGGCGTGGCGGTCCCGGGCAACCACCTGGGTGGTGATCGCCGCCGGTTCCAGGTCGAGCAGGGCGAGTGCCCTGAGCTCGACCGCAGGGCTGAGGGTGGCATGGGTGCCCACCGCGCCTGAGAGCTTGCCCACCTGGACCGCGGCTGCGGCCCTCCGCAGTCGCTCCTCCGACCGCCGCAGCTCGTCCAGGTGGTTGGCCAGGACGAAGCCGAAGGTGACCGGCTCGGCGTGCATCCCGTGGGTGCGACCGGCCATCGGGGTCCGGCGGTGCCGCAGGGCCAGCGACCCGACCACCTCCAGGAGCCGGCCGAGATCCCCCAGGACGATGCGGTTGGCCTCCCGGAGCTGGAGCGCGAGAGCGGTGTCAACCACATCCTGGCTCGTCATCCCGAGATGGATCTGGCCACCCTCCGGGCCCAGCTGCTCCTGCACCGCCGAGACGAATGCGGCCAGGTCGTGGCCCTGCTCCACCTCCAGCTCCCCAACCCGCTCCACCGAGGGGAGGGGCACCTTTCGGAGCCGGGCCATTGCGTCGGGGGGGATCTCGCCGAGCGCGGACCTCGCCTCGCACACGGCGAGCTCCACCTGAAGCCAGAGCCGCAGCCGATTGTGATCCGACCACAGCTCCCGCAGCTCCGGGGGCGCGTAGCGGTCGATCATGGTCGGCCGTCCGGCGAGGTTTGCTGCAGCGGCAGGGCCGTTGTCACCTCATCTGAGTATAGGTGGCCGACAAGTGAGCTCCCGAGAATCCGGCGCCCCCTGCCTCTGGGCCGGGAACCGTAACCGGGTGACGCCAAGACAAATGCGGTCGCTCGCGACCGGGCCCGAGTCCCATCTGTTTCCTGAGCCCCATGCGTTTGAGGTTGCAGTCTCGGTTCGCGACCGCAAGACTGCCGCTCGATGGCGAGGAGGAGCTGACCGGCCGGGCCCCGGACGACCCGGACAGCCTGGGCCGGCTAGTTGACTACTACTTCCCCCAGACCTGCCGGAACGTCACCTCAAGAGTCCGCAACGGAGAGCTCGCCGAGGACATCACCAGCACTGTCCTCTTCAAGGCGCTCCGGGCGATCGGGTGTTGCCGACCCAGCAGTCATCCCGCCGCCTGGCGCTACCGGATCTCCGTCAGCGTCATCACTGACCAGCAACACTCCCGGAAACGGAGCGAGGACTGCCTGGAGGACCGCGCTGAGCTGGTCGCCCCGGCACTGCGGTCGGCGAGGAGGTGGCCCAGCGGATGCGGATCTCCATATCTGGGCTGCTACCGGCACCGAGCAGACTGGCACGCCGGGCGCCTGGCCACCGAGGGAGGGCTTCCAGACGGGGTTTGGTGATCGACCGCTAGTAGCCGTTAGAGACTCCGTGAGTCCCAGCGTCAGGCTGGTCCAGAGTGCCGGGCTGCAAGCTGGCGACTCCAGCTCGGGGCACCGCGCGCCACCCACCGGCTGAGCGTCGAGGCCAGTGGCTTGCCTCGAATGGCTCTGGGAGTGGCGGGCGACGAACCCGCTCCGGGGGGATCGTCAGGCCGCGATGTCCTGACGGTACCGCATGCCCGGGAAGCTGATCCTCGCTAGTCCCAGGTAGGCGAGCCGCCGGGCCTCCTGCGGATCCGCACCCACGGCGGTGCAGATGAGTACCCTGCCCCCGCTCACCTCGGCCAGCCTCTGGGCCGAGAGGCGGGTCCCCATCTGGAAGACCAGGCAGCCCAGCTCCTCGGCGGCATCCATGCCCGCCAGCTCGCCACCCACCTCGACGGGCGCCGGATAAGGTTCTCGCGCGGCCACCACCCCGACGCAGGCCCCCCCGAGCGGCTGGGGATCTGGAAGCTGGAGCCGCCCCTCCGCACTCTGCCAGAAGAGCGGGACCAGGTCCGGCAGCAGGGGGAGCTGGACCTCGGTCTCAGGATCGCCAAACCTGGCATTGAACTCCAGGACCTGGATTCCCTCCCCGACCAGCATCGCCCCCACGTAAAGGCAGCCCCGGTAGGGACAGCCCAGGCGCCGCATCTCAGCCAACGCCGGCTCGACCACCTGGCGCCGGACGAGTTGGTTGAGGACGGGCCAGCCTGCGACCGGGGAGGGGGCGAAGCTGCCCATCCCCCCAGTGTTGGGCCCGAGGTCACCGTCGAAAGCCCGCTTGTAATCCCGCGCCGGAGGTAGCATCACCGCCGTATCGCCATCGCAGATGGCGAAGAAGGAAGCCTCCTCGCCGAAGAGGCAGTCCTCGATGACCACCCGCTCCCCCGCCGGTCCCAGCTCGTGCCCCCGCAGCAGCCGGTCCACCACCGTCAGCGCCTCCTCGGGGCCGGCGCAGACGAAGGCCCCCTTGCCCATCGCCAGGCCATCCGCCTTCACCACCACCGGCCCAGTGCGCTGACGGAGGTGGCGAGCGGCGGACTCGGGATCATCGAAGACGACGAAGGCTGGCGTCGGGATCGCTGCCCGCTGCATCAGCCGCTTGGCAAAGCTCTTGCTGCTCTCCAGCCGCCCCGCCTCCCGGCTCGGACCGAAGCAGCGCACCCCAGCCAGCTCCAAGGCATCCCCCACCCCCGCCGCCACCGCCGCATCCGGGCCGAGCACCGCCAGGTCGGCCCGCTCCGAGATGGCCAGGGCGACGATGCCGGCGGCGTCGGTCGCGGCCACCTGGCGGTTCTCGCCCACCCGCAGCGTCCCCGCATTGCCGGGGGCACAGGTCACCCGGCCCACCAAGGGACTGCGGGCACAGGCCCAGGCTAGGGCGTGCTCCCTACCACCGCCACCAACCACCAAGACATGAAGCCGCGAGTCCCCTGGCCCAGAGCTCACTCCCACTCGATGGTCTCGCTTGGCCTGCTGCTGACGTCGGAAAGAGCCTCATAGGAAACCCTGGCGCAGCTGCCACTCATGCCGCCCTCCGACTGAACGATTCGGACCGCAACCACGTTGGCATAGGGGTGGAAGTCACCCCTCACCCCCAGACTGCTGATCGGGGTGCGGATGGCGAAGCTCTGCCAGGGCCTGTGGCCGAGGTCATTGCGCCTGATCTCGTCGAGCACCACCCGGTCCGCGCGCGGGACCACCTCCATACCCGCGGGGGCCCGGCCCAGCTCCGCGTCCAACGTCACCGCCCCGAACGCGCCGTTCACGATCTTGAGCTCGGCGAGGAGCTGCTTCGCCGAGAGCCGGTCCCTGGGCCACCGCCGGGGCCTCGGCGGGCGGCGAGAAGACCGGGCAACGTCGCACCAACAGCGCGGCCGACCTAGCCGACAGCGACCCTGACTCGAAGGTGACGACCTCGGAATGCCCCGCCCCCGCTGCAGCACTTCGGGGTCGGCGCGGCGTCCCCGCAGCATGCGCCCGACCTGGCCCGCGCACGCCGCCCCTGCCGTCTGACGGGGGGTTACGGTGAGCCCGAGCGGGGAGCCAGCCAGGGCCAGCATCCGGCCCAACTAGTCCCGGGCGGGGTCGGGCCGGCCGAGGACGGCGTCGGTCTGGCGGGAGCGGTAGCTGAGCAGCGCTTGGCGCACCGCAGGGTCCTGCAGCGCCAGAATCGAGGCAGCCAGCAAGGCGGCATTGACCGCCCCGGGGCGCCCGATCGCTAGGGTCCCTACCGGTATCCCCGCGGGCATCTGCACGATTGAGAGCAGCGAGTCGACCCCGTGCAGCGCCTTGGACTCTACCGGCACCCCCAGCACCGGGAGGTGGGTCTTGGCGGCCAGCATTCCGGGCGCGTGGGCGGCGCCCCCCGCCCCAGCGATGATCACCCGGATCCCCCGGGACTCAGCCGACTCCGCGTACTCGAAGAGCAGGTCCGGGGTGCGGTGGGCCGAGACCACCTTGGTCTCGTGGGGAACCCCCAGCTGCTCCAGGGTCTCTGCGGCATGGCGCATGGTGTCCCAGTCAGAACTGGACCCCATCACCACCCCGACCACCGCCGGGGGCCCGCCGTCGCTCAAGTCAGCCTCAAAGGGGGCTGCATCCGCTGAGATTAGCAGGGGGCGGCCCCGCGGCGGGGCTGGGCTGGGCGCGGCTGGGGGCCGAGATCGTCACCCTCGACAGCCATCGCTGCGGAGTTCTGCTGGTCGCGGTGCTGCGACGGGACCATGTAGATCCGCCGGGCTGCCACGGCTGGTACCGCCTCCGGCGGCATGGGCCAGGTCCCGGCTCGGGGCCCTCGTGCCGGTGCCGGCACTCCAGCCGGGGAGTCGGAGCCCGAGCCGGAGTCCAGGCCGGCGCCCAAGCCGGCGGCCATTCGCCACTGGCTTGGGGGCACGGACAGGGGGCACCCGCGGGCGGTACGAGCGTGTCGGCGGTGCCGACTGGCTCGTACCCCCAGCCGTGCCCGGAACGATAGCGCTTGGCGCCGCCCCGTCAGCAGCGCTGGCGAGCTCCAGCTCAACGGGGTGACCGCTGGCTTGGCTGGGGGAGGTGTGGAGTTGGCCCAGACGAGGCCAGCAGGACGAGCCGGTCCTTATCGCCGCAGCTCCGCCCCGTAGGTGCACGCTGAGCGGTTGGGACTGTGCCTCACCTCCAGCAAGTGGCACCATCGCCGGCAAGGTGACGAGCCGGGCGGCACGCGGCTGACCCGGGGCAGGTGGCGACGGTCACCCACCCGGGGCTACTCACCGGGGCTGGCGGGCTTGGCGGTATTTGGCCCGCAGGGTGTATAGGGTGGAGATCAAGACACCCCAGGCCGCAGATGCCAGGATGATCAGTGGCCAGGGAGCGCCCGGCGCCCCTATACGGGCCAAGCGAAGGCAGAGGGTAGCGGCGAACACTATCGCCAATGCGAGAGCGGTTAGCCCCAGCGTCCGCCTCGGCCAGCTCGCTGACAGCACGGGCACCATTCTCCTCCAGCTGTCTACGCGCCAGGTTGCGGTCGCTCAGTGGTGCTGCTGATCACCACCCCGGAGTCTCTCCAGCCCCCTCTCCGTCTGGACGGGCTGGCGGCCCTAGTTGGCCGCCTGTCTGACCGACCGAGACGCAGGAAGTCGGCCCGGGCGGCCTGGGACCAGGTGGTGCAGGCCATATCGGAGGCGCAGGAAGCCACTCGTAGGGCGCAGGCTGTCCCCTCTGAAGTCGAGGCCATGCACAACTCTGAGCCTCCTCGTCCCCATTCCAAGGACCGGTGGGACGATCGAATTGGACGTGTGACGCGCCTTGCGGTCCTTGGCAGCATGGCATTGTTGATCCCCTTCGTGGGCATCGGCAGCAGTCTGAATCTCTCTGTGAGCACCGCCTACTCTCTGTGTAGCAGCGGTCTCGGTGCGATGATCCAGGCAGGCGGCGTGGGCATCGCCAGCGAGTGGACTGCCGTGAATGTCCGGTTTTGCCTGGGCTGGTCGGCGGTGCTAGTCGGCG
>JBEKRL010000100.1:0-5546 GCA_049518775.1 Candidatus Dormibacteria bacterium
GGCGAGCGCCACAGCCACGCGGGGTGAGCTCCCACCTGTACCCGTCCGCCTTCGGCGCCATCGGCGCCCGACCCCGCCCACCACCACCGCCGCACGGGACCTTTGCCCTTGGCCTCAATCGTCGGCGCCGTGTCGTCGCCAGGGCTTCCGACTTCCGTCCTGGGCGATTCCCCCCCGTACGCTGGGCGGGAGGTGCACTGAACGGGTGCCGGGGATTCCCACTGTCCACAGACAGCTCGTGGCTTGGGCACGGAGCCGTCGGCGGCTGGGAGGACCGCGCTGGACCCATGGTCGACCACCTGGCCCGCTGGGCTGGGGACCGGGGGCGCCCGGGACGGGCGGGATGACGTGGTCGATCCTCTCGCGTCGGCTCCACCAGCGCGAGCTGATGGATAATCGCCGACCGTGGAGGACTACAGACGGGTGAACCTGGCCGCTTGGGATGAGCGTGCGCCGGCCCATGCCCAGTCAGCCGGCTACGCAGTCGCCAGATTCCTGGACGACCCGGCGTTCCTGAGCCACGTGGTGCGCTTTGATCTCCCGCGCCTGGGTGACGTGCGTGGCGTGCGCGGCGTCCACCTGCAGTGCCACATCGGCACCGACACCGTTTCCCTGGCCCGCCTCGGAGCTCGCATGACCGGCTTGGACTTCTCTCCGGCAGCTCTCTTCGAAGCCCGGCGATTGGCCGCGGTAACGGCGGCCGACGTGGCCTTCGTGCAGGCGGACGTGTACGAAGCGGTGCCTGCACTCGGAGCGGGAAGGTTTGACCTGGTCTACACGGGGATCGGAGCACTGTGCTGGCTGCCGAGCGTCGAACGCTGGGCCGCGGTGGTGGCGCAATTGCTGGTGCCGGGTGGCCGGCTGTTCATCCGGGAAGGGCACCCCATGCTCAGGACCCTCGATGACGCCCGCTCCGACCATGTGCTGGCGGTGGAATACCCTTACTTCGAGAGGCGCGAGCCGTCCGTGTTCACCGATGGCGGCACCTACGTCCCGACCGACGCCACTTTCGAGCACAACACCACCCACGAGTGGAACCACGGCCTCGGAGAGATCGTGACCGCCCTGCTCGGTCAGGGCATGCGAATCACCGGGCTCACCGAGCACGACAGCATCCCCTGGGATGGGCTCCCGGGCCAGATGGAAGAGGTTGAGGGAAGGGAGTTCCGTCTCGCCGACCGGCCCTGGCGCCTGGCCCACAGCTACACTCTCCAGGCTATCAAGGAGTTCACCCCCTTGAGCGGTCCTGCCACTCCCTAGCGAACTCCCCACGGACGCCGCGGAGGGGCCTGTTGGCCGCCAGGCGCCCGTCCTGGGCTCGGCGCCACTGGTGTCGGCACGGTCGCCGCTTCGGCGAGGACGTCGTGGCGGCAGCCGCGGGGAGCCGCACCGCCGCCGCGGCCCGGCACCAGCGTGGCTGGCCCTGGCCCGACCAGCTCGCCCCCACTCAGCAGACGAGCATGTTCGACCACGCTCAGAGGTCGGCCGGGAGCGTGAAAGTGCCTACCCGGCCGGCGGAATCCAGACCAGCCGACGCACGGCGACCGGGGAGAGGTTACGCGTCGCGGGATTTGGGTCCGAGCCCCATCTCACCTCACGCCGCCGGGCAACGAGAGAATCCCCCACTTCGCAGGATCGCTCAAGACGGTGGTTGCTGCCGCCTGTTGGAGCCGCAGCGCCTCGCCAGCGGAGAGGCCGTCTTGATAGGTTGAACCCACCGGACTCTGCTGGAAGATCGCGGCATAGAAGACACACGCCGCGAGATACGTGCCGTTCGTGGTGGGATGACTGCCATCACCTTGCCAGAGATTCGGGTTTGCCTGCTCATTGACGACCGTCTGCCAGGCATCTCCCACTGGTGCGATCGGAACAACCAGTTCACTGGCTATGCCCAGATAGCCGTCATCCACCGCAGCCTGCATACTCGCGTAGTCGGGCAGACCGGCCTGCGGCCAACCGCCTTCGTGTGCAAACGTGAGGTAGAACATTGGCTCCGCACCCCGTTGGCGGATCATCCCCACAAGCTCGGTAGCGGCAGGATACATCTCGTTGAGCCTGGACCAAGCGACTGAGGGAATCTCACTCTGCTCCTGCAGGACGACCACGTTCCACTTCTCGGACGCCAACATCGTCCCTGTGGCTGGCGCTGCCGCATGTTCCGCCAGTGTGGAACCACCCTGATCCAAGGCTCCGGTGTCAACCCGGTGACCCTCAGCCCACGCCAGATCTGCAAACGTCGTGGGGAGGTCATTGACACCTGTGTAACTGTTCCCGATGAAGAGGACGCGGGTGCACGAGCCCCAAGTAAACCCACAGCCTGGATCACCCCACAGTCCGAGCTGTGGCAGGGGGAACACCATGAAGAGCAGGACGAGAAGGATGCTCAGGATCAGGAAGCAGCGCAGCCACGCCCGGTGGGCGGGTCGCATCGCCCCATGGGGAGGGTTCTGCATGTGGATGGCGCGGCCGCCCGACCGGAATGCCGTCTCGGCGGGCGCGCTCGCCGGGACGAGTGCACCACCACACTGCGGGCAGACCTGGGCTGTGCCTCCGGACCACTTCCAGCACGTCGTGCACACCTTGTCACCCACAGAGCACCTCCTGGGACAACGCCCAGGTCAGGTGGGCGATCCGGTGTGGCAACGCAACGTGCCCCGACGGCGTCATCCGGGCAAGTCCCTCTTCGGGGGACGCTGCGGACGGTCGGCTGCGCTCAACCCGAACACGCCCTCGGCCACGGGGTCTCATGCCAGCGCGACTCCCATGGCCCTTCCCGCCGTCTGCGCTGCCGGCGGGGCCGGCCATGTGGCCCTCAGCAGTTGGTGTTCATGGCGGCCGAAGATGGTGAGGCGGGGACGAAGCATCGTGGAGCAACCGTCCCGACCGCGAGCACTGTGCCGCCGGGAAGGCAGGCACGTGCGCCCTGGGCCGGCCGATCTCCGCCTCAGCTTTCCGGCCCCTGGAGACTCCTGCGCCTCTGCGATCGCGTTGTCCGATCCCACTGCTTTGGGGGCGGCCATGCGAGGTAGCCTAGCCGCCAGGTGCCATGAACCGATGACGCACGTGCCACGGGCGCATGCCGGCTCGTCACTGTCCGGCGGCTAGGCGAAGTGGTCCTGACCGGGGTCCGTCCGGACCAGCGCGAAGTACCGTCAGGCCCGACGGCGACGCGGCCTCGAGGACCGTTGGGCTCACGCCCGGGTGGGTGCGTCACCCACCGCTGGCACCAGCTTTTGAGATCGAGTCTGAGCTGCCATCGAGTACAGAAGTCTCCGAACTGGCACGGGTCCACCGTGTGCTGCCCGCGGCGACCCCAACTCTGCTACCCAGCCGCCGGGGCTTCGCCTTTCTCGGCGGCCGGGCCCTGGTGATGCTCGCGAGCGGCCTCCCTCGCTGCGCGGCACAGTCCGGGGAGCTGTTCGGCCAGCTCGACCGCCTCCGCGGCCGAGCGGTCTCGAAGGGCCACCCCCACTCGGCGCCCAGCGATATCGAGGTGGACCGTGGCCAGCCCGAGGCGGCGTTGGATTGGGCCCTGGACCCAGCGGATGCTCTGAACCTTGGCCAATGGCACCCACGCGGTGGTCCGCTGCAGCCGGCCGGCACCGGACACCGCCAGGCCGCCCGAAACCCCACCGCGGAGGAAGTGGTAGCTCAGCGGTGCCTTGACCCTGGCAACTGCCGGGGAAGGCCTGCCGTCTCCCGGCCGAGCCCCCGGCAGCAGGTCCGCCAGCAGCTGCGCCGACTCGGCGACCGTCGCGACCGGCGACAGGGCGCGCAGCTGCCCGGCGGCCCCACGGTCCTCCCCACTCCGCCGCTGGCCCCCGGCGACGTCCACCGACAGGCCTGCCCACCCGAGCCCGCGCCATAGAAGCGGTTCCGTCTGCCGCAGCGCCTGGATCCGGCGCCGGGGGATGGTCTCCACCACGGTCGCGATCAGCCCGCCGCGCACGTGCAACCCGTCCATCGCCTCGGTCACCTCGTAGCTCATCAGCGAGTTGATCTGGCGCAGGAGGGCGAGTCCCCCCCCCACAGCAATAGCCAACGCCGAGCCCACCAAGGACTGCGCGACTGCGCCGCCCCCGAGCAGCGCGGCCCCGAGGACCAGCGCCACCGCCACAACCAGGGGAGCAACGGCGCTCCACCTCAGCAGCAGCGCCAGCATCAGGCGGGGGTTGTAGACCCGGGCCAGCGGCCGCGCGGCAACCTGGGCCACAGGCAAGGTGCCACCGTGCGCCAGCACGAGCAGGAAGGCCTGCACGCGCTCCGCCTGATTCCCAGTCAGGTAAGCCAGGCGGACGTCGCCCGCGTGGCCGCCGCCGGTGCGCACCCGGACCTCGGCCAGCCCGAAGACCCTGGCGGTCCCAGGACGCACCACGTCCACGGACTGAATGCGGCTCAAGGGCACCCGGGTCTTCTGGCGCCGTAGCAGCCCGGTCTCGACCTGCACCATGCCACCGTCGACGCGCCAGCGAGTCACCAGCCAGGACACCACCCCGCCCACGGCCACCACGCAGATGATTGCCAGGTCGATCAGTCCGTCGGTCGGATCGACGCGGCCGCTGGAGATGAAGGGGAACGCCAAGACCACCACCAGGGTTACCGCTCTGCGCCCCACTCGCACCACGGGTGAGAGTGGGTGAAGTCGGCGCCAGGCCCCGATCGGGGATGCGCTCACAGCCCCTCGGCGTTGGCCTCACCCAGGGTGGCCAGCCGGTCCCGGAGCCCAGTGGCGTCAGGCCCCGCCAGGCCGGGGATCCTGGCGTCCGTGGCCGCCGAGGCGGTGTGAAGCCGGACTGAGCTCAGGCCGAAGGAGCGCTCCACCGGTCCCGCCGTCACCTCCACTGACTGCATCCTGCCATAGGGGACGACCGACAGGCGCCTGAACATGACCCCGCGGCGCACCAACAGGTCCTGCTCTCGTTCCAGATAGCCCCAGGAGGCGCAGCGCCGATCCAGAAATCCCCAGATCGCGGCGCCCAACAGGATCACCCCCATCGCGACCACGAACACCACCACCACTGAGGCCGTGGCGGCGGCGAGGCCGCAGCCGACAAGCAGGCAGACGACGACTCCCGCGAGCGTCTGCGCGCGGCGCATCCGCCGCAGGCGAGGACTCGGGCGGAGCCAGCCGGGATCCGCCCCGAAGGGCGTTGGCCTGCCCGGCCCCGGCAGCGCGGCCGCCTCGGTCAGCGGGGGCAACCGGGACGAAGGCGGAAGCTGCACGGCCCGAGTCTAGCCCGAGCCATTCAGCCGGGAGCTGACAGAGGGCGGGGCCCAGCCTCGATTGGCTCCTGCCATTGCGCCCAGAACTGCCCAGGCATCGCCGACCGCACTCATGCCGGCCATGCTCAGGGGCACGGACAGCTGGCCCCCGTGACAGGACTCACCGGCCCCCAAAACCGCCTCTGCAGGCGTCCGCCTCCGCTGTCCACGTCCTTACTGAGATTCTGAGGTTAGGATGAAACCGTGGCCCGTCACCGTGACGTTGGGGCATTTGATGAGCGCTCGGCCGGGTACGAGATCGGGTGGCGCGGGAGCCTTCATCG
>JBEKRL010000101.1:0-5202 GCA_049518775.1 Candidatus Dormibacteria bacterium
CTTTCCCCGGTCAAGCCCCGCGCTGGCTCCGGACCTGGCTGGTCGGGACCCGACCGACGCACACTTCGAACTGAACCGGAGGACGAATCCGTGCATGAGGACAAGCAGCGGCGACGCCCGGGCATGCGCGTGCGCGGGAGGAGGGGGTAAGGGTCGCGCTACTGGTAGGAGTCCCTACCACAATTGGCGGCAATAGGCTAGGCGGCGGCGAACAAGGGGGTACCTCAGTAGACGGTCGGAAGTCGAGTGCGGTGGGGAAGCCGACGCGACCGAGTACTCCGCCCGCGGAGCGTTGGTGCCGGCAAGCCTACGGGCCGGTCGCCTGGTCTACCGCCGGACCGGCCCTGGGTCCGGCCACAGGGGTCAAGCGAAAGGTCACCAGCAACCCGGCACCGGCGCCGACTTGATCCGCCTCAACGCCCGGAACGGCCCGCCTCCTCCGGGGCCTTCGGCCAAATCACTAGCTGATTCGCTTGCCAGTGTATCCGATCGATTCACTGAACGGACCGTGCCATTTCCCCTTCTTCTCGTAGTGGAGAGTGAAGGTGACGGACCCGCTAACACTGGTGGCCGTGGGGTAGGGAGCGTTGGCCAACCCGGTCCCGGCGATCTTCTCGGTGATGGTCACCTTGCCCTTCCCCGAACCCCCGTGGCCAGAACCGGAACCGATGACCTTGAGCGCAGTCCCTGAGAACTCAATGTGAAAGACATGCGTGACGGTGTAGGTCACCCTTTCGAAGGTTGTATGTCCGACTTTAGTGACCGTATCGCAGACACCACTTGGCTTGCACTTGATGTCATCGGAGCGATAACCAGTGAGAGCAACCTGCCAGGTCTGGAGCTTGGCCTTGCTGGCGCTCAGAGCTGACGACTTTGCGGCGACTGACACCGCGCTGAGCGACCGACCGACAGCATGAGGCCAATGGCCAAAGCCGCGGACAGCAGAACATCGAGCAGACGGAGTCCGCGGTGGGCCTTGTGAATCCGGTCGAGCATGGTGGTCGAGGTCGTGCCAAGCATGGTGAGACGGGAACCTCCCTGATGGGGTTGATGATCCGTTGTAGTCACGTAGTGGCTGCCACTATCACAGGAATTGTGTTCACAGATAAGCGAATCGCCGCGAGCGGGACAACCCGTGCTGGCGACCCGTCCCGTGCGGCAGCGCCGTGGGATCGCCGTGGATCGGGTGACAGCGCGTGGCATCCGGTCACGACTTGACCGAATGCCGCGGAAGCAAGGTCCCGGCCAGAGCCCAGCGCCGCAGTCTCGGCAAGTAGTCACGGCAGCCCCCAGCCATCAAGACCTTCCCACCGACCCCATCGTCGAAGTCGAGGGCGCCGCAGTTGTTGGAAGCGATGCTCGCCATCAACAGTTCAACTGGACCTCGTCGGTCTGGGTCGCCTCCTGCAAGTCCGCGGATCCGATCTCCACGGCGAACCGCGCTGCCCGCGACCGCTGCCAATCGCCACACCTTGGCGCTCCTCCCGACGGCCATCACGAGTGGGCCCGATTATCACGCGATGAGGGCGCCAGGGATACGGCTGAGCGTGGACCCACGGTACGTCGGTTGGACAAACAATCGATTGCCGTCACTGAGGCCGCTGAGGACGGCCGTGACATGCCTCGCGGTTCCACCGGCGGCCAGATGGAGTTCAGTACGGCGGCCGATCCTATCAGGCCGCTGGGCCGCTGAGCTATCGGTTGGGTCTGCCGCCCTCATCCGCGTCGCGATCACTTGGCAAGGGCAGGTCCCGGAGGGGCGACGCAGAGCGTCCCCACTCTCCTCGGGGGGTTCCGTCGCCACAGCGGCTGCACGTGGGATCTGACCAGCGGCTGCCAGGCGCGAGGGTTAGGCTGCAAGCTGGTCCACGGTCCTCTCCGGCGATCCAGATCCGGCGCCGGCGGGAGTGCAAGCAGGAACTTACAGCACACCTGAGAGCAGGAAGTCGAGCCTTCCAACCCAAGCAGTCCGCTAGGACCGCGCACCGCTTTCCCCGCCGCAGCGTGGGCCTTCCACCCATCAGCTCTGCCTTCGGGATCATCTATCTTGGCCGATCCCGCCGACCATGCCCCAGCGGCTGCGAAGCTACCGATCAGCGGAGGCTGCCATGTTCGGAGCGGCTCTCTCCTGAGTCACACGGCGGTGCCGGGCAGCGGGGAGACGAGCGCAGCCTCAGTCCTCACCCCGCGCCACCATCCAGGGGCCTTGGTCTTGCACTGCTGCTGGAGCGCAGCGGCGGGCTGAGAGCTGGTTTCGTCCGGTTCACCTCCCCGAGATCTCGCCACCCCGGCCAATGCGGAGGATCTGAAGCAAGCGGACGACGGCGGCCTCGGGTGACTCGGCCTGCTCTATCGCCACATCACCTCCCGAGGAGTCAGAGATCCGCCATCCCCGCAGGCTGACCACGGGCAAGCCTGCCCGCCGCGCCAGGGCGAGCTCGCTGAGCGTCCCCCAGCTACCGCCTACAGCTATCACCCCATCGGCGCAGCCAACCACGAGTCCATTACGCAGTTCACCCAGGCCCGTCGGGATGGCGACGGTCAGGTTCCGGCTCCCAGCGCGACGGTCGCGGCCAGGAAGGATCCCGATCGAGACGCCACCAGCTGCAGAGGCGCCTTCAGCAACCGCTGCCATCACGCCACCCAGACCGCCGCAGACAACGGTGATGCCTCGCTCGGCGAGGAGGAGGCCCACCATGCGCGCCTCCGAGCGGTCGAGATTGCTGGCACCCTCACCGGGACCTATCACTGCCACGCAGGGTTGCGGCTCAGGGCTCATGGCCAGGCTCCTTCGATGCTTGGGGGACTCCGGTGACTAACTTCGGCTGCATGTGGGGTAGTGATGGTAGCTGGGGATCTCCGTCGTGCGTGCGCGTCTCCAACGGGCGGGGCGACCCGCGCATCCCCCACCGCCCTGCTCAGCCTTAGCAGGCAGCGGCCCAGCTTCCCCCGCGGGGGGTTGCTATTCTGCCTTCTTGGCTGGTGCAGGTGCCGAGGGCCTGGCGTGGGACCGTCCGACTCGGCCCGGATCTGGGCTCACCCAGCTGGTCGAGCCGAGCCCGGGGCCCGCAACTCCGGGATGGGGGGAGCGCCCCGGACGGACCGACTCCCGGTGCCGGCGGGGAAGTGGGGATGGCTCCGACCTGGCCAGAGCGGCTTGTCCTATCGGGCCAGCAGAATGCTGAGGGTCACGGGACACCTCAACTGCCGGGGAGCTGAATGGCGGAACCCCCATCCGTCTGGATCGACGATAGGCGGGGCCGGTTGACCGCCAGCCAAGCTCGGCCGGGACGGTTGGACCTGAAGCTCGACGCCTCTGCGAGTGGTGGCGGCACGCGCTGTGACGAGAGTCTGCGCAACGCCGGCAGCGTGCCGCACCCGGTCGGTCAGGCTGGCCGGGGTTTCGCGGTCGTGCCCGAGATGGTCCTGGAGCACAGGTGGCAGAGCTGGTCCGGAGTCCGGCGCCGCCGCCCCCAAGACGTGGGCCCGGAACGTATGCCCGCGAGTCCCTGGATACAATGCGTGCTCTCAGCCAACCCAGAGTCGGCTGGTCACTCGGTGCTGGGGGACCAGTTCCTGGTCCACGGCCAGGGACTGGTCGGTTTCCTGGGTGGGGCGGGCCACCTCGGGACGGTCACGGCGGATCCCCTGGGGCGAGATGGCGTCACGGCCTGGGCGCTCCGGGACCGAGCTGCCGTCGATCCTGGGGAGGAGATGATCCTGGAACCCGTCTGGGCGGCCGGGTGCAGCCCTGTGACTCTCTACAGTGCCTATGCCCGCCTCTGGGGTGGCGCAGGGAGGGCGCGCTCCGCAACAGCTGGCCCGGGAGCGGGGCGGTGCTCCCGGTACCAGTACTTCACGCGGGTGAATCCCCAGGCGGTCCGTGCCATCCGGGAGTTGGCCGCCAGGCACGGACTGGGAGTGCTGAAGATCGCCGATGGGTACCAGCAGCAGGTCGGCGAGTGGCTGTCGGTGCGGGACGGCTGGGGGCCACTGGGAGAGCTCGCCCGGGACACTGGCCGGGCCGGGCTCCGGCCAGGTATGTGGATGGCTCCCCTCACGGTGGCGGAACGCGCCCCGACGGCGGAGGATCACTCCGACTGGCTGCCGCGCGATTGCGATGGCAAACCGGTGCGGGCCTACCACGACCAGCAGGAGGGCCGGGGCCGGGCGTTAGCCCTCGACACCACCAATCCCGCTGTCCTGGAGCACCTGAGACGGGTCTTCGCCGACCTGGTTGCCAAGGGATTCACCTACCACCAGGCGGACTTCGGTTACGCCGCCGCCGTACCGGGGCGGCACTACGACCCCCGGGCCACCGGGGCCCAGGCGCTGCGCCGGGGCCCGCTGGCAGTGCGGGAGGGCATCCGCGACGCATCCTTCCAGCTGGCCGGTGGCTGCCCGTTCGCACCGGCGGTGGGCCTGGTGGACGCCATGCGGGTCTCCATCGATCCCGCCTCCGAGTGGGAGCGCCGATCCCACCAGGTGGTGTCCGGATACCGGGACAGCACGGTCTCCTTGGCCAACGCCCTGGGGACCAGCTTGCTCCGGGCGCCATGGCACCGGCGCCTTTGGATCAATGACCCGGACTGCCTTCTGCTGCGGCCGACGCGGACTGATCTGACCCCGCGGCAGTGCCAGCGCACTGCCGACGCAGTCGGCGGATTGGGCGCGTGCCTGATGCCCTCTGACGACCTCTCCCTCTATCGCGACCGCGAGTGGGCGTCGGTCCACGGCATCCAGACTCTGCAGCCGCAGGCCGACTCCTCGCTCGAGATCGACGGCCCCTTCAGCGATCGCCCGGTGGTGCGCCCTGGCGCCACCGCCATGTGGATCCATCTCGCGAGCGCCAGAGAGCGGGACGAGTGGTGCTTGACCGACCTTCAGCGGAGCACAGGCGAGGGGACCGACAGCTTGGTTGGGGGGCCCGGAGACGACTCGCCCCAACCCGATTGCGGACCAAGGCGCCGGTCGTGACGGCCCAGGGCTTAGGGCGGACGAAACCCGGGGTTCTCGGCCTGCCGATGTTCGCCGAGTTGGACGACGGCGAGCTCGACCGGGGCGGCTGGGCAGTCCGCGCCCTCCACGGCGTGGCCTGACCGTGCGCGTCGTCGTCTTGGGAGGGAGCGGAAGTTCAACCCCCGAGCTCTTCGATGCGCTTGCCAACTGGCCCGGAGGGACCGACCGCCGCCCCCAGCTCGA
>JBEKRL010000102.1:0-5198 GCA_049518775.1 Candidatus Dormibacteria bacterium
CCCGTTCGACCAGGAACGGAGAGGGACCAGTGACCAAGAACGCACCTGATGGCACTCGAATCCTGGGCGGTCTGCGATCGGTCGATGGAAGAGGCGCCGTGCGCCTGGAGGCCCGCTTCGACACCAACATCGACGAGCTGTGGTGGGCAATCACCGAACCTGGTCGCCTCGCCCAATGGCACGCAAAGGTTGAAGGGGATCTCCGAGTGGGAGGAACGTTCCGACCCTTCGTCGAAGCTGATGACTGGGAAGGCACCGGACGCGTTGAAGCGTGTGAGGCCCCGAGGCGACTAGTGGTGGCGACCCGGGAGTCGGAGGAGTCCTGGCGCAAGGGCCAAGGCATGCCGCCGTTTGATGAAACCCTCGATGCCACTCTGGCCGGCGATGGCACCCAGACCATCCTGGTCGTTGAGATCGGGAACTTGCCCCTCGAACCACCTCCCGACTTTGGCGTCGGATGGCAGATCCACTTCGAATAGCTCGCTGCGTACCTCGCAGGTGGTGAACTCGACGACATCAAGGCGCGCTGGGATGTCCTCGTGCCTGCCTATCAAGACGTGGCCGCCGAGATCCGCGACTAGCGCAAGCACGTCGGCCCTGGAAGCCCTGGGTCCAGAGGAGCTCCCCGCAAGGCCATCTGCCCCTGCGACCCGCTTCACGAACTGACGATCCTGTAACAACCTATCGGCCACCTCCCCCGAGGTCGGCCAGCCCGGGCACCACCTGGCGGCCGGCTGCCCAGGAGCCAGGGCGGAAGGGAGCCTCCCAGGACCCACCAGGAGGAGCTCGGACCGAGGGACGGGTAGCCCACACCACCCTCCAGGGGAGCCAGGAGCCACCACGGGGCCAACAGGGGGGACCAGTGGGCCAGGGCGAAGGTGGCCAGGGCCACCAAGAGCCGTCAGAGCCCCCCCACCTTCGGAGAGACGGCGAACGAGCGGTCCATAGGGAGGTATGTCACGGATGCGGAGCCGCTGAGGGCCTCTCTCTCTTACCGCGCCTCCGACTTGTGCAACGAACAAGTGTTTGGTATGTTTGTTGCATGAGTCCAGCGGTGCGGTCGACGACCCTGCCCCGGCGCCCCGCACTCGGCTGGGCCGAAGTGCTGGATGACCCTGGACTCCGCTCCCGGATCGTTCTCGACAGGACCATCCCGCCGCGGGATCCCGAGTACGCTCCTGTCCCCGAGGGACTTCACCCGCAGGTTCGAGCAGGACTCCAGCGCCACGGTATCGGCGCTCTCTACTCCCACCAGGTCGAGGCCATCGAGCTGGCGAGCGCCGGCAGGAGCCTGGCGGTGGTGACACCGACGGCCTCAGGCAAGTCCCTCTGCTATCTGGTGCCGGTCCTCGACGCCATCGCCAGAGACCCGGATGCCACCGCCATCCTCATGTACCCGACCAAGGCGCTCGCCCAGGATCAGCTCACCGAGCTGAGGGAGCTCTCGGATGCAGCCCAGATGGAGGTCAGGACCTTCACCTACGACGGGGATACCCCCCCGGGGGCGAGGAGTGCCCTGAGGCAGGCTGGCCAGGTGGTGCTCACCAACCCGGACATGCTCCACACCGGGGTGCTGCCTCACCACACCCAGTGGGTTCGTCTGTTCAAGGGGCTCCGCTTCGTGGTCCTCGACGAGCTCCACACCTACCGGGGCGTCTTCGGTAGCCACGTGGCCAACCTGATCCGGCGGTTGGACCGGATTTGCCGCTTCTACGGGGCCGAGCCCACCAACATCTGCTGTTCCGCGACCATCGCCAACCCCAAGGAGCTGGCGGAGAGGCTCCTCGGCCGCCCCGTGGTGTGTGTGGACCGCAACGGTGCCCCGGCGCCCGAGCGCCGGGTGGTGGTGGTCAATCCTCCGATCGTGGAGCCGCGCCTGGGAATCCGGCGGAGCGCCAGCCTGGAGGCCCGAGCGCTGGTGCCGCCACTGGTGCGGAGCGGTGCCCAGACCATCGTCTTCGGCCAGACCCGGCTGCAGGTCGAGCTCCTCCTCAACTATCTCCAGCGGGAGCTGGAGGGCCCGGGGCCGGTCGGGAGCCAGGAGGCCCGGCCCGAGGTGCGTGCCTATCGGGGCGGCTACCTGCCCCTGGAGCGCCGAGCCATCGAGGCGGGGCTTCGCTCGGGCGGGGTCCGCTGCGTCGTCTCCACCAGCGCTTTGGAGCTGGGGATCGACATCGGCCAGCTCGACGCCGCGGTTCTGGTGGGCTATCCCGGGACCATCACCAGCACCTGGCAGCGGATGGGCCGGGCCGGGCGCCGAAACCAGCCCGCCCTCCAGGTGCTGATCGCGGGGGGTGGCCCGCTCGACCAGTACCTGGCCAAACACCCCGAGTTCCTCCTGGAGCAATCTCCCGAACGAGCATTCGTCGACCCGGACAACCTCCTCATCCTGGCGGGACACTTGCAGGCAGCCGTGTTCGAGCTCCCCATGCGCGACGGAGAGGCGTTCGGCGGTGTGGAGGTGAGCGAGCTGCTCCATGTTCTCCAGGAGGATGGGCTGGTTCACCAAGCAGCTGGAGGTTGGCACTGGGCCGCCGACGCCTTCCCGGCCGACGCCATCAACCTTCGGACTGCGACCGCCAGCAACGTGGTGATCCTGGATACCTCGGTCGACTCGCAGCGGCCCTCCCAGGGGCCCCAGGGCCCGTGGTCGGGAAGCTCCGGCGGGCACTCCGGATCGGGGTCCAGGGTGGTGGGCGAGCTCGACGAGTGGGCGGCGCCGCTTCTGGTTCACGACGACGCCATCTACATGCACCAGGGCCGGCAATACCACGTCGAGCGGCTCGACTGGGAGGAGCGCCGCGCCTATGTCCACCCGGTCTCGGTCGATTACTACACCGATGCCGACCTGCGCGTTGGACTGCAGGTGCTGGAGTGCATGGTCGGGCCGCTTCCGGACCAGGGTCGTCTCACCAGCAGAGCCCACGGAGAGGTCCGGGTCAGCGTTCTGGCGGCGATGTACCGGAAGATCCGGCTGCTCACCAACGAGACGGTCGGCGCCGGTCCGATCCGGATCCCCGAGCGGGACCTCCAGACCACCGCCTACTGGTGCTCGTTACCGTCCACACTGGCTGGCCCCCTTGAGATCGGGCTGGAGGCGGTTGGGCATGTCCTGGGCCAGGTGGCGTGCCTCATGGCGATGTGCGACCGCCGGGACCTCGGAGTGGTGGCCCAGGTGAGGGCGCCGCTGCGCTCGCTCGTGCCCCGGCCCCCGGTGGCGGAACCCTCCGAGTACATCCCAGGGGACCGCCCGCAGGTGCAAACTGATGGTGCACCAGGCGACCCGATGTTCGAGGACGCGCCCACGGTGTTCATCTACGACTCCCACCCTGGCGGGGTTGGGCTGAGTGCCCGGCTCTTCGATCTTCATGCTGAGCTGCTGTCGGCGGCGGCGCAACTGCTGCGAGACTGCGACTGTGAGACCGGCTGCCCCGCCTGCGTGGGCCCGGTCGCAGGGGTGGAGCCGCAGGCCAAGACCGTCGCCTTGGCCCTGATGGAGGCCTGCCGGTGGTGACCGCTCAGCTCCGACTCAAGATCGAGGCGCTCGAGGGAGGCACCCGCTGGAGCAGCTCAGCCTCCGCCGGCCAGGTCCGCGCTGCCGAGCTGCCGCTCGCCGCCGGCCCCGTCTCGGACGTCCGCTTCGGCAGAGGCCTCGGCCGGTTGGGCTTCGAGTGGGACCGATCCCGGTCGATCTGGGTGCGTCGGGTCAGGGTCGCCCTGGCCGAGGTCCCGCTGGACGAGGAGGTGCTGAGCCCGGCTCGTCTGCAGTTGCTGTCCGGCTCGGTCGCGGAGGAGCTGGACGGTCCGGTCGTGTTCTTCGACCTAGAGACGACCGGGCTGCAACGGGGCACGGGGACCGTCCCATTCCTCTACGGCTGGGCCATCGCATCCGCGAACGAGCTGACCGTCGAACAGTGGCTGCTCCCCGACTTGGGCGAAGAGGCCCCTCTGGTGAAGGCGGCGGTTCAGACCATCAAGGAGGCCGGGCTGCTGGTCACCTACAACGGCGCCAGCTTCGATCTTCCTTTGCTTCGGACCCGGATAGTGATGACCGGCCTGGAGCGACCCTGGCCTGCCACCGTGCACCTGGACCTCCTTCCCCTGGTGCGCCGACTCTTCCGGCACCGCCTCACCCGGTGCACGCTTCGTCATGCAGAGGACGAGTTGCTGGGGCGGAGTCGGGTCGATGATCTGCCCGGAAGCGAGGCTCCCAACCGCTACCGGCAGTTCCTCAGAGACCGCGACCCAGAGCCGTTGGCCCCGGTTCTCAAGCACAACCTACTCGATCTCGTCTCCCTGGCCCGACTGATCGACCATCTGCAGCGGCACGTGGAGACGATCAGGCCGGAGCCCACCGACTGGTACAGCCTGGGCCGCTACGCCGAGGATCGGGGCAAGCTGGATCGGGCTGACGCTTTCTACCTCGGTGCTCAGTCTGAATCTCCGGCCCCGCTCGACCGGGCGGCCGCCCTGCGCCGGGCTCGGATGCTGCGTCGCCAGGGCCAGGACCCAGAGGCACGGGTCGCCTGGAGGGCGGTCTGGGATCGCTGGCGCGACCCGGAGGCGGCCGAGGCGCTCTGCGTCGACCTTGAGCACCAGCTGGGAGATCTGCCCGAGGCTCTGATGCTGGCTCGCGATGCGCTTGCCACCGCTCCGGCTGGGTGGGACCGGCGCTTCGCCAAGCGCATCTGGCGGCTTCAGGCCCGTCTGGACGGTCGCGGGGTGGCGGTGTCCAACACGGCGGCTGGAGAGTCCACCCAGACCGCCGCCGGGACCGAGCGTCCCTGGGCGGCGTGGCTGCCCGGGGGCACGTCCTACGAGGCGTGGCTGACGCTGCGAGGGCGATCCCGGGCCGGGGGCGGCGACGGCGGGCGAGAACTGGTGAGCAGGTCCAGGACGCGGGGTACCCCGACCGGCAACTGAGGCGGCACCGGGTTCGGGGTGGGGGAGTGGGAAGCACAATCTGGGATGTCCGCGGTGTCTGGGATGCCGGGGCCACCGCAGGTTCGGCCGCGCGACCCGCCAGGGTGCCGATGACGTTCCTGGTGTTCCGCGGCGGGCCCCGGCTCCTCGTGGGCCCGTGCTGCCAGGGCCTCAGGCCGCGCTGTCCTTGGGCGGCGGGTCCCAGTCAGGGTCGTCCCGGAGGCACTTTGGTCGCCTCGGGACACCGGGGACCTCGGGCTGCGCCGGACCCGCCG
>JBEKRL010000103.1:0-4950 GCA_049518775.1 Candidatus Dormibacteria bacterium
TCGAGGCCTACGGCTACGGGATGTTCGGGCAGATCGCCTTCATCGCGTCGATTGTCTCCTTCGTGCTGGCGGCCGCGATGCTGATCCTCACCGCTCTGGGACTACGGCACATGCGCCGCGTCTCTCCCGACGCTGTGATCTGGATGGGGCACTCGGGCGCCACCGCCCCTATCTCGAACCCAGGGCAGATAGCCCTTGGCCCCATAGGTCAGAGAAGCATGCTGCGGTAGCTGCCCACTGCAGGCCGGGACCGGCGTCGGGCGGGCGATTTGGCGCAAGACTTCCCAGGGGCCATCCGACAGCGCCCGGATGGCCCTCTCTCCCATCCCAGCCCGCGGGCTTCCCAGGGCGAGCAGGGCAAGGGTGAGCGGTGTGCTCCCAATTCCTGGCCGCCGAACTAGACCGGTCCAGCCATGTGCCCTGGGTCGACGTCGCAGCGCCCCTCAGCGCCCTCCCCGTCGGGTCTTGAAACAGGCGCCCAGGTCAGCCCGGCGCGGTTCTCGCTAGCCGGGTGCCCCTCGTTCTCGGCCGTCTCGAGCGGCTTGCTGGCCTGAACCGTCCCGTCGGGGACCATCGATGCCAGGGGGCGGAGAGGGAACTCATCGCCCCTTTCCCCTGGCCAGGCCTGGCCCCTGCGCCTGGGTAACATGGCGGGCGCGATGGCAGTTCTCAGGCAAGTTGCCTACTACCACTGTGGCCGCCCACTCCGTCAGTTGCCACGGACCCTCACCAGCGGGTGCCGACTCCTGGCCGGGGGCAAGGGCCACCACCTCGAAACACTAGAGGCCACGATCTTCGAATCCGTTGGGGGAGCAGGGGACATCTCTGCCGGCAGCGCTGAGCTTGCCGCTGCCGCTGCGAGCTGGCCAGGGCGGTGCGACCTGCGAACCGCGCGGGCAAACGTCCTGGGCGCGCTCGATCTCCGACAAGGGATGGTCGGCCTCGAAATCGGTGCGGGGCTCGGTGCCCAGACTCGGTACCTGGGGGAAACCGGCACGGCGATCGACGCGGTCAAGCCGATGCCGGAGCGAGCCCCGCTGGCCCGTGCTCGCACGCCCGATCCCAGTGGCATCCCGGCACACGCCTTCGGCGTCGAGCGGCTCGGAGCCTGAGGGTGGTGGCAGACGACAGGGCCTCAGGAGCCCGAGGCCGCAGGCCCCTCCTGGCCCTGGCCCGGCACCACGGTGTGCAACCCTCCTACCAGGGTCAGGACAACGGCCTTGTCCACGTGGCAGACGAGTCCCTGGTTGCAGTCCTCGCAGCCATCGGCGTACCGATCAGCCACCCCGACCAGGCCGCCGAACTGCTCGGGGCGTGTGGCCGCACCTACCGCTCCCTGGAGCCGGTCATCGTCCGGCGGCCGGGTGAGCGTTCTCTTCACTACCTCACCCTTCCCGTCACCGTTGCACCCACACGGGTGAAGATGTCCCTACGGGCCGAGGACGGCTCCCTCGCCAGCACTTCACTGCAGTCATTGCTCGGCGGCCCCCCGCAGTCCGGGCAGATCGACGGCGTGGCCGTGACGCGGCACGGATTTCGGCTCACCGGTCGCTTCGCCGCTCCCCCGGGGTACCACCACCTCGAGGTGGAGGGCCCCGACCTCCGCGCCTCGGCACTGCTCATATCCGCCCCACGGCACGTCCCCGCGCCGGACCGGGACTGGGGTGTCTTCGCGCCCCTTTATGCAGCACGGACCGCGAGGGACTGGGGTGTCGCGAGCTTCAGTGAACTGGCCGAGCTCGGCGACTGGGCTGGTGAGCTCGGTGGGAGGTTCGTCGGTACCCTGCCCCTCTCTGCCTGCTTCCTCGACGGACCGCTGTTGGACGCCAGCCCCTACCGACCGGCCAGCCGACTGGCTCTGAACGAGCTGTACATCGACGTCGAGCGGATACCTGAGCTCGAGATCGTCCCTGAGGCGCGCCGGATGCTGGCCTCCGCCGACTTCCGCCGCCACTTGGACCACCTGCGTTCAGCTGCAAATTCCGACCCCTCCGCGACCATGGCAGTCAAGCGCCAAGTTCTCGAGTTGCTGGCCGACGCCCTGGCTGCGCACCCGTCCTCCCGGCGTACTGCCCTCGAGGACTTTCTGGCCGCGCGCCCGGAGGTGGAGGCGTATGCCCGCTTCCGTTCAGCCACCGAGACCCTGGGTCGCCCCTGGAGGCAGTGGGGAGGCTCCCACCCGGGAACGATCCCGGCAGGGGCAGATGACGAGCGCCGGGCCCGCTACCACCGGTACGCCCAGTGGGTCGCAGACACCCAACTGGCCGAGGTCGCCACCCGGGGCCGTCTCTATGCGGACCTGCCCCTCGGCTCGCACCCCGACGGATTCGACACCTGGGCTCATCCCGATTCCTTCGCCACCGGCGCCAGAGTTGGTGCCCCACCGGACAGCTTCCAAGTCGCCGGGCAGGACTGGGGTATCAGCCCGCTCCACCCCGAGCGGTCCCGCCAGGACGGCTACCGCTACCTGATCGCCGTCCTCCGCCAGGCCTTCCGCCACACTGCAATACTCCGTATCGACCACGTGATGGGGCTCCACCGGCTGTGGTGGATCCCGGATGGCATGGCAGCCGCAGGCGGAGCGTACGTGGAGTACCGGTCGGACGAGCTCCGGGCCATCGCCGTCCTCGAAGCCACCCGTGCCGGTGCTGCCGTTGTCGGGGAGGACCTCGGCACTGTGGCCCCGTCCGTGCACGTTGCCATGCGCCGGGACGGGATGCTCCGTTCGCACGTCCATCAACTCTGCGCCACCGCCGACGACCCCCTCCCCAACCCACCACCAGACTCTCTGGCATCTATCTCCACCCACGATCTCCCCCCTTTCGCGTCCTGGTGGGCGGGCCTCGACATCGACGATCGGGTCCAACGGGGGACGCTCGATGCCACGGCCGCGGTGGCGCAGCGAACTCAAAGAACCGCCCTCAGGGCCGCTCTGGCCGCCGTAATCGGACCGAGGATCTCGCCCGGCAGGGCACTGCAGGCCATCCTCGTCCACCTGGCCGGCGGACCCGCGAGGCTGGTTGTCGTCGACCTCGAAGATCTCTGGCTAGAGCGTCAGCCCCAGAACCGGCCCGGCACCGGGGCGGCCGAAGGCAACTTCAGGCGGCGGTGGGCCCGGCGATGGCCGGAGGACCTTCGGGCCCCGCACAGCCTGCCGGCGGCCATTCTCCGGCGCGTCGACACCGCCCGCCGGGGCGAGCAGGGCGGTGGCGATGGTGCCGGGGACTTAGGTCCAGAAGAAGAGTGATGGGTAGATCGAGGAGGCTCGAATGATGAAGGCCACGCACAGACCATGACCGCCAGAAGGGGACGCTCAGCGCCCCGCCCTCGGCCGGCCGCGGCATGGCAACTCTCCGAAACCGACATCTACCTCTTCAACGAAGGGACCCATGCGGGGCTGTCGCAGAAGCTCGGCGGCCATCTGATCGGCCCGGACGGGGCGGTGTTCGCCGTGTGGGCACCCGGTGCCAGGGACGTCAGCGTCATCGGGGACTTCAACGGCTGGGACTCCGCCGCCAACCCACTGCGCCCTCGGGCCTCCTCGGGGATCTGGGCCGGCGTCGTCCCAACCGCGCGTCACGGCGACGTCTACAAATTCGTCATCACCACGGGCGGAGGAGAGCTCCTCGAAAAGGCAGACCCTTTCGCCTTCGCCTCCGAATGTCCCCCACGGACCGGATCGGTGGTCTGGGACCTTGCCTACAAATGGGGCGACGGGGACTGGATGGCGGGTCGGGCCGGTCGTTCTGCGATCGATGCCCCGATCTCCATATACGAGATGCATCTCGGCTCCTGGATGCGCTCGCCCGATGCCCCGGACAAGTTCCTCGGCTACGAGGAGATCGCTCCCCGCCTCGCCCACCACCTGGTGGAGACCGGCTTCACCCACGTGGAGTTCCTGCCAGTCATGGAGCACCCCTTCTACGGCAGCTGGGGCTACCAGACCACCGGCTACTTCGCACCCACCGCCCGTTACGGACCACCACAGGGCCTCATGTCGCTGATCGATCAGCTCCATCAGGCCGGGATCGGGGTGCTCCTCGACTGGGTCCCCTCCCACTTCCCAACCGACGCATTTGCCCTCGGCGATTTCGATGGCACCCACCTCTACGAGCATGCTGACCCCCGCCAGGGAATACACCCCGACTGGAATAGCTACATCTTCAACTATGGTCGCCACGAGGTCCGGAGCTTTCTGCTCTCATCAGCGGAGCACTGGCTTTCCACCTACCACGCCGACGGGCTCCGGGTAGACGCCGTGGCGTCCATGCTGTACCTCGACTACTCGCGTCCCGCCGGGGAGTGGATCCCCAATCGCTATGGGGGCAACGAGAACCTGGACGCAGTCGAATGGCTCCGCCAGTTCAACATCAGCGTCTACGGTGCCCACCCCGACGTCCAGACCATCGCCGAAGAGTCGACGGCCTGGCCCGGAGTGTCCCGACCCACCTACGTAGGTGGTCTTGGCTTCGGCTACAAATGGGACATGGGTTGGATGCACGACACTCTGGAGTACTTGCGTCGCGACCCCATCCACCGCAGCTACCACCACAACCAGCTGACCTTCAGGGCCCTCTACGGGTTCTCAGAGAACTACGTACTTCCCCTCTCCCATGACGAAGTGGTCCACGGCAAGGGTTCCTTGCTCCGGTCCATGCCCGGAGACGACTGGCAGAAGTTCGCCAACTTGCGGCTCCTCTACGGCTACCAGTTCACCCTCCCCGGCAAGAAGCTTCTCTTCATGGGTAACGAACTGGGCCAGTGGGAGGAGTGGAACCACGAGCAGTCCCTGGACTGGCATCTGCTCGACTACGAAACCCACCTCGGCATCCGCCGGTGGGTTGCCGACCTGAACCGCCTTTACCGGGAGGAACCGGCGCTCCACGAGCTCGACTGCGACCCAAGTGGATTCGAATGGATCCAATCGGATGACGCCGCCGCGTCCACCCT
>JBEKRL010000104.1:0-4698 GCA_049518775.1 Candidatus Dormibacteria bacterium
GGACCAGTTGGGCACCCAGCGCACAGCGGCGGCCGGTTCGGCATAATCGCGGCGGTGGCTGGCTTCGCACCGGTCTGCGCCGTGGCCGACGTCCCCCAGGGAACTGGGCGGGTGATCGACGCCGATGGCATCGAGGTCGCCATCTTCAATGTCGACGGCGTCTTCCACGCACTGGAGAACTCCTGCGCCAGCGGCGGCTCCATCGGAGAGGGGCAGCTCCGGGGTCATGTGGTCAGCTGCCCTTTGGACGGGGAGACCTACGACGTCCGGAGCGGGATCTCACCGATTTCGGATGCCATCTTCGTCAAGCACTTCGATGTCCGACTGGACGGGAGCGGCAATGTGCTCGTCCGACTGGAGCCCACCGAAGACGAGGACGACGACCTCTGAAGCGGCGACTCGCGGCTCTCGACGTCGGGTCCAACACCGTCCACCTCCTGGTCGCCACGGTTGAGAGGACGGGTACCAGCCAGCGTCGCCACGCCGTCGAGCTCCTCTCGCTGGGCCGCACAGTCTCGGCCACCGGCCAGCTGGGCCCGGAGTTGCTCGAGCGCACCGTCGAGCTGCTGCAAAGGCTGGGCGAGCAGGCCCGGGCAGATGGGGCCGAGCGGCTGGGGCTGGTCGCCACCGAGGCGGTGCGCAACGCGGCGGATGGCGGGCAGCTTCGTGATCAGCTCTGGGAGAGGATCGGCCAGCAGCTCCGGATCCTGACCGGGGAGGCGGAGGCCCGGCTCAGCTACCTGGGCGGCACCGCGTTCCGAGTCAGGTCGGGTGAGCCGGCCACCGTGGTCGACGTGGGTGGGGGCAGCACCGAGGTGGTCCATGGCCGGGGCACGACACCGGCGGGCGGCGCCAGCCTCAAGCTCGGCTCGGATCGGATCCTCCTCATGACCAAGGCTGACGACCCCCCGACCGATCGTCAGCGGGTTGAGGCCGAGGCCAGGATCTCGATGGTCCTCGAGGCCGCCCCGGATCGGATCGCCCCGGGCGAGCTCATAGCCACCGGGGGCACTGCCTCCAACCTCCCGGTCCTGTTGGGGTTGAGGGGCCCATTCCCCGACTCTGGGGACAGCCTGCGCTCCGAGGCCGACCAGGAGCCTTGGACCACGCTCAGCCGTGACCAGGTGGAGAGCGCGGTGCGTCTGACCTCGCAATGCCCCAGCGCCGAGGTGGCCCAGCGAACCGGTCTCAGCCCGGCTCGGGCCCGGCTGATGGCGGGGGGGGTGCTGGTCCTGCTCGGCCTGCTCGACCGGTTCCAGGCGGACCACCTGGTGGCCACCGAGCGGGGTCTGCGGGATGGGGTCCTGCTCCAGTTGGCCAGCGCCGTCGGCGTCACCGGGGACTGAGCGAGCCCGGGCCGATCCGGGTGGATTCGCGATTCATCTAAGCTGACCCCGTGCCGGTCTTCGACTTCCACACCCACACCACCATCTCGGACGGCCACGCCGGCCCCATGGAGATGGCCCGGAGGTGCCAGCAGAACGGCTACGCCGCCTACGTCTGCAGCGACCACGTTGACGAGAGCACCGTGGAGCGCCGGGTCCCCGAGATCGTGGCCGCCTGCCTCCAGGTGCTGGAGGAGCTGGGGATCGCCAGCATCCCGGCCGTCGAGGTGACCCGGGTTGCGCCCGCACGAGTGGCAAAGGTGGCAGCCAGGGCACGGTCCCTCGGTGCCCGGCTGGTGGTGGTGCATGGAGAGACCCTGGGGGACTTCCCCCAGCCGGGACTGAACCTTGCCGCCACCAGCTGTCGCGACGTCGATATCCTGGGCCACCCGGGACTGCTCAGCCAGCGGGAGGCGGAGCAGGCCCGGGACAACCAGATCCACCTGGAGATCAGCGCCGCCGGTCTGCACGGCCTCACCAACGGCCACGTCGCCAAGGTGGCGCTGGAGGCGGGTGCTCCGCTGGTGCTCGACTCCGACGCCCACCGCCCTGAGAGCCTGCTCACCAGCGAGCGGGCGGCCCAGCTACTGGCCGGGAGCGGGCTCACGCCCGCGCGCGTGGCGTTGGTGGCGACCGAGGCGCCCTGGGCGGTGCTGGCTCGGCGGGGGATAGATCTGCCTCCGCCCGGCCCCAAGCCGTAGGAGCGGCTAGGTCGAAGCGGGGTTGGGCCCCGACGGAGCCGGGGAGGGGAAGGGGAATGTCGTCGGGCTTGGTGAGGGGGTTGGCGTCGGAGTGGGCTCCGGGACCAGGGGGAAGTTGGGGACGTTGGTGGGCACGGTCTCGATGTCCTCGAGGTTCTGAACCACCAGGGTCCCGCTGGGCCCCTGGCTGAAGGTCACGATCACCGAATCGCCCGAGATCAGCTCCGAGATGGGGACGGCGGCTCCACCCCGGGTGATGGCGCTCTTGGCCGTGACGCTGGCCTGCACCGGGTCGCCTCCGTCAGGTTGGATCGCGACCAGGTTCTGATCCACCCAGATCGCCACCAAGGTCCCGTCGATGGGGTGGCCCACCAGAGAGCTCACCGTCGAGGAAGAGGGAGCGGGACTGACGAGCCGAATCGGGGTGCTCCCGGCGCTGTTGCGACCAACGGCGAAGATGGTCACCGAGGCGACCGCCAGGCCGACGCCCAAGACCGAAAGCGCCGCAATGGCGAAGAGGATGAGCGCGATCAGGCCGTGGCCGTGGAAGGAGACGAAGTTGTGGCGCTCTTTGAGGTTGCGCCCAGCGCGGATCCGAGGTGCCTTGCGGACCTCCGCCTTACCCTTACCCGGCCGGGGCTCTGCCACGTCGCCTCCTTGAATTCCCGCCGATGCCTCCGGAGCCCGGAACCATGGCACCCGGCTCGGCCGGAGTATATGGGACCGCCCGAGATCGCTCGAGAACGATAGGTATCATCAACTCCCACCCATGACCGCCACCTACGATCACCGCGCCGTCGAAGCCAAGTGGCAGGCGCGCTGGCGGGAGACCGGCCTCTACCGAGTGGACCTGGAGCGTGCCGCCCGCCCCTACTACAACCTGATGATGTTCCCCTACCCATCGGCGGAGGGGCTGCACGTGGGCAACATGTACGCCTTCTCCGGGGCCGACGCCCACGGCCGCTTCCGGCGGATGCAGCAGCTCGACGTGTTCGAGCCGATCGGCTTCGACGCCTTCGGAATCCACAGTGAGAACTACGCCCTCAAGGTGGGCCGACACCCCACCGAGCTGATCGCCGCCAACATCGAGCGATTTCGGGTCCAGCTGCAGACGCTGGGGGCCCAGTTCGACTGGAGCAAGAGCCTCGCCACCACCGACCCCGGCTACTACCGCTGGACCCAGTGGCTCTTCCTCACCCTCTGGAAGGGAGGCTTCGCCTACCGGGCCCGCCGCAACGTCAAGTGGTGTCCCCAGGACCTCACCGTCCTGGCCGACGAGCAGGTCCTGGACGACGGGAGCTGCGAGCGCTGCGGGGCGATGGTCGTCGAGCGCGAGTTGGAGCAGTGGTTCCTGCGGATCACGGCCTTCACCGAGAAACTCCTCGAGCACCTCGACGAGCTCGACTGGTCCGAGAGCACCAAGCTGCTCCAGCGGCACTGGATCGGTCGCAGCCAGGGGGCACTGATCGACTTCCCCATCGATGGGGCCGAGCCGCTGCAGGTCTTCTCCACCCGCCCCGACACCATCTTCGGCGCCACCTTCATGGTGCTGGCTCCCGACCATCCCCGCATCCTGGAGCTCACCTCGGCCGAGCGGCGCACCGAGGTGGTCGCCTTCGTCGCCGAGGCGGCCCGGCACCGGATCGCCGGCCAGCGGGACGATCAGGGCTCCACCAATGGGGTGCCCCTGGGCCGAAGCGCCCACCATCCGCTCAGCGGGGCCGAGATCCCCCTCTTCAGCGCCGAGTACGTGCTCTCCGGGTACGGGACCGGGGCGATCATGGCGGTGCCCGCTCACGACCAGCGGGACCATGCCTTCGCCACCCACCACCAGCTCCGGGTGGTGGAGGTGGTCTCCGGCGGAGACGGGATCGGAGCCCACCAGGGGACGGGGGAGCTGGTCAACAGTGGTGAGTTCGACGGCCTCGCCGCCCCCGATCCGGCCCGGGAGGTGATCACCGCCGCTCTGGTCGAGAAGGGTCTGAGCCAGCACCACGTGACCTACAAGCTTCGGGATTGGGGGATCTCCCGCCAGCGCTACTGGGGCCCCCCCATCCCGGTGGTGCACTGTCCTCAGTGCGGGCCGGTGCCGGTCCCCGAGGACCAGCTCCCGGTCCTGCTACCGTTCATTGAGGATTTTCGGCCGCTGGGGACCGGAGAGTCGCCATTAGCCCGGGACCCGGAGTTCCTCCACACCAGCTGCCCCCAGTGCGGCGGCCCTGCCCAGCGGGACACCGACGTCTCCGACACCTTCCTGGACAGCTCCTGGTACTACCTGCGCTTCCCCTCGGCGGGGCGCTCCGACGTGGCCTTCGACCCCGAGCTGACCCGCAAGTGGCTGCCGGTCAGCTACTACGACGGTGGCAACGAGCACGCCGTGCTGCATCTGCTCTACTCCCGCTTTGTGTGCATGGCCTTGCAGCAATTGGGCTACCTCGACTTCGACGAACCCTTCGTGCGCTTCCGGGCCCACGGGATGATCGTGATGGGCGGCGCAAAGATGTCGAAATCTCGAGGCAACGTGGTGGTTCCCGATGAGTACATCGTGCGTTTCGGGGCCGACGCCTTCCGCCTCTACCTGCTCTACCTCGGCCCCTACCAGGAGAGCGGGA
>JBEKRL010000105.1:0-4655 GCA_049518775.1 Candidatus Dormibacteria bacterium
GCCCCCGGAGGCTTTGCCTCGCCTCGATCCCAACGCTGGGTGGCGCCTTATCAAGCCAACCCTGCCCACAACCGATCGGCTACCCGGGCTTGACACGGGGGCCTCTACAGATAAGTCGGGCTGAGACCACTTCGGCAGCGCCGCCGGTAGAGGCTGCTCTGCACCTTCACCGCTACAGCCCGTGGAGGCGGGGAGAGGGCGAGGGCATGCTGCTCTCCCTGTTGCGCCGGGCCGGTACCCGCACCGGAGCGACACCTTGGGGTAGGAGTGCGCTGAGCCACCAGGGTCAACCGGGAACCTCCCCGTGCTGGCTGACCAGGCGCCTCGATGGCAGGTCGGCGACGGAGAGTGCGTGGCCCGGCCCCGCCCGACGGTACACGGCGGGGCCGGAGATGGGCTGGCGCGGGTGGGACACGCCAGAGAGGGCGGCGGCCACGGCGACCCCGACATAACTCCGGAGGGACCGGCCGCCGCCGACCTGGGTCCGCTTGCCGACCGCCACAGCAGGAGGCGGTGACCCTCGCGCGCGCGGGCCCACCGAGCCCCGGGGTGCCAATTGGTCTGGATCTCGGATGCCAACTTGGCCCTATCGCCCTGCCACGGCTGGTGGTACCGTCTTGAAGACTAGGGCAGGGAACTGACTGCTCAACGACTGGACGGCCGCCATCACGACGAGCCTGCCGCTCGATTGCCAGCGAATGGGGGTAGCACGTCATGAAGAAATGGAGTCTCACGGCCACACTGCTCGCTGCGTTCCTGATTACTGGCTGTGCTGCGACCACATCGATGAGTGAAAGCTCCGCCGCCCGACCCACATCTAACAGCAAGGCCTTCGTCACCTTCGCCCTCCCCCCCGGATATACCCCAAGCTACATCTTCCCATTTATGAGCGCTGCGGTTTCCAGCAACGTAAACCAGTTCCAGTTTGGAAGCCTGCTATGGCGCCCCCTCTACTGGTTTGGTCACGGCAGCAACCCTGGCGTCAACTATGCACTGAGCGTCGGCGAGGCACCGGTCTTCTCGAATGGCGGGAAGACGGTCACGATCACGCTCAACCGGGCCTACCGCTGGTCAAATGGCCAGCCCGTGACAAACCGGGACGTCGAGTTGTGGATGAACATCTTCTTTGCCGAGAAAGAGAACTACCTCGGTTACTTCGGGGGTAGCATCCCAGACGACATCACCAGCATGAGCTTCCCTGCGGACTCACCGTACCAGTTCAGCCTAACATTCAACGAAGCATACAGCCACCTCTTTGTCCTTTACGATCAACTCAGCCAGATCTTCCCGATACCCCAACAAGAATGGGACCGAACGTCATCGTCTGGCCCGATCGGGAACTACGACCTCACAACTGCTGGTGCTGCCGCTGTTTGGACCTTCCTGAATGCGCAATCCAGCACAGAGAGCACTTACTCTACGAACCCGCTCTGGAAGACCGTCGACGGCCCGTGGCTGCTCCGGTCCTTCGCATCGGCCACAGGCGCGGCGACCTTCGTACCCAACCAAGAGTACACGGGGCCCGATCGACCCAAGATCGCGGGGTTCGAGGAAGTCCCATTCACCAGCGACACAGCCGAGTTCGACGCTCTCCGCTCCGGCGAGCTTGACTACGGATACTTGCCGGTCGAGGATCTGGGTCAGAAGAGCTATTTCACAGCTCGTGGGTACAAGCTGGCGCCGTGGCCGGCCTTCGGTTTCAACCCGATAGCGCTGAACTTCACAAATCCTCAGGTCGGGCCGATTCTGAGCCAGCTTTACATACGCCAGGCGCTGCAGCTGACGATCAATCAGCCTGAGATCGTCAAGGACATCTGGGAGGGCTTGGCCGTCCCGACCTACAGTCCCATTCCGTCAAGTCCCCCGAATGCGTACATGTCGGCAGCGACCTCGAAGAACCCTTACCCATTCAGCCTTGCCAAGGCGAGGAAACTGTTGTCCGATCATGGGTGGATCGTTAGGGTGAATGGGACCGACACCTGCTCGCGAGCCGGCAGCGGGGCTACCCAGTGCGGGGCAGGTATCGCCAAGGGAGCGGCGCTGGCATTGACCATGGCCGCCGGCACCGGCTCAGCACCCTTCACGGCACAGGTGGAGAGCATGGTTTCGATGTGGGGGGAGGTCGGCATCCACGTGGCCCTGCAGTTGAAGACGGTGCCGACGATCTTTTCCACAATGGAGCCGTGCAGCGATGGCGGGCCCGGCTGTTCGTGGGAGATCGACAACGTGGGTGAGCCAGGCCGTCAGATGACATACTCCCCTGAGTTCTTGCCCGACGCGGATACCTGGTTCGAGACGGGCGGAGCCGACAACCTCTACGGCTAC
Source organism: Candidatus Dormibacteria bacterium (assembly GCA_049518775.1). Lineage (GTDB taxonomy): Bacteria > Chloroflexota > Dormibacteria > Aeolococcales > Bog-877 > Bog-877. The sequence continues at coordinate 2,326 of JBEKRL010000105.1, forward strand.
AGCAATCCTGTGATGGACCGACTCTCGCTGGCGTCTGAGTTGAATAGCTCGCTCCAGTCTCTGCGTACCCTGGCGATGTACACCGCACAACAGCTCCCGAGCTTGTGGGAGCCAGATTACCCGTACCAGCTCTCGGTAATCAGCCCGAAGCTCCACGGTGCCGTGCCCCAGAATCCCAATCTCGACATCACGCCAGAGGACTGGACGTTGGCCGGGTAGCTGCAGGCCAGTTGAGCAAGACCGACCTCTCTTCAGAGGGGAGCGGCGCGGGGGACACGTTCAGGTGAGGGCGGCGGTCGGCGGTGATGACTGCCCGGAGTTGGGTTCCCCTCTGTGCAGGGGGCTTGCGAGGGTTGTCTCTGCCAGCCGTCCGCCCTCCGCTCCACCACGAGCCGGGTCTGGGTCCGGAGGATCGGCAAGGCTCGTCGGATGACTTACAGCACCCTAACCCGAGGCCCAGCCAAGCAGCAGCGGCGCAATCTGCCGTTCTCGGCCGGCGCCTACGACCCATGGCTGAGGTGGAGTTCGAGACTGGTCGAACCGTGATGAACTCGTGCCCCCTTGCCACCTCCAACCGGGTCCCGTGAGGAAGCATTTAGGCGTGGCCGGGACCGTGGCACGGTGGACCGGCACCTCGGACCCGGGGACCATCGGCCGGCCTCTGCCACCTCGATCCCCCTCGCCATGAGCGATCGAGTTCTGGAATTCTCAGGGGTTGAGGCTAGGATGGCGTCCGCGCCCATCTCTGGCGGCACGCCTCGGGACCGACCTTCGTCTGCGCCGCCCCTGGCCCGTTCGGGGCGCGGGCCAAGCCAGGTCGTGCCGGCCCTTTGTGGCCGGCGTCGGACGAGGGGTTCAGTGGTCTCATCGAGGCGGGGCAGGGCATTCGATCCCGGCTTCGCGGCCGCCCCAGTCTTCGGCGTCGCCGGGCCGCGGTCCGCTCGAGCGTTCCAAGTTGTCCGGGACCGTCAGGGAGGCAGGTGACTGATGCTCGATCTTGTGCTAACCGGGGGCTCGGTGGTCACGCCGGCTGGCCCCGTGGATCTCGCCATCGGCGTCAAGGACGGGAAGATTGCGTCGCTCACCGACAGCGCCGCCCCGCTGCCGGCTGCGGCCCGAACCTTGAAGGCGGACGGCATGGTAGTCGTCCCCGGGGGGATAGATCCACACGTCCACTGCAACATGGAGCTGGCCGATCCCAGCGGGGGGCGATCGACCTACACCGCAGGACCGGACATCGTCAGCCGCGCGGCGCTGCACGGGGGTACCACAACTCTGATCGACTTCGCCTGGCACGCTCCAGCCGAGACCCTCCGCACCACCATCGAAAGGCGCGTGAAGGATTGGCAGTCCACCGCCTACACAGACTATTCCCTCCACCTTGTGCTCCGTGGTGAGATCAGCGAGGCTCTGCTTCAGGAGATCCCGCAAGTCATCGCTGACGGGTTCGTCAGCTTCAAGGTATTCACCAGCGATGTCACGCCAGGTGACGACCCGATCAAGGTCCCTTTCGGCAGCATCTGGGAGTTGTTCAAGGTGACCGCGGCCAACTCCGGCGTGGTTGCGGTGCATGCGGAAGACGATGACCTAGTCATGCACATGTACCGGAAGCTCTTCCGGGAGGGACGCGTCGGCTTCGAGCACATGCCGGAGGTTCACAGTGCGCTCTCTGAGGGGCTATCATTTCGGCGTGTGATCGGACTCGCCGCGAGCGTCCCAGGCACTGTGGTCTACATGATGCATGTGAGCGCCGCGGCTGGGGTTCAGGCCATCGCTGAGGGCCGCTCTCACGGCGTGGCGGTGTTTGGGGAGACCCTGCACCAGTACGCCTTGCACACCGACGCGGCCTACCATGAGCCGGACGGCATGAAGTACCACACGTATCCTTCCATCAAGAGCAAGGAGGACACGCGGGCACTCTGGAAAGGAGTCGCGCACGGGGAGATCGCGACATTTGCAACTGATGAGCTTTGCACAACCTACGCGGTCAAGACGGCTGGGCGCCGGATTGACAATGTCACCGGGGGCAATGCCGGAGTGGAGCCGCGCATGGCCATCATCTTTTCGGAGGTGGTCCAGCGGCGCGGCATGGGCCTGAATCGTTTTGTGGAGCTCACGTCGGCCAATGCCGCCAAGATCATGGGGCTCTATCCGCGCAAAGGAGCGATCGCTGTCGGCAGCGATGCCGACCTAGCGGTGATCGATCCTCGTCGTGAAGTGACTATTAGCGCTGCGATCCTGCACGAGTCTGACTACACTCCCTGGGAGGGATGGCGGGTCGGCGCTTGGCCGGTGGCGACGGTCAAGGGAGGCGTCGTGGTAGTTGAGGG
>JBEKRL010000106.1:0-5319 GCA_049518775.1 Candidatus Dormibacteria bacterium
TTCGGTGACGGTATCGTGCCTTCTCTGCAGCCCACTGCCCGCAACGGCCACGGTCACCCTCGCCGAGATCGAGGCTAGGCTGGAGTCACCGGCGGCGGACCGTCGGGGTGGGGAGCGGTTTCACGGACCCGACGGCTCCAGAAGTGGCCAACGCGGCGGCGCGAAGATCTTCAAAGGCACCGGGCTTCCCCTGGCGGGTCTTGCCCCGGCGGCGCGGAGCGAGTGCTAACGATAGCCGCCCGGCCTGGTTCAGCAGCCGGTGCTACCTTGCGGACTATGCCGGTTGGGTTTTTCGGGCGGAAGCGGGCCGAGCGGAAGCTGGAACAGCCGGCCGATCCCGCTGCCGACCGCTTGAACGTCTACCTTGGAGCCGACTACCGCGAGCTGGAGTTCCGCGACGGTGATCACGTCGTGATGGATGGCTTCTTCCCCTTCTTCGACTTTGGGTGTACCCAGCCGTTGGATCTGGACGACGGAGAGCTGATCGCCGACCGGGTGTTTTACTGCCGCCTGGCAGGAGGCACTCATCACCAGGTGGACCTACAGCGACCGGAGTTCGATGTTGGAGCGCAGGTGTTCATCCTGCCGGAGCCAACGAACCGCTTCGACCCCAGCGCTCTGCTGGTCACCTCGACAGGAACGCCCCTCTTCAAGGCCGGTTACGTACCCCGGCAGCTGGCAGCGGCGCTGGCTCCGCTGATCCGTGCGAGCAAGGTGGGGAAGGGGGTCATCGTCGAAACGGTGACCAGCGGCGGAGTCCGCACCGGCCTGCGGATCGTTGGCTCGGTGGGCAGGGAGATGTTTGTCGAGTCGGTGCCCAACTCCAACGGCTAGGGCCATAGGCTCCGCGTCCCAAACCATGACGCTGGGAAGCGATCTAAGGCCCGCTAAGGCCGGTCCGTGACTCCTAAACAAGGCCCCGAGTTTCTAGGCCATCCCCGTACCCGTTTACGGCGCGGTGGCACCGCGTCCGAATGTCACCGTCAGTGAGACGCCCACGGGGGCTCCCACCGACACCGCGTAGGACAGGGCACCGAGGTTGTCAGCGATCTCAGCCAGCTTCGAGAGGAGCTTGTCCAGCCAATGCTTAAGGCGCTCGAGAACGTTGGGGAGCGGCGACGCAAGTCCGCCAGCCGCGGTGCCCCCTCGGTCCAGCTCTTGATTTATTGCCGGGAGCACCGCCAGTAGTTCGGCTAACGTCTTGGCCCTGTCGATATCTACGCTGATGTAGTCCTGTGACACTACTTCTCCTCTCATGAGGCCGAGCCGTGGCCGACACCTGGCCTCGCCCGGCGCGCACCTATCGTAGGGCGACCCTGCCGGAGTACCTGAGACCGCGCCGCCGTGCTGCGTTCTAAGCCCCGGTAGGGCTGCCTCTCGACCCTGACTGCCCCGGCGCGACCCACGGATTGTGGGGGTCAAGGTGGGGGTCAGCCCAGTTCGAGCCACGCTGGAATTGATCTCAGATTCGGCGGTTTCGTAAACCGCGGGCCGGGAGTTCGAATCTCCCCATCGGCTCCACAATCTGATCACAGCTAGCACCGCTGAGACTCACTACGGTTCAGCGCAGTTACCGTAAGGTTTTCCTTGGGGACCGCACCTTCAGGCGGTCGGTTCGATCTCGCCGGCGCCTTGCATGGGGGCAACCCATTGCGGATCACCGGGCCGGGCGCTCGACAGCGCGAGGCGGGAAAAAACGGTCACTTGTCTGCCCCGCCTTCCGGCTCCGGCGGTGAGAGCGCGCCGGGTGCTCCGCCGGCCAGTCCCTTTGTTTGGCCCCGCGAACGCACCTCCCGGGCCAGCTCCTCGCGGGCGACATACCCACTGCGGCGCCGCGGCTGGCGGTCGCGACTCCCAGGAGGGCGGCCCAGCTGCCGGCCCTCAGCCCGAGCCCGGGCCAGCCCGGCCCGGGTCCGCTCTGAGCGGCGGGCGGACTCCTGCTCCGCCACCCATCCGGCGATGGCCAGGAGCAGCTCCTGGACCGGCCCTGCCTGCTCGGTCCAGCCCTCCTGGCAGGAGACCACTGGGACGCCAGCGCGGCCGAAGTCGCGGACGATCTCCAGGGTTCGGAGCGTCCCCTCCCGGGTGAGCCGGTCCAGTGCCCACACCAAGAGCACGTCGAAGGCGCCCCGCCGGGCATCCCGGAGCACCGTGCCCAGCGCCGCACGGTGGGCTCCCTGCCAGCCCGAGGCGGTCACCCGGTAGACCGGGCCGACCGCCCATCCCCGGCGAGCGGCTAGGGCTCGCAGCTCGGGCTCCTGATTCTCGCTCGCCTGCTCAGCCGTGGAGACCCGCAGCCAGAGGGCCGCCCTGGTCATCGCCAAGGCTCCTCGCCAGCAGTGGCCGGCGGGGCGGCCCCCGGGGCAAGACCGGCGGTACGGCTTCCGGCATCGGGCCGCCTCTCGGCGGGGCCTCGGGTGCGCCTCAATTCGGACACGAGAGGCCCGTGTCCGATCGGGCTGGCGCAGGGTGGAACAGGACATGCCGTCCACCGACCCTGCCGGTGCGGTTGGAGTCGAGCTGGCAGCTCATCTCGCCGCCTGCCACTTCTGCGCCGTGGCCGTTGCCACCTGTCCCGTGGGCTGGGCACTCACCTGCGCCGCCGCGGCTGGCGTCGGGAGGTCGCGGCCTGCCGAGCCGGCTCCAGTGGCAGCGCCACCCGTGCGGCCACCTCGGTCGCGGCCAGGCGGGTAGCGCGCGTGGTCTCTGCGTGGTGCTGGCGGTGGTGGCCGTCGTGATCAGCAATTGATCAGCAGCGCTGTTGGATTGCTGATCAGAACCGACCCCGGCCGGAGGACTCAACTGAGCCACCCGCGATCTGGCTTCCGGGAAGCAGTGATAGACCCTCGACGAGCTGGCGATGCGGGATCACCGTCCCCTTCGAGTCCTCCGAATCGATCTAGCCCAGCTCGACCGATCCCACGAGCTGTCGGCGGCATAGTGGCAGTGGTACGTCCCCGCCGTCCGGTCGCTTTCCGCAGACGCACTCTCAGCCGTGCCTCGGGTCCGGCGCTCCACCAGCCAGGCCAGCCAGCCAGCCAGCCAGGCGCCGCCTCCTGAGCCGGCTCTGCCGGCAGCCGTGCGAAGGTCGCACCTCGGGGAGCCCGTGCACCACCCACTGCTTGGACCCGGGAGCCCGCGTGGCGATGACTTCGACTGGGTCGTACAGCTCGCCGCAGTCGCTGCAGATCTCCTCGGCCACGCCATCGGCGATCATGAGCTGCATAGGCCTGGCATGGTGGAGTCGGGACCGGGACCTGGCCCGCAGGCTCGTCCGCACGTCGCGTCGTCGTCGAGCTGCCCGCCTCCTCACTGTCTCCCCCCGCGCAGCTCGACGATCCTGGCTAGCGGCGCTCTTCCCCACGGGCCGAGCACCGGCAGCGACTCGGGGAGTCCGGCCTGGCGGCGAAGCATTGCCCGGCCGCGGCATCGCGTGGAGCAGAACCGCCGCCGCCGGCCGCTGGGCCGGACGGGCGTCGGGAGTGACCGTCCGCACTGCCGGCAGGCCCTCGGCGCAGCTCCTGGGAGGCTCGGCCCCAATCGTGCGCCGATACAGCGCTCGCGCTGGCGGCCGTGGTTGGCCGGGGCAGCCAATGGTCGTGTCCGCTCGCCCTGGTGCCCGCTCGCAGAGCCAGGCGGCGGGGCCGCGGCGCCCACCGTCCGCGTCCGCTGGCCTTCAGCCGGCATCGGCCAGCGCTCCGGTGGTGGCGATCCGGGCCAACCAGTGCCGGGTGACCTCGGCGTGGGCGGGGTCGAGCTCGAAGGCCAATGCGGATCGACCCTCCAGGACTGCGGCGACGGCGAAGGTTCCGGCGCCGGCGGGCGGACGTAGACCAGGACGGGGCGCCAGCCGGTCCGGACCCGGCGCGGTCGGATGGCCGGCTTCGGCCCGTGAAGCTGAACCGAGACGGTCCACCAGTAGGCCAGCCCGGCATCCGAGAGGGCGGCCATCTCCGCCGGCAGGTGGAGGTGGCCCGCGTAGACCAGGGCGAATCCCCCCGGCCGGAGCACCCGGGCGGCGAGCCGGCCAAGGTCCGACCAGCACCCGGCGAAGGCGCCCCCCCAGGGCGGGTCGGTGAGGATCAGATCGACGCTCCCGGCTGGCAGCCGCTGGGCCAGCTCGGCGGCCTCGCCCGCCCACACGTCAGAGCCGGCCGGGAGGATCAGCGCGGGACCGCCGGTCAGCTCGGCCCGGGCGCTGCGGCGCATCGCTTCCGTCCGGGCCGCCAGTAGCGGCAGCCCGCCAGCCTCCACTTGGGCCGCCAAGTCGGGCGCGTCCTGGGTGAGAGCCTGGGCGATCCTGAGGCGGTGCTCAGACACACCGAGGGTCCGAGCGGCGACCGTCCGGCTCGGTGGCGACGCTGGGGCTCCGTCCGGGATGGGTGTCGTCCCTGACGGAGCAGGCGGCCGCCCCCACCGTGCCCGCTCCGCTGCTGCTAGCTGCTGGCGCCGACGCTCGGCTCCGAGTGCAGTGGCGAGCCTCGCCCCCAGCATCGCCCGCTGGTCATCGCTGAGGTGGCGCCGGTGCAGAGCTGCCCGGATCATGTAGGCCGCCTCGTCGCCGGACTCGCACATGGCTGGCGCGGTAGGCAGCTCTGCCAACCCTAGCTCCCGCGCTGCCCGCAGCCGATGGCGTCCGTCCAGGACGGTGAATCCATCAGGCGCTAACCGGAGTGGCTCAAGTACTCCTCGCTGGGCCACGTCGGCCAGGAAGGCGCGCCACTCGGCCGGTCGCATCTCGGGGACCTGGTCCGCCAGAGCGTGTGGCTGCAGCCGTGACACGGGCACCAGGTTGGGCAGGGTCACCACCGATGGGCTCCATCCCGAACTAGGAGAGATGCAAGTCCTGCGTAACCAGAGTTCGCCGTGTGCAGGTTCACAAGGGCCACCCCGCAAGAGGCCGGCGCACCGCTCGTCGCTGGCGTGGCCAACGCTCCGGGATCCCGCTGCGCCAGTGCGCCCCGCGCCGGAGCCAGCGGACTGAACCGGAGCGGGACGGTCCCATGCCCGTACCAGCTGTCCGCCACCAGGGACTCGACCCGGAGCCAATGGTGGGCCGCCCAACCCTCCGCACGATCGAGGGCTGCGAGTGAGTCGTCGTAGAGGTGGGCGAGCAGGAAGCGCGCGATCCCTGGCCCCGCCCAGATGCGCCCGTGGTCCCAGGCGGCGGGGCAGCGGGGCTCCGGGCCGTCCCCATCGCCCGAGGGGAACCGGCAGCGCCCTATGAGGAGCCCGTGCACACATGGGCGGGCCGCTAGCAGGCGATAGTCGTGCTGGAGCGCCCAGGCCTGGGCGCGCTCCCGGGTCTCCCCATCCCCG
>JBEKRL010000107.1:0-4239 GCA_049518775.1 Candidatus Dormibacteria bacterium
GGGGTCAGCAGGTCGCGGTCGGAACCGCCTGAACCACCGCCGGAGCGAAGCCGCCAGAGGCGGTGGGCGAAGCGCCAATAGCCCGTCCCAGGACCGAGTATGCTGGAAATCGCGACGTGCTACGGCTGGCGCTGGACCCAGTCGTCGAAGCGGTGGTCGATCCGTCCCGACTGCGAGATGACTTGATCGCTCTTGGGGCGGCGGTCGCTGCCTGACGACCACCCGGCCCTGGGCAGCCCGCACAGTGATCTCCCAGTTTTATGAGGGCTGATGTGTGACCGTTCCAAGCCACTCCCCGCTGCTGCTGATCCCCGGCCCGACCCCCGTGTCCCAGCCCGTGCTGGAGGCTCTCTCTCGGCCCACCGAGGGCCATAGCAGCCTCACCACGGCTATGGCTCTCAGGCGGATCCAGGAGGGCCTGGAGCGCGCCGTGGGGGCTCGGCCGATGGCCGAGCCGGAGGGATCCCTGGTCTTTGTGCTGGCTGGAAGCGGGACCATGGGCTTGGAGGCTGGGATCGTCAACCTGGTCCGTCCCGGGGAGAAGCTGCTGGTCGTCAACCACGGCTTCTTTGGCGACCGCTTTGCCGCCGTGGGCCGCGCAATCGGGGCCGACGTGGTGGAGGTCTCCTGCCCCTGGGGAGAGCAGGTCGCTCCGGCGGATGTGGCCCGGGCTCTCCGGGAGTCGGGTGCTCAGGTCATGACGGTCACCCACGTGGACACCGCCACCGGGGTGGTGGCGCCATTTCTGGAGTACGCCAAGATCGCCCGTGAGCTCGGCGTGCTGATGGTGCTGGACGCGGTGGCAGGGGCCGGTGGGATGCCGGTGGGCATGGATGCGGCAGGTATCGACGTCGTGATCACCGCGTCCCAGAAGGCGCTCGGCATGCCGCCGGGGCTGGCCCTGCTGGTGGTTTCCGACCGTGCCCTCAAGGTGCGGCGCAAGCTGGACGGCTCGGGCAGCTACTTCCTCGACTGGCTCAACTGGGAGGCCCCGATGCGGGACCCGGAGGGACACTACTTCGCCACCCTGCCGACCAACATGGTGGTGGCGGGTGCAGCGGCGCTGGCTGGGGCCGAGGAGGAGGGCTGGGAGCCGCGGTTTGCCCGCCACCGCCGGATGGCCCGTTCGGTGCGACGCGGACTGCATGCTCTGGGCCTGCCCGTGATTGGTGCGGAGGACGTTCTGAGTACCACGGTGACGGCGGTGCATGTCCCGGAAGGCATCGATGCGGTTGCCCTCCGTCGCGGTGTGGCGGAGGAGGGGGTGTCGATCGCCGGCGGCATCGGTCCGTGGAGCAAGACCGCCATTCGCATAGGGCACATGGGTTCGGCTGGCCTGCCGGAGCTGCTCCAGGGGATGGCAGCTCTCGAGTGCGCGCTCATCCGGATCGGAGCGCCGGTGCAGCACGGCGCTGGGGTGGCGGCGCTACTCTCGTCATGGGAGGAAGAGCTCCCGGCCTAGCGGTGCTCCCAAGAGGTAGGCAGTTGGTGGGATGAGGGTTGCGGGGCCGAAGACCCCGTGGCTCTCATCCCATCAACAGGGTCCCCGGGGGCAGGAGGTGCCCGAGCCCCGCCGGCCAACTCTCGGGTGGGCCACCCGCTCCAGATCAGGATTGGTGGCTAGTCCGCCGGGTGCTACCAGAGCCCGGTTGGCCGTGGCCTCGGTCCTCACCCAGTCCAGCCTCAAGCCCTGCTACGGCCGCAGCACTCCGGCTGGCTGGGATCGGGTCGGCAGCCGAGGCCGGACCCCCAAGCCCCGTCAGCCCCTCCGGCCGCCAACGGGCGGTTGCAGCGCAATAGGGATAGTTGTTGACATTTGACAGTTGGCTCTGGCATCTGATAGCCTCTCTAATCTCTGTAACCCGCCGGCTCGGCCGACGTCAACCGCCCCTCTATTCAGGAGAGCATGCCCTATGAGAGGTCGACTGATCACGTGTCTAGCCCTGCTGGCGGTATCTGCCACCATGGTGGCGGGGGTCTCGTCCACCGCTCTGGCCAAGAGCAGTTCTTCCCCCAAGGGAACAGTCACCTTCGCTCTCCAGCCGGGAGCATTCCCCACCTACATCTTGCCGTTCGTGAGCGGGTCCAACTCCAACAACGTCGACCTCTTCCAATTCACCCCGTACATGTGGCGTCCCCTGTACTGGTTCGGCAATGGAAAGGGGGCCACCTCTCAAGCCGGCATCAACTACGCCCAGAGCATCGGCCAGGCGCCGGTGTACTCGAACGGTGGTCGCACCGTGACGATCACCATGAATCGGGACTACCGGTGGTCGGATGGACAACCGGTGACCAACCGGGACGTGGAACTCTGGATGAATATCTTCTTCGTCGAAAAGGACAACTACCTGGCCTACTACCAGGGGAGCATCCCCGACGACGTCACGTCCATGAGCTTCCCGTCGAGCACCCCCTACCAGTTCAGCATCACCTTCAACAAGGCCTACAGCCACCTCTGGCTGCTCTACAACCAGCTGAGCAACATCGATCCCATCCCGCAGCACACATGGGACAAGACCTCGGCCACCGGGCCGGTGGGCGACTACGACCTGACTCCGTCGGGAGCCACCGCGGTCTACAACTTCCTCAACTCTCAGTCGGAGACGGAGTCCACCTATGCGACCAACCCATTGTGGAAGGTGGTGGACGGACCCTGGCACCTCTCGGCGTTCAGCGCCGCGACCGGGTATTCCGCATACGTGCCCAACCCCACCTATGGTGGTCCCGGCAAGCCCAAGATCGCCAAGTTGGAGGAGATCCCCTTCACCAGTGACAGCGCCGAGTTCGATGCGCTCCGTTCCGGGGCGCTGGACTACGGCTATCTCCCCATTGAAGACCTCTCTCAGGCGAGCTACTTCACCCAGAAGGGCTACACCATCGACAAGTGGACCGACTTCGGCTTCAACGACTTCTTCCTCAACTTCCTCAACCCCGAAGTGGGATCGATCTTCAGTCAGCTGTACGTTCGTCAGGCGATGCAACGGCTGATCAACCAACCCGAGATTGTCAAGGACATCTACCACGGCGACGCCCAGGCCACCTACGGACCGATCCCGGTGAACCCGCCCAACCCGTACGCGTCCAAGGCGGTCAATGCCAGCCTCTACCCCTTCAGCGTTTCGGCGGCGAAGGCGCTTCTCTCCAGCCATGGCTGGACGGTGCACCCGGGCGGAACCGACGTCTGCTCCAGCCCGGGAACGGCCTCGAACGAGTGCGGGGCCGGCATCTCCCGCGGTGCGCTGATGAGCTTCAACTACGTCGTGTCTACCGGCTCGGCGCCGTTCACCGCCGAGGTGGAGGCGATGCAGTCCGATTGGTCTGACGCCGGGATCCACCTCATCATCAAGCAGGAGCCCCCGCAACAGATCTTCTCGGGACTCAGCCCCTGCTCCAACGGCAACTCCGGCTGCAACTGGCAGATCGTGAACTTCGGGGCTCCCGGTCAGACCCCCACCTACTCGCCGGGGTATCTGCCCAATGGTGCCCAGTGGTTCGCAACCAACGCCTCCAACAATGAGCAGGGCTACAGCAACGCCAAGATGGACTCCTTGATCGCGACCACCGAGAGCAGCTCAGCCCCGTCAGCGCTGCAGGCGTTCGATCTCTACTGCGCCCAGCAGCTGCCCAATCTCTTCGAGCCCAACTACTACTATCAGGTCTCCGTGATCAGCAACAAGCTCCACGGGGCGGTGCCCCAGGATCCTAACCTCAACCTCTATCCGCAGTACTGGACCGTGAGCTAGACCGCATTTTTCTCGCCCGCAACAGCCTCTCTGGCGCTCCTGCCGCGGCAGGAGCGCCCGGAGGGGCTGGCCGGGGCTGGCTGCCAGGGCACCAACCCGCCAAGGATGGTCGGGTGGGTTGGAGACTGCTCCCACCAGAGCCACTCCCGCATCCCCGGCCTCCGCGACGTGCGTCCCCCCGCAGGTGCGCACGTCACCGCGGCTACTGCCCGTGCAGGCCGTCCCGGCGGGTATGCTCTCACCTCAGCCGCCTGCCCGAACTGTCCCCCCACAAACGGGAAGGGGCGGCTGGGTTCGACAGCAGGGGAGAGCAGGAAGGGCGAATGGGCCTCTAGGGCAAGGGTTTTCGCGCCAGGGCCCGAGGAGGTGTGGTTACTAGCCTGAGCTTTTCAGCAAGGAGCTGACGGAGAGGGGGGCTCAATTGCGGAGATGCCCTCCTGGTTGGGGAGAATGTGGGTGTTCAACACCACGTTTCCCACCTGGGAGGGCATCACCT
>JBEKRL010000108.1:0-7242 GCA_049518775.1 Candidatus Dormibacteria bacterium
GAAGGTGCTGGGGATCGGTGGTCCGGGCGTCGCCCTTGGCGGTCCGAAACACTAGGTCCGGGATCGGGCCGACGGCGTCCGTCTGTGCTTCCCGCTCGGCCTTGAGGATGGCTACGGCGGACGATCCCAGATCGACACGGCGACGGGACTTCGCCGTCTTGACGGGAGCCAGGACGTAGCCAGCCAGTCCGCCCGATTCGGTGAGTTTGCGGGTGAGCGTGTGGGTGATCCTGAGATACCCCCCGTCTAGGTCGGCGTCCTGCCACCTGAGCCCTTGCTGCTCTCCGATGCGGAGTCCCGTCGTCATCCCGAAAGCGACCGCTCGACGGAGTTCCTCAGAGTACTCACCGCACGCCTCGATAATGGCGCGGGCCAACTCAGGGGTCGGCACAAAGGGCGTCGAATCCTCGACCCTCGGAGCCTTGGCGATCCGGGCGGCGTTGCGGGACAGCTTACCGGCGTCGATGGCGGACTGAAGCGCCGCGCTCAGTACCACCCGAACGAGTCGGATTGTGCCCGGAGCCTTGCCTTCGGCGGCGAGTGCCGTCATCATCCCCGAGACATCATCGGGTTGCAGCCGGTTGACGCGGACGGAGCCCAGGCGCGGGAGTAGGTGAAGCCTGACCACCTGCTCGTGGCTCCTGAAGGTGCTCGGCCGGACGGCGGCCCGATGGCCTTCCAGCCAGCCAGTGAGCAGCGCTCCGACCGTCAGGGACTCGGGCGCGGGGTCGACTCCCTTATCTATGAGGTTGAGCAGGTCGCGGAGCTTGCGCTCGGCGTCGAGCTTTGTGGGCAGGTAGTAGTGCTGACCCCGAAGCGTGGCCTCCCACCTACCGTCTGGCCGATGGGCGATCCCACCCGTTCCCTTGGTTCGGCGAGTCTTGGTCGGGTTCGTGTTTGCCATGCGGCGATCTTAGCACTTAGTGCGTCAGATAGTGCGAGATTCGGGCATATTGGCCCTCATCCGATCTCGGGTGAGCGGTAGCCGGGATTCGTCGCGGAACTCCACGGCTTCAACTTACCTCTTGCGCCGGGTTCACGAAACCGCCGGGGTGGCCTGCGAGAGCTCCAGCTGCGCGCGCAGCTCCGCAACCCGCCGGCTCATCCAGGGTAGGGGGGTAGGGGGAGCCCGTCCGGCCCGAGCCCCGGGCCCTGGAAGATGATCCGGGCAAGTTCCCCGCCGGGGCTGGAGCTCCCCTGGACGACGATGGCGATCTCGCCGGGCCGGGGCCCCTCCAGCCCCAGGGGCATCCATGCCAGCGGCTCGTCGCCGCCGAGTCCGGCCCGGCCGGTCCGGGCTAGGGGCTGGGCGAGGCGCTGGCCCTCCTGATAGAGGATCACCTGGGACCAGTGGCACTCCAGCGGGGAACCCCCCCACCGCGCCAGCCCGAAGCAGGCCAGGTGCTGCCCCAGCAAGCCCGGTCCGCCGCAGTCCCTGGCGCTGAGGCTGAAGAGTGGCACCGAGGCCACCAGCCGAGGATTCACCTCAATGCACCAGAGCTGCCCGGTGGGGGCCTGCACCAGATCCAGGCCGAAGATCCCCAGGTGGCCCTCCTGGCGAAGCCACGCCGCCACCCGGAGAGCCAGAGCCTCCACCTCGCTGGCGCCAGGCACCGGGAACCCGTAGTCGTCGCCGCAGGAGCCCAGCGGGTGGGGGGTGAGGCTGGGAATGCCGGTCAGCTGGCGGCAGGCGGGCGACACCGCCAGACCGGCCGCTCCTACCACCCCGGTGACGGTGATCGGGGTGCCCGGAACCGCGCTGGCCACCCGGCAGGGGTGGCCGCGGAATTGATCCATCAGCTCCGCCAGCGTGGCCGCCTCTCGGGCCGGGTAGGTCTGCGCGCCGGAGAATCCCTGGGCCAGCTGGAACACCCAGGGGCCGGGCAGCCCCCCCGCCTCTCCCAGCAGCTCGGGGCCGGCCCGCCCGGTGCGCGCGGGGGGCACCGGAAGCCCGGCCGCGGCTGCGCTGCGACTGAAATAGGCCTTGTTCTCGAGCCGCCGGGCCACCAGGGCGGGGCTGCTGGCCAGACCCAGTCCCAAGCCTGCGGCCAGCTGCTCCAGGGCGGCGGAGCTCTTCCAGACCGTGATCGCGTCGGCGGAGCCGCGAAGTCGCTCCTGGACCTGGGGCAGCTTCAGCAGGCCAAGGCTTGACTGTTTCCCCGGGAGCTCGAACTGCTCCAAGGGGGGACCGCCACCCCGGTCCAGGCCGCAGCCGTCGGCGCAGAGCACCGCCAGGCCGCTGCCGAGCGCCGGCAAAGGGTCCGGGCCCAGGAACGCCACCCGGCTCATCGGGCCGACGGGCGGGTGAAGCCCGCCGCCTCCAGCAGGAGGTCCAACTCCCGGGGGGACTCGGCCCGGGGCAGGGGGAGCTCGCCCTCGGCTGCGGGCTGGAGCTCCAGCTGCCAGGCGGCTCCGGTCAGCACCGCCACCCAGCGGCCGGCGCCGGCGCCCAGCTCGGCCGCCCTGCCGATCGCCGCCAGAACCGCCAGCCCCTCCCACGACGTCTCCAGACCGTGGTTGCGGCCCAGCTCCCGCATCCCCGCCAGTTCCGCCCCTCCGATCCGCCAGCCCCGGCCACCGCTCTGGCGGACCGCGCGCCGGACCGCCGGGGCCAGCCGGGAGCGCCGGGCCCCGAGTTCGGAGAAGCTCGCTTCCCCAGCTCCGCGGTGGCCACCACCGGGGTACCAGGGCCGGGTGAGCTCGCCTCCGGGGAGCCCCTCGACCACGTGCAGGCGGGGCTGGCTCCCCGGTGTCGCCAGCGCCTCAAAGCCCTGGCTCAGGCCCAGCGCGGTGGCGCCGCTGCTGGAGAATACAAAGACCGCCTCAACGGGATCGCCGGCGACCAGCTCGGCCGCGATCCCCCGGTAGGCGTTGGGGGCGAGTGGGTTGACCGAGCCACGGAGGTCGGCAAGGCCCCACTCCCCAACCGCGTGATGGAGCAGTGCGACCGGCCGGTCGCTGAGGACGGTGAGCTGCGGGTGGGTCATCAGCACGTTCAATTTGGCCCTCGGGGTCAGGGGGGAGACCAGGCTGAGCAGCCGCATCCCCGCCAGCGAGGCGAACGCGGCCGCGGCGATGGCCGCGTTCCCCGAGGAGGAGATCACCGCCTGATCCCGGCCCTCAGCCAACAGGTGGGAGCAGAGGTACCCCAGGCTTCTGGCCTTGTGGGAGCCCGTCGGGGAGAGGTCCTCGCGCTTGAGCCAGAGCGATGGGACTCCCAGGGCCAGGCCCAGCTCCCTGGCCGCCTCCAGCACGGTTCCGCCCTCCCCCAGGGAGAGCTGGGATGCAGTCGGTACACTCGGACCCAGGAGTTCGGCGTGGACCCACTGCCCCCGGGCGGCGGGGCCCTCCGTCTCAGCCCCAGGCAAGGAGGATGACCAGCGTGTCCGAAACCGGCGCCCCGACCCAGCGGTGCCCAGACTGTGGCTCCCCGCTCGACCTCACCGACGCCGAGGAGGTGGGTGACCTGGTCGACTGCCCCAACTGCGGTGCCGCCTTCGAACTGATGGCGCTGGAGCCGGTCACCCTGGCTCCTTTCGTGGACGAGGAGAAGTAGCCCGCCGGACCGCCTGGCGAAACCCGCCCTCCTGGTAGTGGGCGCTGAAGAATCCGGGGCAGGCCGGCGAGAGCAGGACCGCGTCTCCCGGCTCTGCCAGGCGGGCGGCCAGCTCCACCGCCGGTTGGAGCTGATCCATCCGGTGCAGCAGCCGCTGCTGGCCGGCCCGCAGCAGCTCTGCAGCCAGCCGCTCCGAACCGGCGCCGGGGAGCAGCACCACCGCCCTCAGCGCCCCCCCCGCGAGCGCCGCCAGCTGGGAGAAGCCGATCCCCTTGTCCTCGCCTCCCGCGATCAGAACCGTGGGCCGGCCGGTGGCGAGCACCGCCGCCACGGTCGACTGGGGTGTGGTGCTGGAGAGGTCGTCGAAGTAGTCGACTCCCCGGTGCCGCCGGACCAGCTCGGTGCGGTGCCGGAGCGGAGTGAAGCCCTCGATGGCGCCGGCCGCCAGCTCCGCCAGCCCGAGGTCGGGGGCAGCCACCGCGGCCAGCCCGGTGAGGGCCGCCCTCACGTTGGCCAGGTTGTGTCGGCCCAGAAGCCGTACCCGCTCCACCGGCATGACCGGCACCACCTCGCCGCACCAGCGCAGCCGGATCTCCCCTTCCTCCTCGAAGGCGCCGTCGAAGCCTCCCAGACCGGCCTCAGCCTGGGCGAAGCGGAGCTCCCGTCGGCCCGGCTGGAGCGCCCCGGTGCCGAGGCTGAGCGGGTCGTCTCCGTTGCGGAGGGCAACCTCACTGCCGGGCAGGTCGAAGATCCGCCGCTTGGCCCGCACGTACCCCTCCATGCCCTGGTGCTCACTCAGGTGGTTGGGGGTGATGTTGGTGATGCAGCCCACCCGGGGAGCTCGATCCAGCTGGAGCAGCTGCCGGTTGCTGATCTCCAGCACCAGGCAGCTGTGCCCATCGTCCCGGGCCACCTCCTCCAGGGCCTGGCGGTTGTGGCGGTCGTTTCCGGCCAGCCAAACCTTCTCGTACAGGGAGGAGCGGCCCAGGATCGCCGCCACCAGGGCGCTGGTGGTGGACTTCCCATGGCTCCCGGTGACCCCGATCACCTCACCCAGGGCCAGGTCCAGGTAGGCCTGGACCAGCGAGTAGAAGGGGTGGCCCGCGCGCTTGAGATCATGCAACCTGGCATTGGCCGGCGAGAGGAACCAGGCCTGGGTCGGGATCACCACCTCGGCCTCCTCCACGCCGCGCAGGTAATCGGCGCCCAAGCGCAGCGAGGACAGCCCTTCAACAAGCCCGGCGAGGCGCGCCTGGCGCTCCTCTTGAGCAAGCCCCGCGTGGGCCAGGTTGTGAGCCTTCGCCAGTGCTTCCGGGTCAGGCTGCTGATCGTGGCCGACCAGATTGGTGAAGCCTGCCTCCAGCAGGTAGCGGGCCATCTCGCCGACCTCGACGCTGGCCACCCCGACCAGGTCCACCCGGCGCCGCCGGAGCTGCGCCAGGGCGGGGGGCACCCGGAGGGGAAGCGGAAGGTTCGGGGCCGCGGCACCGGCCGGCTCTGGCGTTCCGGCTACCTCCATCTGGGCTAGGTTAGGCGATCGCCACGTGGCTGGTCCGCCTGGGACCGCGGTAGACGGCTCCCACTAGGTCCGCCGCCGCGAGTTCGGCCAACTGCACCCGGTCGCCCACCTGGCGCTGCGCGCGGCTGTTGCGGGGAAGCAGAACCCCTGCCGCCAGGAAGGAGCGCCAGCTGAGACCGGAGCAGTCCACCCCCGGCCCCCCAGTTCCGCCCCAGACGTAGGGACGGCCCAGCAGCGAGAGGGCGGTCTCCAGGACCACCCGTGGGTCCCATTCCCGCTGGAGGCATGGGCCCTGGACCGGGTTGGGCCCCATCCGGAACTCGGCGGCGCGGGACACCCAGCCAACCGCTCCGCCGGGTGCGCGGACCAGGTATTGACCGCCCCGGACCGCCAGCAGCTCGGCCGGCGGGTCCCCCGGGAGCAGCTGGGTGGTGAGCTCCCCACCGGCAGCCGGGCTCTCCACCGGCCGCTTCCAGACCTGGAGCGGCTCCGAGTCGGGATGAAGCGCCAGCCGGGCCCGGCGGCTGGCCAGCACCAGCACGTGAAGCTCGGCCTCAGGCCAGACCTCCTGGAACAGCCTGCGCAGCTCCTCGGCCTGCCCGGGCAGGGCCACGGTGGCCCTGACCGTGGCGCCCGACACCGCCACCTCGACGAGGGCGTAGCCATACCGGCTGCGGGCCTCCTGGCGCATCTCGCGGATCGCCAGGGAGAGCGCTGGCGGGGCCTCGCTCAATTCGAGCGAGCCCCCGGGAGCCAGCGCCATCCTGTCCTCCGCCGCTCGGGCCGGACCTCGGCCGGGTGCAATGCCAGCGTCCTGCCGTCGGTACTGAGCAGCACCGGACTCAGGGGGCTGACCGCCAGCCGGAAGAGGCGTTGCGCGATCGGCCGGAGCTGCTCGGGGGCGGCGGCCTCACCCACGGCGGCCACCACCATGGCCCGGTCGGGGGCGACCAGGACCGCGTTTCCGTCTCCGCGCTGAGCCAGGGCGTGGAGGAACTCCGGCACCATCAGGAGGCTGCTGGAGAAGAGGATGTCATCGGTGAAGAGCCAGCGGCGCTCGCCCGGCCCCTCCAGAACCCGGCGCCAGCGTGCCAGGCGGAGGGGAGTGTTGTGGTCGGCGTGATGGACCAGCTCCGCCGAGCTGAGGCCTCCCGCGGCGGCCTCAGCCTGGGATACGCCCCGCATGGCATCACCGGGCAGGACCTCGGCCACGAAGGCGAGCAAACCCCCGGGCAGTTCCCTGGTGGCCAGCTCGGCAAATCGGCTGAAGCTGCGGATGCTGCGGTCGCTCCTAACGCACCACACCAGGGCGCCCGGGTCCGGGGTGGGCCCTGCGTGTGCCGGACCCTGCTCGGCCGAGCTCAGCCTGGGTCCGGCGGCGGCCACGAAGCGGGAGATCTGCTCGGGAGCGGGAGCACCGGGCAGGTTGGCCTCGGCGAAGAGGGATTCCAGCGACATCGCCACCAGGGCGTTCTGCCTGCGCGCGAGGACCCCGAAGTCGTTGTCCCGAGGGGTGAACTCCCAGCCTGGGTAGCGAGCGCGCAGTTGCGTGAGGAGCCGCTCCTGGAACTGCTTCCGTGCCGCATCGAGCCGGAGGGAGGCCATCGCTCAACCAGCTCAGGTGCGGCCGCCGCCGTGGCCCACCGTTGGCCGGGCCCCAACGATGTTCCCTCGACTGGCAGGCCGTGGGCGTGGGACATCCTGTCCGGTCATCCCCCGAGGGCTCAAGGGGATGACCACGACCAGCTGGGGGCCCGCCGGTAATTGGCTCGCAGCGTCACCTCCACAGGGTCACTGTAGTCCTAGATGCCCCGGCTCAAAGCCTGACCCAGACAACGCTCCGTCTCCCAGCAGGCTGGGACCCAACCCTGAGCTCGGGCGTGTCCCGATCGGTCTTCACCTGCCTGGCCGTGCTGGCCAGGATCCGGCCATCGGCCGGCGGTCGGAACGGACGCCCCCAGAGCGCGTGCCGCTGCCGGGGATTCCCACGTAGCCGGTGGCGGCGATCTTGCGACCTCTGATCTGCTCCACCGTCTCGGCCACGCCGACGGAGCAGGGCGCGGGTGCGTTGGCCGTCGCCGGGGAGAGGAGCCGGCACGAGGGCAAGACGCAGTTGGGCTCGGCCACCTGGGCTGCGACCCCTCCGCAGGCCGACGCTGGAGCCCCC
>JBEKRL010000109.1:0-4022 GCA_049518775.1 Candidatus Dormibacteria bacterium
AGGCGCTGGACCGGGCCGACGACCTCAAGGATGCGGAAGCGGTCGCGGCGGCTCATGCGGCCGGCGGCTGGGTCAAGCCTCCCCGCCTGCAACGGGCCGAGGGCGACTTTGACGCCGCCAGCGCCGCCGCCCGGTCCAAGCCGTCGCGCTGGTCGAAGCTCCGACGGATCGCGGGCGGCGAGAGAGAAGATAGGCCATGAGCGCCAAGACCAAGGTCCAAGCGGCCCGCCCCACTCTCTCTCGTGCCGCAGCGGCCCGCGTAGTGTCGTCGGACGAAACCCGCCCGAGTGCATGTGCGCACTGCGGGAGGCTCTTGCAGCCTCCGAAGCCCACTGGCCGTCCTCGCCGGACGTGCTGCAAGACCTGCCGGAACGCGGCGTACAACCGCCGGGCCCGTGGCCTGCCCGAGGATCTGCCGCGCACGCCTCACCGTGGCCGCCGACCCTTGGCCGGTCTGGTGGCGGACATTAGAGAAGTGAAGAGATGATGCGCGGCCTCGTGCCGGGCCTGGTGGTCGGTGTGCTGCTGGGAGCGACCGGCGTGGTAGCCGGGCCTCCTGCCGTGCAGTCGAGCCTCCGGTCCACGGTGCCATTTGTGGAGTCGGGCATACATGACGCCGTGTCGGCGGTGGGGCACCTGGTGAACCCGACCAAGACTTCAGGTACCGCGAATGGATGAGTTGGAGACCGTCCCGGAGGGGGAAGAGGCCGCGCCTCCGCCCGCCGTCCCGGCTCAACCGCCCTGGTCGCCCTGGTGCGACCTGCCGCCTTTCTCTCGCTCGTTCGCGCAGCGCGCTCTCATGGATTGGGTGGAGCACGTGTTCCGCTCTGCCTGGCCGGAGCCCGCCGAGGCCGTGAAGCCCTGTTTCCCGTACCACGCCGATGTAGTGGGTACGCTCCGAGGGCTGAAGATGCGATCGGATCAGGTCTTCTCCCCCCCGGTCAAGGACGGCGAAATCGGTGCGGCACCTATCTATAGGCAGATGGATTGGGATCTCGACTTGGAGCGTGCTGTTCCTCGCTGGAAGGACTCATTCAGCAAGTGCCCTCTCCCCCCTCCGGACGGGGGATGCTCCCGGAGCAAGCCGCCCTCCTACTCCGAGTTGTTGGGGCCACAGAACGCTTTGGAGAACGATAGCGCCGCCGTCGGCGCGTGGGGCGAGGTGCCGCCGGACCTACCGCCGCCGCTGGAGCCCTGGGAGGTGGCGGCCCAAATCGCTGCCGCCCAGACCACTGCCACTAAGGAAGAGGGAGCGGCGGCGACGGATCAGACCGGCTCCCCGGGCATTTCCGCCGGCGCGGAGTCCTGGTAGACCGGGACCGTTGCCGGACCTTTGGAGGATTGCGAAGTGGGCTTGGAAATCACGCCGATTATGGCCGGGCAGGCGTCGGAATACCTGGCTCCTATCGCTGACCGGCCCATCGATGTGGGGCTGGTCGGGATCGTCGAGCAAGCAGAAGCGGGGCCTGTCACGAACGCGCCGTGCTACGCAGAGGACACTCAAACGGTCACTACCTACGGCCAGCACCCCGGGGTCGACCGCTACCGACGGTTCCGCGTCGGCATCGTACACCTCGGTCTACCCGGCGAGCCCACGTATGTCCGGCTGCTCCTGCTTTCCCACCCCACACCCCGCGACAACCTCCTCTTGACAAACGACTGAGGCTACGTTTTACTGGGGACTTACAAGGCGTATCAGTAGGGGAAAGCATCGTAGTCAAGTCCCGTTGTCTGGCGAACGGCGCGCGCCCCGGTGCTCATACCCTGCGGTGGGGCTGGGTCTCCTGCGACCGAGCGATGCACGCGACGGAGCGCAAGTAGATGGCTGTGCAGTTTTCCCAACCCCGAGGCGTCACACCCCTTGAGCCTATAGTTGCCGCTGGCCGTTGCAGTGCTGAGGTCAGTCAATCAGTGGCTCGGAAACTGCTCCATCTCCACGCAGACCCCGAATGGCCAGATGTGGACAGCACATGGCCCTGGCTGGGCCGCCGCTCCATCGTACCGACGCTGGCTCGTCCACCGCCACGCCGACTGCGAGGGCTGGAGCGAAGCTCCCTACTCCGTGGGCTGGTACCCCCTTCGGCGAACCATCTGGTTCTGCCGGATGAGTGGCATGTAGAGGGTCGGAATTACGCAATACGATCAAGGAGGACGCGATGAAGCAACTCATGCACAGACCAGTACTCACCCTAGCCTTCGCACTTGCCCTAGTTGGCGGGGCGACGGCACTTAGCGCTGTGCCCACCTCCGCGGCTACCCTGACTCAGCGAGAGTTCACCATGCCGGCTGGACCTGGTGTCCAGACATTCCAACTGGGCGACAACACCGTGTCCATCGCGTTCAGCCAACTCACAGTCAGTGCTGCGGTTGCCAGCCCCGACGCCTATACGGTGCAGCATGTCTCGGTGACTGACTCCGCACCGCTCGGCTTTCACTCCACTATATCTGGGGACTGGCAGTACAACGGTACCTATGCTTATGTCTGGGGCGCAGCCCCCTCATGTAGCTCGAACCTCGCTGTTGTCCTAAACTGCAGCAACCTCAACAATGGGGTTAGCATGCCTTACCCCATGGTCTGGATAGACGAGGGGTACGATGTCGCTGATGGCGGTTCGACCTACCAAATCGAGATCGATCTCTACGGGAACGGTGTCCACGAAGTTTACGTGACGGGACCCTAGCGACCAAAGCGAGAGGCGCACCAGCGGTGCGCCTCTCGCTACTTCCGACACCGACGTTCCTGCCTGTAGCTGAGTTCGATCTGGGCTAATCCTCTAGTGGTGCCTGCCTGAGAGCGTCGTCGACGAGCGACGTGATGGACATGAGGGGTACACCCGTCATATGAGACAACTGTGCCCCGGTATTCGGTGGGCTGACCAGAATACCCTTCATCAGATGACCAGTGCTTACCCTCACATGGCCGCTGAGCGCTGAAGCATGCGCAGCTAATAAAGCGTCCTTGACTCCCGCGCCGGTCCGGGAAGTGCCGGGGCCAAGTGCCATGTATTGTCGCGCAACCGTGTTCTCAAACGTATCAGTACTGAGACCGAGGGAAGTCAACACCGTGCATGCAATCGACGCCGGGTCTTCTAGCATGGCTTCGACAACATCGGTGTCCCACACGTATGAATGCCCGTGACGTTGCGACTTGGTGCCAGCCAGCTTCAATGCGCGTTGACAATGGTTCGTTAGGTCACTCCAAGGTGGGAGCATTAGCCTCCTTTCTAGGCTGGCGGCTCTACCGAGCCGCTCAGGCTGGTTGCCGAAGATAGTCAGCTCAGCATAATAGCACCTGGCTAGCTCCGGGGCTATCTGCATCACACCCCTGGGTTCACGGTGAACTTGGTCCGCCTGGCTGGAAGTACGGGCGTAGAGTGCTGGGATCGACTCCGCCCATCTGAGAAAGTCCCCCGAGCGAATCCTCTGCGTCCCCGGGGTATGATCAGTTCGAGTCGCCACCATCGCCTCAGCTTGCCGGGAAGAAGGCGACCGACACCGTGAAGCTCGCGACCACTGAGCAGCTGACGTTCATGAAAAAAGCCGTGTTGGGCCCTTGGATTTCGTTGAGGTCTCCACTGTCGGTCGCGTCGGCCCCGCCGTTCTGGTTGTAAATGTGCCGAAAGCTCCCACCACAACCAACTGTGCCCACAACCGTCCATTGCGCTGCCATGGAGTGGAGGTCGGCCCAATTGAGCTGCCATGTCCCGAGGACGTGCAAGGTCATCGTCGTGCCTGCGGCAGGCGCGTCCACGGTGAATGCCCGCTGCCATGTCGTCGTCGTGGCGGTGGTGCCCGCCATCGGCCCACTCTGCCCCAGTAAGGTTCCGCCGACGGCAACGGTCACTGAGAACTGAGTCGCCTCCACTGCGGGCGGTGGCGTCGGAGTGGGCGCTGGCTGTGCCGTGGGAACTGGTGTAGGAGCCGCTGTCGGGCGCGGAGTTGGCCAAGGCGTGCTGGCCGGGGTTGGCCGGGCGGTGGTCCGGGGGGCTGGAGCGGTCGTGGGCCTGGGAGTCGCCCCTGTC
>JBEKRL010000110.1:0-3924 GCA_049518775.1 Candidatus Dormibacteria bacterium
CAGCCCCGCTACCCCAAAGTGGCCAAGCTCCTCCGGGATGCCGAAGCCGACATCCTCTCCTACCTGGCCTTTCCCAGCGAGCACTGGCGCTCGATCCGCTCCACCAACGCCCTGGAGCGGGTGAACGCCGAGCTTGACCGCAGGGCCAAGGTGGTGGGCATCTTCCCCAATTCAGCCGCTCTGCTGAGGCTTTCCACCGCGGTTCTCCAAGATCAACACGACGAGTGGTAGGACGGCCGCTGCCACTTCTCTCAACAGTCCATGGCCCGGCTGGACCCCAGCGCCGATCCCCGGCTCACCAACCCCCTAACCGCAGGGCTGGCCGCCTGATGAAGCTACCCCTGAGTTCCGTCCGCTATTACACCACTCCGCGGGACTTGTCTCTCAGTTCCGCCCGCTATTCCACCACTCCGCGGCCCGTGAGTAGCGCCCTCGGTGCTTCGTTGGGCCAGGCGAACCTCCTGGGGGCCCGGCACAAAGGGAGGTCGACAATGCGCCCAGCATCGAGAAGGGTGGAGACCTAAGCGCTGAGGACGAGGCAGGTCGGCGGTTGATCCGCCACCAATCATCGCGCGGACCCGGCGACGCTACTTGCATGGACACGACAGCAGGGTACCCACGACTTCTTGAGGCCACAACCTCGGCACTCCCGCGTGCGCCTGCCAGGCGCCAAGGGTCGAATGTCGGCGGCGGGACACGGTTCTGGTGCAGACGCAGGTCGAGTCCAAGCCTTCCGCTGCGACTACGCCTGAGCCCCTGCAATCACCCCATCAAGTTCTGACTTGATTACCCGGTAGCACTCGCAAGCCACGGACTCCAGACCCTGCCGGTCAATGATCTCGATATGGCCGCGGGAGTAGCTGATCAACCCTGCCCGCTGCAGAGCGCCAGCGGCGAGGGTCACGGTGGCGCGGCGCGCTCCCAGCATCTGGCCGAGGAACTCGTGGGTGATGATGAACTGATCCTTCCGGACCCGGTCGTGGCTCATCAGCAGCCATCGGCTCAGTCGCTCCTCACTCGAATGGAGGCGGTTGCAGGCAGCCGCTTGCGAGATCTGCCCGAACAAGGCTTGCACGTAGTTCTGCACCAGCCTGGCCATCGGTTGGCTGTGGTCCAACTCTCCGAGAAAGTCACTGGTCGACATGGTCAGTGAACGGCCGGCCACCTGCGAGATAGCTCGCACCGCCAGGCTCCCTCCCAGCACAACGGGCACGCCTACCAGTCCCTCGTTGCCGATGGTCGCCACCTCGACGATGGCTCCGTCCTCCAAGGGTGTGACCAAAGAGACGACGCCATCCAACGGGAAGTACACCGCATCCACTACCTGCCCGGGCTCGAAGAGCACGGTCTTTACCTTCAGAAAGCTCGGCACCAGCTTCGACAGGAGCCGGGCTCGCTCGTGGGCCGGGAGGCAACCCAGGAGCCGGTTGCCGCCGAGATCTTCCGTCGCCTGAGCCGCTAGGATCACAACCTGCGCCTCGTCTTTGGGGTCGACGCCACGTGGCCTCGCCTGCTTCAGTACGGCAGCGGACCGACGGCTCCCGCTGGGGGTGGCATTATAGCCAGTGGGGCCGGATGCGAGCAAGCGGCCTTCTCCCCTCTGAGGTCCGTCTCGCCGGCCCCGTCCCACTCCAAATAGGAGGCAGCCAAGTGACGACGCTGGAGGCGCAGTCATGCTAGGGGCCAGCGCGGCGCCCCTTGCTGCACTCCCGATTCACCCGGTTCCCGGAGGACCCTCCCGCGGCGCCGATGGAGCCGGCGCCCGGGCAGCGCAGGTGGGCGGGATCACAAGTGGCGTGTCCAGCCATGTCGTGGGCCTTTGGATCGACCTCGTCCGTCAAGCGGGAAGCTTCGCGCCGAAGGCTCCCAGCTCGGCTGCCAACGGCCTGACCCGGCAGCACTTCAGGGCGCTTGGCTGTCTCCAGGATGAAGAGCTCACCGTGACAGCTCTTGCTCGGTCCCTCGACTGGAGCAGAGTGGTGGCCACCGAGATCGCGGACCGGCTTGCCAGCGTAGGAGCTGTTGTGAACAGCGGAGACGGCCCGGACCGGCAGCTTGAGCGCTTGGCCGTCACAGGCGCCGGCCTCAAGATGGCCGCCGATCATCGCAGCGACGTGGTCGCGACTCTGGAACATCTCCTTTCCCAGGTGGAGCCAGCACGGCGAGCTGTCCTCACCCTCGCCATGGCAGAACTCGCCGGCATGGTCGGCTCCACACCGAGTTTCTCAGGCGGCCAGGTGCTGGCCGCGGCAGCCCAGCGGTGGACATCGCGCTAGCCACGGGCAACGGCCACGCTGCGTCTCCACCTCGGAGCCGCATCCTCCCGCGGAGCTCGAGCTCCTCCCCCATCCTCACGGATAAGGTGCTCGCCAAACTCTGGGGATCCCCGCTCCTGGCCATGCGGAGGCCGATGGTCGGCCCCTCCGCCGGCGCCTACGACGTCACCCTTGGATCGTCGCTTGGCAAGAGAGAGCCCTACTCACACGGGGCACGGGGTGATCTGCGCGACCGTCTTCCCCGGCAGCTGGCCGTGGCTTCTGGGCGCGCCCAGGAACGGCAGGGCAGGGGCCTCGAGACCGATCACTGCCCCGTGACCCGGGCAGGTGAAACGCGTCAGTCAGGCCAGACCAAGCGTGGCATAACTGCCACTGAGAACCGGCAGGCCGAGAGGAATCACCGGAGATAGAGATCATGAGCGACCCAGAAGTCAACGAGCGAGAGGAGACCGTGACCCGCGTGGGACCCAGCGGAAGCAGCGAGCAGACGGTCACCCGCACCACTGGCACCGTCGCGCCGATGGCGTCCCGGGCCAAGAGCACGGTGTGGCTGGCGGTGGGGGTCGTCGACGTGGTCCTGGCCCTCGACTTCGTCTTCAAGCTTCTGGCCTCGACCGCCGTCGGGTTCGTCGGGTTTATCGCCTCGGTGGCGGCTGCCCTCGCGGCTCCGTTCCGGGGCGTCCTGGCCACCTCCGTAGCCACCGGCCGTTACGCCAACTGGCCCGACGTGGTCGCGATCGTCGTCTACCTGATCGCCGCCTGGATCGTGGTCAGCCTGGTTGGCATCATGGCTGGCCGTCGACCCACCCAGACTGACAGGCTCTGAAGCCTGGGGGACCTTCGCCAGCAGCTCCTCTGACCGCCAGCGTACCGACACCAGATCCAACGTGGCGCACACTGGACCAGGCGTCTGGAGAGGTCGACCGGGACGCCACCGCAAGAGCGTGCGACAAACGGGTTGACCCTCCGGAGGACCGGGCATGATTGTGCTTGGTGTTGTTCTGCTCCTCATCGGTTTCGTCGTCGGAATCCCGATCCTGTGGACCGTCGGCTTGATCCTCGCCTTAGTCGGTGTCGCTCTCTGGGTCCTGGGCAGCATGGGTCACCAGGTTGGACGCCGTAGGCACTACTACTGACCCGCGATGCCGCCCGGCGGCGAGAGGGTCAGGCCCCGAACCGCAGCAGTTGAGGAGATGCCATGAGCCACACGGACGAAGCTAAGGGCAGGGTTAAGGAGGCTCTGGGCGACCTCACCGACAACGAGAAGCTTAAGAAGGAAGGTAGGACCGACCGAGCAAGAGGCCAGATTAAAGACGCAGTCGACAAGCTCACGGACAAGGTAGCCGGAGAGGATTAGGGACCCCTCTGCTCCTTGGCGGCGCTCAATGTCCACGCCAGTTGGTGATCTGGACGCACTCCGGAAGGTACGGTAACTTCCGTGCCTGCGCGGTGCAAGGTTGTGCCAGCTGGCGCACCTGCCCCATTGTCCGCCTCAGCGGTGGCCCGGAGACCACAAGAGGCCCGGGTGTGGGCGATCGCGAATAGTGCAATGAGCTGATCACCAAAAGTACAGAGGCTCCGGGGCAGGAGCGGAGCCCTGTAGGTGAACAGAAGAAGGGAGCCCCCTGGCAGGCTTTGGGTGTTGAGT
>JBEKRL010000111.1:0-3966 GCA_049518775.1 Candidatus Dormibacteria bacterium
CCTCGACCACCAGCAGCTACAACGCCAGCGACAAGGCCAAGACCACCCCGCCGAGATGATCGCCTAACATGCATACCTCCGCGAGCTACAGCTCACTTTTCCAGCACGCCTGGGACGGCACCCTCAAGGTCCGCGGCAGAGGCAGTTTGGAGCGGATGGTGCCGATCAGGCCCGCCCTCTCCCAACGCATCCGGCGCTACCTCAACGGGCGCGATGCCGAGGGTCAGGAGCGAGTGTTCGTGGCACTAAGGAAAGGCATCGACAGGCACTACTCCCCCATCACAAAGAAAAGAGCGGTGTCGAGCAGGCGATCCGCCTGCTGGGACGAGAGGCCGGCATCGAGCGCCGTGTCTATCGCCATCTACTGAGGCGCAGCTTCGCGACGGAATGGCTCCGCCGGGGAGCCGACCTCACCAGCCTCCAACGGATTCTGGGCCACACCGACCTCTCGGTGCTCCAGGGGTCTACAGCCACCTCAGCACAAGTGACAACTATGGTGCGATGCCAACGGTCGTCTCGGCAAGGGACTAGCCGACTGGGACGACCGGGTGCTCAGCTCTCCGCCACCACGGCCCTGGGAGCCAACGTGAGCCACGATAGCGGGGTCACACGACTCCCAAAAAAAGGGACCCCGACAAAGAAGACCGCCCAGGGGGAGGCTGAGCCGACCCTCGACGACATATGAGAGCCAAACTTGAGTCTGCATTAGACCCCGAGCGGTTCACACTCGGATCGAGTCCCGCCAGAGGTCGATCACCAGGTGATCGCCGCTGACCTCGACCTCAGTGGGCATGGGACGGTTCCAGAGCAGAAGAAACAGGCTGGAGGCGGTGCCCGTGACCCGGCAGTCGCCGTCGCCGCGCTCCCTGGACACGTGGACTCCGTCCGGAGCCAGGCTCACCCGCCAACCGACCTCCGCATCGGTGGGGCAGAGTCGCAGTTCCCGGGGTGAATCTACCGGAATTGACCGCTTCCTGGCCGCGAAGCCGAACAGCATTTCCTCGATCCCGTCCAAGGCCACCGGTACCGGGAAAGGGCTGACCGCGCCCACGGCGGCCTCGACGTCGGCCCGATGAACCCCGGTCTCGTGAGCTAGGCGACGGGCCCAGAACGCTCGAGGCGAGTCCGCTGGGAGAAAGGTCCAGCAGTCGAGATGGGGGTCGGCACTCTGCAGTGCGCCCACCGCGGAGCGGCACACATCGCGGAACCAGGGGAGCAACAGATCGCCCGCCGGCCAGGCCTCTCTCAAAGCCGCTCTCTCCTCGGGGGCCATGGCTACCTGACGCTCCTCGACCAGGATGGTGGTCGCCCAGCGATAGACGCCCCCCAAGTGTCCCACCACGTCGCCCACCGTCCAGCCGGGACAGCTCGGGACGGCGGGGTTCAGCCCCGCCCGGCTGGCGGCGGTCGCTGTGAGTTCGCCCTCGCGCACCAGCACAGCCAGAAGTTCTGGCACGCCCAGACCGATGGACACGGTCCAGGGCTGATGCGGTCCGTCATCAGAGGATTCGGTGCGGCCCATGCCCAGCAAACTCCAATTCCGCTTGAAGACCAGCGTATACCACGCTCTTCTGTACCTTCTCCCCGGACCATCTCGCGCTCGATGACCGGCGCCTGCCAGTGTGCGCCCGGCCCTTCCCCGGCCCCCCTCGCCGACCCAGCCCAGCCCGGGCGGCCAGCGACTTGGCGCCGAACGCTCCGCGGCCGACTCCTCCGAACTCCTCACCATCCCCGTGGTGACCATGCTCCTCAACGTGTCGGTGGTCTCTGTCCGTCGGCAGATCAGCGCCGGGGAGCTGCCCGTCGTGCGCCTTCGGCGGTCTGTCCCGGTCGCCACGACCGACCTGGACGCCTATATCGAGGCTAGGCGGGACGTCGACAGGCTCTCCGGCCGATGCGCATCCTCCACCGCGTCACCCAGATCCCTCAGCCGCACGAGACTGAGCCCACCTCTGTGGGCACGCCCCTCGGCGGTCACGGGGGCGGGCATCCCCAAATGGCGCGGCCCTTTCGCTACCCGATGACAACCTATACTTCGGCCCGTGCTCAACCGCGCCGGTAGCCCGCATGGCGAGCAATCCGCCGTCACGATCAAGAATCTGGCTAAACGGTACGGAAGCGTGCTCGCGGTCGACGACGTGTCGTTTTCGATTCAGGAAGGGGAGATCTTTGGGATCATCGGCCCTAACGGTGCCGGAAAGACGACGACAGTCGAATGCATCTCCGGCCTTCGTGCTCAAGATTCAGGAGCCATCAGCGTCTTCGGCCTATCTCCACAGCGCGACAGATACCGCATCAGAGAGTTTGTTGGTGTCCAGCTCCAGGAGAGCGCCCTGCCACCACGCTTGAGGGTGGGCGAGGCTCTCGAACTCTTTGCCTCCTTCTATGCGCATCCCCTGGATCCCCATGAGGTGCTCCAGTCCCTCTCGATCAAGAACATCGAGCCCACCGCGTTCAAGAACCTGTCGGGCGGCCAGAAACAACGGGTGTCGATAGCGCTCGCGCTGGTGGGGAACCCCAAGCTCGCCATCCTGGATGAGCTGACCACCGGGCTCGATCCCGAGGCACGGCGAGGCACCTGGGCGCTCATAGAACGCATGAGGGAGCATGGCGTCACCGTGATCCTCGTCACCCACTTCATGGATGAGGCCGAAACCCTCTGTGACCGCTTGGCGCTGATCAACCGGGGACGGCTCGTAGCTCTGGACACTCCGGAAGCGATCGCCGCCGCAGCAGGGATGAACAGAGTGCGCTTTGTCCCATCACAGCCGGTGGATGACAAGACCCTGTACGCCGTCCAAGGTGTCGAGGTGGTAGAACGAAAAGAGCGCTACGTGACCGTAACGGGTACCGGAGATCTGGCCGCATCGCTGATCAATGCACTCGCGGCCATGGGAGTGCAGATCTCGGAGCTCGAGGCAAGAGGTGGAAACCTTGATGATGCCTTCATCAGGCTGACCAGGGAGACCGCGTCGACCGAGGGGGGACCCGCACAACCATGACGCGGAGTATGGGCGGGGAACGCAGCCATCGGTCGCTTGCTCAGTTCTTGGCGTTGCTCAAGGTGCAGGCAAAGCTCTCTCTTCGTGAGCCCTATGCTCTTGGTCCCGGCATCGGGATTCCGGTGATCCTGCTGGTCGTTTTCGGTTTCATCAGCAAGAACGTCCCGGGGAATGTCGGCAACAGCGGCCTGACGGTGATTGACCTCTACGTTCCGACCATCATGGTCATTTCGTTCATTGTCATAGCGAACTCCCTGCCCAGCACGCTGGTGAGGGACCGTGAGATCGGGTGGCTGAGACGCATTTCCACGACTCCGGTGCATCCGTCACGACTGCTGGGCGCACAACTGATCGTTGACCTGGTGCTCGCTGCGGCGGCAGTCGTCATCATCTTGGTTGGCGGTACGGCGATCTTCGGTGCGCGACTCACCGTCAGCATCCCCTTCTTCATCCTCTCACTCGCACTCGCCATTGCCGTGATCTTCTCGCTGGGCCTCGTTGTGGTCGCCCTAGTTCGAACGCAGGTCCAATCCCAATTTGTGGGCGGCGTGCTCATATTCGCTCTGTTCTTCCTGTCGGGGTTGTGGGTGCAGCCTGTGCAAGTCAGCGGACCGCTGCAGGTCGTGATGTGGTATTCGCCAAGCGGCGCGGCCGTGCGGGCTCTTCTCGATTCGGTCCCCTGGCTGGCTACACTCTCGTCTTCGCGTTTGTTGCCATTCGGTACTTCCGCTGGGACTAGGGTGCATGCTCGGGTGCCCCGGGCCACCCGGGCGTGTCCGGACCCCCTGAGACTGGTCCAAGTGGTGTGTGGTCCAATCTGGCCTTAGCGGGCAAGGAGGACTGACATGAAAGGCAGGAGGCACACACCGGAGCAGATCGTCCGGAAGCTTCGGGAAGCGGACCGGTTGGTGGCGGCGGGAGCCAGCGCCGCCGAGGTGGGCAAGGCGTTGGAGGTGTCGGAGGC
>JBEKRL010000112.1:0-3587 GCA_049518775.1 Candidatus Dormibacteria bacterium
CGCCAGCTCCTTGGCTTGGTGGGCGGCCAAGGGCGAGGACACCGGTTGGGAGCAACCTTTGGTCCGCTCCGGGGCCTCGACCTCTGTGAGCTTGATGGTGGTGGTCACGCTCTGGTTCCCATACGTTGACAAGTATCGATCTAACGGCGTAGGATGCGCTTGAGTATACATCGACAACCGTCGATACGGGTGTGAATCAGGAGTTGAGTGTGGAAGTTCAGGTGTTCGATCCGGCAATGTGCTGCTCAACTGGAGTCTGCGGGCCCAAGGTGGACCCAGACCTGGCCCGCTTCGCCGGCGACCTGGAGTGGCTGGCTACCCAGGGGGTGAAGGTTACAAGGTTCAATCTGAGCCAGGAGCCTGGCGCATTCGTCTCGTCGCCTCCGGTTAGCGCCTTGCTCCACCGGTCCGGCAAGGCGGCGCTGCCGGTCGTGTTGGTAGGTGGCGCGGTGCACTCGTCCGGGAGATATCCGGCCCGGACGGAGCTGGCCCAGTGGGCCGGCATCGCCGCGGCGAGCGAGCAGGTCAGCCAGCCTTGCTTCGACGAGAAACTCATCCCGGTCGCGGTGGCCGCAGGCCCCGCTCAAGCCTGCTGCGGGGGTGAGTCATCTGGGCACGGCTGCTGTTGAGGGCGGTGGCCATGCTGGACACCGTTCTCGATAATCCGACCCGGTTTCTGTTTTTCACGGGCAAGGGCGGTGTGGGTAAGACCTCACTGGCTTGCTCGGTGGCGATGACCCTGGCCGACCGCGGCGCCAACGTCCTGCTGGTCAGCACCGACCCCGCCTCTAATCTCAGCGAGGTGCTGGGAACTGAACTCGGCAACGAACCCCGGCCAGTGCTCGGAGTGGATCGGCTCTCTGCGTTGGACATAGATCCGATGGCTGCCGCCGCCGCCTACCGGCAGCGGGTGGTGGGTCCATATCGAGGGGTTCTGCCCGATGCCGTGGTGGCGAGCATCGAAGAGCAGCTGTCGGGCTCTTGCACGGTTGAGATTGCCGCCTTCGATCAATTCACCGGCCTGCTGGCGGACCCTGGCGGTTTCGACCACATCGTCTTCGACACAGCCCCCACCGGCCACACCCTGCGGATGCTCGCTCTCCCGGGAGCTTGGACCAGCTACATGGATACCAACAAGGTGGGCGTCACCTGCGTCGGCCCGCTCTCCGGTCTGACCCAGCAGCGCGCGCGCTACCGCCAGGCACTGAACATCCTCGCCGATCCTGCCTTGGCGACCTTGGTCCTGGTCACACGACCCGACTCAGGATCGCTCTTGGAAGCGTCTCGAGCCAGCTCTGAGCTGGCCTGCACCGGCCTTTGCAATCAGCTCTTAGTGGTCAACGGGGTCTATGCAGATGATCCCGTTGGCTTGGTTGCAGATCCCGTCGCAGCCGCGTTCGCTGGCAGGCAGGAGAAGGCCATGTCAGGCATCCCCAGTAACCTCAAGGCACTGCGTCTGGAGTCGGTCGCCCTGATGGACAGTCCCCCGATGGGCGTGGCTGGCCTGCGCCGCTTGCTGATGCCACGAGTGCCATCCTTGGCAGGTGCCGAGCGCCGCGGCGTTCCCCTCTCCGATGAAGCCGAGCTGGCCATGGCCACTCTGGTCGACGACATCGCAAGCAAAGGCCGGGGGCTGGTGATGACGATGGGCAAGGGAGGTGTTGGGAAGACGACCATCGCGGCGGCGATCGCCGTATCGGTCGCCTGCCAGGATGTGCCCGTCACCCTCTCCACCACCGACCCCGCCGCGCATCTGAGCCAGGTGCTCGGCGATCTGGCGGCGCTACCTTCGAATCTAACTGTTGAGCGTATCGACCCCGTTGCCGCCACCGCTGCCTACACCCAGGAGGTGCTGGCCGGCGCCGGGGCGAGCCTGGAAGCTTCAGCTCACGATGTGCTGGTCGAGGACCTGCGCTCACCCTGCACCGAGGAGATTGCGGTCTTCCGGGCCTTCGCAGCCACCGTGGCCCGGGCCCAGGACAGCGTGGTGGTGCTGGACACCGCCCCCAGCGGGCACACCCTGCTGCTGCTCGACGCAGCCCGGAGTTTCCAGCGTGAGGTGACCCGTCAATCGGCTGAAGTGCCGCCGGAGGTGGAGGCCCTGCTCGACCGTCTGAGCGACCCGGAGTTCACGCGGATCTTGATGGTCACGCTCCCCGAGCCTACCCCGGTGCACGAAGCGTCGGACCTCCAGGCGGATCTCCTCCGAGCTGGCATCCAACCGGCAGCCTGGGTGGTCAATCAGAGCATGCTTGCCACCGGGACCACTGATCCGATTCTCGCCACCCTCGCAGAACACGAGGTGAGGTGGATAGAGGAGACAGCCAAGTTGACAGACCAGGTCGCGGTAGTGGCATGGCAACTGTCCCCACCGATCGGCGCCAGACCGCTTATGTCCCTGCTCGCTCCGGAATCGACCCGGGGTCTAGTAGCCGCGGCCGGCTGACGGCACCCCACCATCGTCCGCTGGACGCCGTCCAGCGTCGGCAGATCGCGTCCAGGTCCTACTGCCAGCGGGGCTTCCGAGATAAGAGCGCTAGCGAGACGGTCAGGCCTCCACTTCGGGGGTCGGGAGGTCGGCGATCAGGGACCGCACCCGCTCAGCGATCTCGTCGCGGATGCTGCGGACGGTCTCGAGCGGCTTCCCCGTCGGATCCTCGAGTTCCCAGTCGAGGTAGCGCTTCCCCGGAAAGAGCGGGCAGGCGTGCCGACAGTCTCGACCCTCTCGCCGGAGGCGGGGACTCAACCCGTGACCTCTTCCTTACCAAGCATCCAAAGCTACGCGCTGTGCGGCTGAC
Source organism: Candidatus Dormibacteria bacterium (assembly GCA_049518775.1). Classification (GTDB taxonomy): domain Bacteria; phylum Chloroflexota; class Dormibacteria; order Aeolococcales; family Bog-877; genus Bog-877. Next base: position 2,799 of record JBEKRL010000112.1, read on the forward strand.
TTCAGGGGCGCTAAGTGGCAGGCGAAGGTATCAGGTCTGCTTGCTCCTCAGATCGAGTTCCCGTGCAGGCCCCAGCCCTCGGGGCGCTGCGGGTCCCGGTGCCCCCTTCCCGGCCGTAGAAGCCCGGACAGAGGCGGGAACCTAGAGGCCCTCCCGTCGAGCCTCGATCTACGCATTCACCACGTTTCGATCCTAAGCTCCGGTCAGAACGCCCGAGGCGACGTCGGACCGGATCCAGAGTTCCCCGTTAGTCGAGGCCTGGACCTCGGTGTAGTCGCGCCGCAGCAGCGGCACGATGTGGCCGTACTGGGTGTAGGAGTCGCTGGTGACGATCACCACCACCGGGCGCTCTCGGCTGATCCGCTGGAGGAGCGTCTTGGTGCCGAGCAGGGACGAGTTCATGTAGATGGTGGGCTCGGGCAGGATCGGTTTGAGTCTTCCGAGCAAGTAGGCCCAGGCATCCGGCGACCAGACCACGGCGGTGGAGCCGGTCAGGTGGTTCTGGCGAATCCAGGCCACCGCGTCATGTTCCTCGAGGGCACGCGGGTCGTAGACCATGACGTACGAGGTTTCGCTGACCTCACCGGTGAGCCAGCCCACAAAGGCCGGGTAGTACTCCCCGGTCAGCTTGAAGGTGAAGAGGCTGCCGCTGCTGACAGCGGTGCCGAAGAGAGCGACCCACACGCAGCCGACGACCAGGGCCGACCCGAGAAGCGGTGCCCCCGCCAGCCTGGCTCGGCTGCGCCACCTCCGCCAATCCGGCCTGCCCACCCTGGCCACCAGGAGCGC
>JBEKRL010000113.1:0-3565 GCA_049518775.1 Candidatus Dormibacteria bacterium
CAAGACTGAACCACCTCTTTCAAACCAGTGAGACCGGACGTGTATCGGAGTACGCCAGGAACGAGGAGACGATCGCGCCGATCGCCCTGGAGCTGATCGGATCCTGGATCAAGGACCAGGTTGAGGCGCGGTGATCGCAGCCGATGTTCGATCTGACGGGCCCCTAGCTTGACGCGCTCGCGCTGAGCGCGACATTGGTGAATGGGATCAACGTCGATCGGGCCGACCGGGCGACCGCCGCATGACCTCAGCGGTCGATGCACGCCTCTTGCAAAGCCGCTTGGCCTGACCGCTGTACCCGGCCCTCACTTCAGGTATCAACTGTAGATCGTGTCGAGCGCCGGGATACGAGTCGCAGGAGGGTTGTTAGTTGAGATCGCGCTCGTCGATTGGACGTGTTCGTCCAGCTTCCAGTCCCTGACGATCTCCGTCGGGACTGCCCTGGACAGCAGCCCCCGAATGCCAGGTCGATCGCGGTGCGGCCGACTTCAGCCCACCATGCACGGCGGGTGTGGTTCACGGCCATGAGCGCATCCCTGAGGTCCGCCCGCCTTTACACGACTCCGCGGGACTTGACTTTGGCTCGTGGGGCCCGCCCGATTCCGACTGTTCGGAAGGCACCACCGTGGCCACAACGAGGAGTGGGCAGCTCCAGGATGCGGCTGCACGGGCCCATGCCGGCCCACGATGCCGGGCGGCAGCGGTCGGCAGAGTCGACGACCTCGCGGTAGGCGTTCCGCGGCTCCCATCTGCGCCACCCCGGTCTGCCCTGTTTTGGTAGTGGAACGCCAGTCCGACAGCAGCGCTGATCCAGGCACTACTTGCGCCGGCAACCAGATCGACCAGATTGCTCGCGGTGAGAGGCATCAATGACAGCGTTTCTCCCAGATTGGGATCCTACTGCCTCCGCTGACGGCGGTCAGGCAATACGCCCACCTTGGGGGTGGAATGGCCGCCGGTGCCACAGGCGAGTGCCGGCAGCGCCGGAGGCTCCCAGAGGAGGGCCGATGGCGGGCAGGAGGTTCCGAGTGGCAGAGGTGGTGGAAGCGCTGCGGCTGTGGCACGCCCGGCATTCGGCGCGCCGGCCGGCGAGGAGCATGGACATGGGCATGCCCGGCTTCGAGCCATGATCTTTCGGGTCGAGCAGGCCGGGGCGGTTCCCGGTGACCGGACCCGCTCCGAGGCCGAGCGATGGAGCTGTCAAGCGGGCCGCGCCTTGCCCCAGGGCCCCGGGGGCGGTTGAACGAGCTGGTGCGGTTGGCCGGTGCCGGCAGGGCCTCGGCGGCTTGCCCCTCCCGCCCCAAGGATTCCCCTCCGGACGGTCCCGGCGCCACACTCACCCGAGAGGGTGCCCGGCTTGGATCCGCAGTTGGTGCCGTCCTTCTCGACCGGCCACCCATTTTGCTCCGGGAGACATCCGGCCGATGTCCGCATGCCGAGATCGAGGTGAAGCTCTTCCGCAGGTCGGGGACTGCGAACGTCGTCGGCCGCCGCCGCCGCTGAAGAGTTGGGGCATGACACGGGGCTCCTCACTGCCGCCGGCCGCCGAGATCGGCTGCGTCTGTACGGACACCCGGCCGATCCGAAGCGTTTCCTCGAGAACTTCGGGGCCGCCACCGGGCTGTCGCCGGGGGCAGGTTTATGGATCCCCAAGGCGGGGGTACCTAAGGAGTGGAGTTGGCAGAAGCTCCACCGTTAGGCAGCAGTTCCCCCGTGGAGGATGACGAGAATGAACCGTTGGGACCCTTGGAATGACCTGACCACCCTGCAGAGTGAGGTCAGCCGGCTGATGAACGATGTCTGGAGTGCGGCGGGGGACAGGAGTGGCGCGCCGACCGCGTACCTGCCCCTGGACATCCGCCAAACTGAGGGTGAGTTTCTGCTCGAGGCTTCGGTGCCCGGATTCAAGCCTGAGGAGATCGAGGTGGTCTCGGAGAATGGAGTGCTCACCATCCGCGGCGAGCACCAGGCCGAGTCCGAGTGGAAGGGCGAGTATCTGCGCCGCGAGCGCCGGCAGGTCTCCCTGTTCCGGCAGGTCTCCCTGCCCCAGGAGGTTCGAGAGAGCGAGATAACCGCCACTTTCGAGCACGGGGTTCTCACTGTCCGGATCCCCAGGGTGGAAGTGCCTGCCCCGAGGCGGATCCAGGTGGCGGTCGAGTCCCCCAGCCCGACCCTGGAGGCAGTTGCCAAGCCCGCCGAGAAGCAGCAGCCGGGCAGTCCCAGCTGAGCCGGGCGCCCCGCTCGTCCGTGCCCCCGGGCCGGTCCGGCCCGGGGGCATCCCGTCCCACCCCCGATAGTCAAGGTGACCATCACAGGCGATTCTCACGCCCGGTGAGGCCAACCAGAGCAGCCTCCCCTTGCCGGCTCATTCAGGCCCCCGGCGCCGCCCCAGCCGCCGGGAGGCGGACCGTGCTCCCGATGCGGTCACGGCTGGCGCGGCCAGCGCGGCTCTGAGAGTCGTGCGAGGAGGAGTTGGTCGCCCGTCCGCGCCGTGAGGGCTCTGGCTCGCTCAGGCCCTGTGACCGCAACCGGCCGGCCAACCCCTATTGCCGGGTCCCATGCGAGGACGTGTGGTCGACGTACCGGTCGAGTGGGAGGGAATCGACTGACTGGGGTCCCCGCAGGGGAGGCAAGTCCCCCACCGGCGCCGCCGGAAGGCGGCGATCGTCAGTGTCTAGGACGAGTCGCCTGGAATATGTGCTTCTTCTGTGGTGCAGCGGTTCGCAAAGGTAACTGCCTGACAGTCGGGGAAAGCGGTCCTCTGATTGGACCGCGTATTGCTGCGCTGCATCCCGACCTAGGGAACTCGCACAATTGCAATTAGGCACCGCGAAACATCCTTGATCCCGTGGTCGGCACGGCATGCCGCAGACACGGCCACGACCCTGGCCGTCCCGCGCTGGCGGGCGATGAACACGGCGAGGCTGCCACTTCCAGCAATCGGCTCCAGCACAGATGGATCGCTGTTGATCAGGCTGGTCGGTCCCAGACCGACTTTCTGGAGTAGGGAGAACGCGACCGACTGCCCCCGTTTCAAGGATATATGCGCCACTTCGGATCCGAGCAGCCCACTGCAACTGCCTATGACAGCGATGGTGCCACTGCTGCTCTTTGCTTCCATGGGGACCTTGCAAGTGAAGTTCAACGTGGAGCGCTCGGCGCAGCCGGATGCCAGTTCCCCGCATGCGGCGATGAGTCCCATTAGCCTCAGAATTTCGTTAAGGACGTGGACACCAGCGGCGGACGTCTGCAGAAGCGGCAGTGGAGGCCGGGGAGTCCTGTGGCGGGGGGCGGGCAGCTGTCCGTGCCCGTGAGCATGACCGGCATGGGTGCGGTCGGCAGTTCTTGGGCAGTTCTGGGTGCGCTGGCAGAAGGCGTCAAGACCGGAGCGCTGACCGAGGTCGGTTCAGGTGGTCAGAGGTAGCGCCCGAAGCCGCGTGAAAGCGACTGCCAGCTGAGGCGCCCAGGGCCAGCGGGCATCGAGCCGCAAAGTGGTCCGCCGGCCGCTGCGCACCAGTCGTCCGGCCACGTGCAGCAGCTGGTAGCGCAGCCGCTTGGGTGCCGC
>JBEKRL010000114.1:0-3804 GCA_049518775.1 Candidatus Dormibacteria bacterium
CTGACATCGCCGAGATCGCCAGGGCGGTGGAGGACGCGGGTGCGGATGCCGTTTCGGCGGTCAACACCTATGTGGGGATGAAGGTCTCCCTCCGAGACCGCCGGCCGGTGCTGCCCGGAGCCGGTACCGGGGGCCTCAGCGGTCCGGCGATCAAGCCGCTGGCCCTGGCCGCGGTCGCCAAGGTGCGGCGGGCGGTCCGGATCCCGGTTTTCGGGATCGGCGGCATCGCCAGCGCCGCTGACGCACTGGAGTTCATGGTGGCCGGAGCCGACGCCGTACAGGTGGGGACCGCCAACTTCAACAACCCTAAGGCCAGCTCCGAGGTGGTCGAGGGATGCCTCGCCTACGCCAGAGAGCACCGGCTGCACCGCTGGAGCGACCTGCGCTGGAGCGGTCTGGAGTCACCCGGCTGAGCTGAGCCTCGGCCTGCTGCTCCCCGGCGGGGAGGCCCCGTCCAGGAGTCGCCACCGAGCGATTGGGCCGATTCCACGGCGAGCTGCGGCGGGAGCCGGCCCGGTTTCACCACCCTGGCCCGGCCGGCGCTGCGTCGGCCCCTGTTGGCGGTCATGGGCGAGCTGGGACGAGCGCCGCCGGGCGCTGACCGCAGCGCTTGACCCCTCCCCACCGCAAGGGGCGCTGTGGGCGGGTCGCCCGCCCGGTGGCGTCGGCGATGCCTCAGAGCACCCGGGGTCAGGCGGCACTCATCCGGGCCGCGAGTTCGATCTGAGCACGAGCGGCCTTCCAGACCGCCAACCCGACCGCCGGCGGGCCAGAGCGGCGCTCGCTGCTCGTGGGCAGCGCCGCGCCGGTCGGATTCGGCGCCTCCCCGGGGGAGGGGATCCCGCCCTCGCTCCGGCCAAGGGGTGGTGAGCGCGGCGCCGGCTTGGCGGAGGGAGGCCACACGGCAGTCTGAAGGGGTAGTCCGGCGCTGGCCCTGACCGAGGTCGGACGACCCAACCAGGCTGGCGCGACGGAGCCGAGCGGGGCGGAGGAGCGCCCCCACGGATCGATGCCGAGCCCGAGGACAGGTTCGAGCCGATCGCCCTGGAGTGCGAGGTCCAGGGAACGGGTTGGCACTACCGGGGGACGTTCCCGGGCCACCGGGTGGTGCAGCCTGACCTCGATTGCGAACCCGCCGTTTCGCTCCGATCTGAGCGAGTTGGACTGTGGCACGCAGGCTCGTCCTGGCGCGGCGCCCACCGGGAGGGCCCGGCGCGCCGCCCACTACGCGGAACGTGTCGGCGGGGAGGCGGCGTTCAGGGTGGCCTGGTGGTCTTCGGCACCCTCGACGGCCGGGGACCCCACGACCAGCTCGGCGGTCATCATGGGTGATGCACAGAGGGTGTCGGCTGGGGGCTCACGCTGATCTCAGCGGCATCCACCCGCGCCGCCCAGGCTGCTGCCAAGCCGTTCACGGCGGCGCGGCCGGCGGCCGGCGTGGGGGCGTCTTGCCAGGACGGCATCCAGGCGGGGTGGGAACGTCATCCTCGGGGGAAGCGCGGCCAGGGCGCGCGCGTTGAGGCGTCTGAGAGGTCACGCTGAGCGGGGATGGCTCGGCGGCGCCGGAGGTCGAGGGCCTTGACCCCCAAGGCCGGAAGGCGGCGCAGGGCCGGGCCGGGCACGCCCGTCCGGGGCTCCACCAGCCCCACGGCATGATGGAGGCTCCCCTGTGCCTGACGCCACCCTGTCCTTCGTGGTTCTGGGGCGCGGAGCGCCGGTGAGTTCAGGGTGAGTTCACGGACCGCACCCTTGGCAATCGATTGTTCCGTTTGATGGGACATCGGATCTGGCCATGGGGACAGAAACAGGGCCGATGAACGCCCCCCCGGGGCTCGACTTGTCCCCCAAAGCGCACCAGGGACGGTTGCCGCACCTGATCCCGGCCGCTGGGTGGCGGCACGGCGAAGCGGATCGCGGATGACTTCAGCGGCCTGGGCCGAGGCAATCGATTGGCCCGTTCAACGGGACAAAAGTCTTGAAATGTGCTACCATGCGCGCCGCCGTGGGCAGGGTGACGACCTAGTCCACCCTCCGCGGCACCGGAGGCGGACCCAAGATGCGGCGAATCCCTGGAGTGGGGGGATCGCCGGTCGAGGTGGAGACAGGCTCCATCAGAGCGAGATGAGCGCTCAGTCCCCCCAAAGGAACCTGGAGGTTCAGCCGTGATCAGAAAGCTCTGCTGGCTCGCGATTCCAGTCCTCGTGGTTGCCATGGCGGGCTCCAACGCCTTCGACACCCACGCCGTGGGCGGAGCCCGGAACAGCACGCCGGCAGCAGCGTCCTCCAGGGTTGGCGGCGCCTACACCGCACTGACCCCGACCAGACTGCTCGACACCAGAACGAGCGGGCACCCGATCGGGCCCGGCGGCACCGCGGCCCTGACGGTGACAGGTGGGAGCGTTCCCTCCACCGCGGGTGCGGTGGCCTTGAACGTGACCGTCACCGACACCACCACCGCCAGCTACCTGACGGTCTTCCCGACGGGGGAGACCCAGCCCCTGGTGTCCAACCTCAACTGGGCCCGGGGTGAGACCGTTGCCAACTTGGTCATCGTTCCAGTGGGGACCGGTGGCTCGGTGACGTTCTTCAACGACCTGGGCAACACCGACCTGGTGGTCGACCTGGAGGGCTACTTCGCCCCCGAGTCCGGCGCAAGCACGGCGGGGGACTACGTTCCCCTCACACCGGCCCGCATCAAGGACACCCGGGCTGGGAGCCCGCTGGGAGCGGGCGGCCTCCTCGCCCTCCAGGTGACCGGTGAGGATGGGATCCCGGCCGGCGCCACCGGGGCGGTCCTCAACGTCACCGCCACCGACACCACGGCGGCCAGTTACCTCACCGTCTATCCGGAGGGAGCCACTCGGCCCTTCGCCTCCAACCTGAACTGGACGGCAGGCGCGACGGTGGCCAACCGGGTCCTTACCGCGCTGAGCAGCAGCGGCCAGGTCTCGTTCTTCAACGACCTGGGCGACACCGACCTGGTGGTGGATGTGAGCGGCTACTTCACCAGTGGCACGGGCACGCCACCTGGGAATGCCAGCCTCTACTACGGGACCACCCCCACCCGCATCACCGACACGCGGGCGGGCGGCTCGATCACCGCCAACAGCACCCTCGCGGTCCAGGTGACCGGCGAGGGCGGGATTCCCGCCTCGGCGACTGCAGCCGTGCTCAACGTGACCGCCACCGACACCACGGCGGCCAGTTACCTCACGGTGTATCCGGGCGGGGGTTGTCCTCTGGCCTCTGATCTGAACTGGGGGGCGGGGCAGACCGTCCCCAACCTGGCGGTCGCGACGCTGAGCGGCACAGGCTCGATCACTGCCTACAACGACGCCGGCTCCGCTGATCTCGTCGTGGACGCCTTCGGGTACTTTGGCCCGGCGCTGGTGACCCTCCTCCAGAACAGCGCGACCAGTGCCACGGTGGCCGACGGGGCGGGGTACAGCGGCCAGCTCAGCGTGAGCAACGGGACCGGGACGGTCAGCTACAGCGAGACCCAACGGGACCGGGACGGTCAGCTACAGCGAGACCGTCTCGACGGACTCGCTTGACGTCCTGGTCAGCGGCAGCGGGGCGATCACCGCAGCCACGACGCTGAGCCCGGGCAGCTACACGGTCTCGGGCACCGACAGCGACACCCCCGGTGACACGGGGACCTGGACCTTCGATCTCACGGTCAGCCCGGCGCTGGTGACCCTCCTCCAGAACAGCGCGACCAGTGCCACGGTGGCCGACGGGGCGGGGTACAGCGGCCAGCTCAGCGTGAGCAACGGGACCGGGACGGTCAGCTACAGCGAGACC
>JBEKRL010000115.1:0-3473 GCA_049518775.1 Candidatus Dormibacteria bacterium
CCCTACCCTGGATGAGCCGGCGGGTTGCGGAGCTGCGCGCGCAGCTGGAGCTCTCGCAGGCCACCCCGGCGGTTTCGTGAACCCGGCGCAAGAGGTAAGTTGAAGCCGTGGAGTTCCGCGACTACTACGCCACCCTGGGGGTGCCCCGCACCGCCACCGAGAAGGAGATCAAGGCCCGCTATCGCAAGCTGGCCCGCGAACTCCACCCCGACGTCAACAAGGATCCCAAGGCCACCGAGCGCTTCACCCGGGTGAATGAGGCGTACGAGGTTCTCAAGGATCCTCAGAAGCGCTCCAAGTACGACCGACTGGGAGCGGACTGGGAGCAGGTGGAGCGGGCCGAGGCCTATCGCCGGCAGCATGGACAGCCCTTCGGGGACGCCGGCAGCCGGGCCCGGGAGGCGGCGCAGCGGGCGGCCGACCGCGCCAGCAGCCGTTTCGGCGGTTTCAGCGACTTCTTTGACACCTTCTTCGGCTCTCACGGCTCGGAAGAGAGCAACCCCTGGGTTGAGGCTCAGCTGGAGCAGCTCCGGCATGAGCAGATGGCCCCCCGCCAGGGTGCCCACACGGAGGACAAGCTCGACGTCACCCTGGACGAGGCGGCGTCGGGGAGCGAGCGGACCATGCAGGTGTCGATCGTGGAGGGCTGCCCCACCTGCAGCGGGACCGGCCACGTGGCGGACTCGCCATCGGCCGGGGGGGCCGCGGTGCAGGTCGGGGTCAAGATGTGCCCCAGCTGCGCCGGCAGCGGGCGGCAGTACCGCCGGCGCACCCTCAAGGTGACCATCCCCAAGGGGGTGACCGAGGGCTCCAAGATCCGCGTCGCGGGGGAGGGCGCCAGCGGCAGCCGCGGCGGCAAGCGCGGCGACCTCTACCTCACCGTCCATCTCCAGCTTGAGCCGGGGAGCGAGGTCAGGGGGCGGGACATCTACCAGGAGCTCCCGGTTCGCGACTACCGCGCCGCCCTGGGGGGCAAGGTGGTCGCCAGCGGACCGACCGGCCGGCTCGAGGTGACAGTCCCCGAGAACTGTCCCCCGGGCAGGACCCTGCGGATCCCGGGCAAGGGGATCCCCTCCCTGAAGAGCTCGGGGGCCCCGGGCGACCTCTTCCTGCGGGTCAAGATCGTCTCGGCGGGCCGATCGCCCCTCACCGCTGAGGAGCGGGCCGCCTACCAGGAGCTGGCCGAGGCGGACCGGCGGAACTCCTAGTTCGGCGCCCTCGAAGGACCGTGGCGGCTCGCCGGGCCGGCACCTGCCGCTGACCTCCGGGGGTTCCCGGGTTGGAGCTGGAACCCGAGCCGGTGGTGCGCCCCGGGGTGGGCCCCACCTGGCAGGGCCCTATAATCCTCCCCGACGCGACCTTTAAGCCGGTCCAGCGAGGCCGGTAAGGAGCTCAGCGGCCGGGCCGCCGCGGCTGCCTGCCGGCTTGCCGGACTCCCATCGGGAGGAAAGCGATGTCGGTGACCAGCCCCGCTCCCGCTGCACTCAGCCCCCTGCACCACGTGGTGGCTGCGCAACAGTTCGACCGAGAGCGGCTCGGCCAGCTCTTCCAGCTCACTGCCGAGATGGAGCGGTTCCGCGACGGCGGCGGGGGCCAGCTGCTGCCCGGGCGGATCATGGCCACCTTGTTCTACGAGCCCAGCACCCGGACCCGGCTCAGCTTCGAGTCAGCCATGCTCCGCCTGGGAGGTCAGGTGGTGGGCACTGAGAACGCCCGGGACTTCTCCTCCGCGGTCAAGGGTGAGACCCTGGAGGACACGGTGCGGATCGTGGCCGGATACTCGGACTGCATCGTGCTCCGGCACTTCGAGGAGGGGGCCGCGGCCAGGGCGGCGGCGGTCTCTACGGTCCCGGTGATCAACGCCGGGGACGGTCCCGGCCAGCACCCCACCCAGGCGCTGCTCGACCTCTACACCATCCAGAGCGAGATCGGCCGGCTGGACGGTCTCCACGTGGTCATGGTCGGGGACCTGGCCCATGGCCGCACCGTCCACTCGCTCGCCTACCTGCTGGCGCTGTACCACGACCTGCGCGTCACCCTGGTCGCGCCGGAGCAGATCCGCATGAGTGCCGGGGTCGTCGAGCACCTGCTCAAGCACGGGGCCCAGTTGCAGGAGAGCGAAGACCTCCTTGAGGCGGTCAGGGACGCCGACGTCGTCTACCAGACCCGGATCCAGCTGGAGCGGTTCGACGAGCCCTGGGACGAGTCGGAGGACCAGCGGCGGCTCTTCCGGATCAACGAGGAGGTCATGGCGGCGCTGCCGCAGAGCGCCATCGTGATGCATCCACTGCCCCGGGTGGGTGAGATCGACCCGGCGGTGGACCAGGATCCGAGGGCGGCGTACTTCCGCCAGGCCCAGAACGGGTTGGTGGTGCGGATGGCCCTACTGCGGACCCTGCTCTAGCCATGGCCACTGAGCAGCCGGACGGCCGCCGGGTGCGGGAGTTGCTCGGCCCCGCCGAGCTCCGGCGCACCCTCTGGCGTCTCTCCAAGGAGCTCCAGGAGCACCACTCCGAGGGTGAGGTGGTCCTCTGCGGGATCGTGACCCGGGGGGCCTTCCTGGCCGCCCGGCTGTTCCAGCTGATCCAGTCCCAGGGAGGCGTCGGCTGGTCGGCGGTGACCCTGGACACCGGTCCGTACCGGGACGACGGGGCCCGGCTCCAGCCGGCAGGTCCGCTCCCGGGCTTCCCCCTCACCGTGGCCACCCCAGAGGCGGTCCGAGACCGGGTGGTGGTGCTGGTGGACGATGTCCTCTTCCACGGTCGGACCGGCCGGGCGGCGCTGGCGGCGCTGACCGACCTGGGACGGCCCCGGGTGGTGGAGCTGCTGGTGGTGGTGGACCGGGGCCACCGGGAGCTGCCCCTGCGAGCCACCTACGTGGGCTACAACCTGCCCACCTCGGAGAGCGAGCGGGTGCTGGTCCAGCTCTCCGAGTGCGACCTCCAGGACGGGGTGCTGCTGCGCTCCGGGGAACGGCAACCGGCGTGACCCGGATCCTGCTCCGGGAGGTGCGCCTGATCGACCCCCTCTCGAGACTGGATCTGCTGGACTGCGACCTCCTGCTGGAGGATGGGTTCCTGGTCCAGGTGGGCGCCGGGCTTCCCCTTCCGGCCGGGGCGATCCCGCTGCACCGGGAGGGCTCGGTGGTGGCCCCTTGCTTTCTCGATCTCCACTGCCACCTTCGCGAGCCCGGACAGCCGTGGAAGGAGCGGATCGACCGGGCCACCGCGGCCGCCGCCGCCGGGGGCTTCGGGGCCATCTGCGCCATGGCCAACCTGGTCCCTCCGGTGGACGGCGTGACGCGACTCCGGGAGGTCCGGCGGGCGACCACGGCCCTGGCCCGGCTGCCGGTTCTCCAGTTCGCCGCCTGCACCAGAGGGCTCCAGGGCCAAGAGCCCACCGAACTCCTCGGCCTGGCTGAGGCCGGGGCCGCGGCCTTCTCCGACGACGGCCGCAACGGAATGGGGGAGACG
>JBEKRL010000116.1:0-3444 GCA_049518775.1 Candidatus Dormibacteria bacterium
CTCCCCACCAGGCTCCCACTGCCCACTGTCACCTGATCCGTTCCCCAGCTCCCCAACTCACTGTTGTGGCACGGACCCTCCAATTCGATCTCAAATCTGCCCACCAGTGTCAAAGTCGGGCTAAGGCCAGATTGGACCACACACCACTTGGACCAGTCTCAGGGGGTCCGGACACAGGCACTCGGCGGCCTGCGCCTGCCCCTGGACCCGCAGCTGGGTGCTGTAGGCGTCGCGGAGCCGGGTGCACTCCGCGCGCGTCGGCGACGTGTACAGCGCCGACAGGGCGGCGCCGGCCTCCTTGTGGAGCCGTCGGGGCAGCTTGTCGAGGATGTTCAGTCGCTTGTGGTTCCAGCAGCGGAGGTGTCGGGTCGTGGGGAACACCTCGTCGAGCGCCGCCCAGAAGCCGAGGCCACCGTCACCGACCGCGGCCAGGGGGGCCTCTGCCATGCCCCGGTCGCGGAGCGAGCGCAGGACCGCCAGCCAGGACTCCGTGCTCTCGCGGTAGCCCTCGTTCATGGCGAGGAGCTCCTTGACGCCGTCAGCGCGCACGCCGATGACCACCAGCAGGGCGGTCTTCTCGCGTTCGAGCCCCGCCTTGAGGTAGACCCCGTCGGCGTAGATGTACACGTAGCGGCTGGGGAGTGGCCGGTCCCGCCAGGCCCGGTACTCCATCTCCCACTCCTCGCGCAGTCGCAGGATGCTCGCCGGCGACAGCGCGGCGGTCCCGCCCACCAGCGCCCGGAACACCGGCTCGAAGTCGCCGCTCGACAGCCCTTCGAGGTACAGCCGAGCCAGGAGCCGCTGCTGCGTCTTCGACCGCCGCTCGTACCGCTCCACGATCTCGGAGCCGAACGGAGCGGCACCCTCGGGCACGTCGCTGACCCGGGGCGCCCGGATCTCCACCGCCCCCATGCCGACGCCCACCGTGCGCCCCGGCAGCCGCCCATTGCGGTAGCCGCGGAAGTCGCCCGAACGCTGGTAGCGGGAGCGGCCAAGGTACTCGTCGACCTCCGCCTCCAGCATCGCCTGCAGCAGGCGCCGGGCGCCCTCCCGGGCAGTCTCCTCGAGCACGTCATTCGGGGCAGGAACCGGCGCGGTCGGGGGCAGAACTTGGTACTGTGCCTTCATCGGCGTAGTCCTCCAGGTGGACCCGCTCCAACGGGCCTGTTCTTCGGTTGCAGCCTGGAAGGCTACGCCGTTCTCTTTCCGCTCAGCGGACCGTCATCGGCGATTTCCACAAGTCCTGACGGTAGCTCCTCAGCCGAACTCCCACCCCCATCCTCGGCGCGCAGCAGCCTCCAAACTGGAGGCTGCATCCCGCTGCGTCGAGTGCGGTGGGCCTCTGGCCAGGTCACAGCACCTGCGGTGCCCCAAGTGCTGGTCCTCTCAGCCGGGACAGGGCGAGGCGGCGCGCCAACGCCGAGGGGTTGGGATCGCCCGGACCAGGGCCGAACTGGAGCGGTGGACGCGAGCTCACCCGGATGCTCTTCCCTGCCCCGGAGACTTCGCCCCGATCCGAGATGGGTTGGCCCGGGTGAAGCTGCGGGAGATCATGGCAGCATGCTCAATCTCGAAGTCAACAGCCTCGATGATCCGGTCGGGGAAGCACGTCCCGGCACAGAGGCACTGGGAGGCGCTGGCCGCTCTGGTCAGATCGGCAGGTTTAGGAATCCCGACAAAGGCCTGCACGACTGCTCCGCCGGACAGCCCCATCGTGACCATCGACCCATCCGAATCTGCCGAACAGGCCCCGGACCACGCCATGAACGTGTCGATTGCTTGCCCGACGCCGGTGCCTCCGGGCGCTCACCTACAGCCTTGACCCTGTTGCTTCGCCTACTCGTGGTGCGCTGGCCTCGGCGGGCTTGCAGGGCGACAGCTACGACAATACCCTCGCCGCGTCCTTCCACGGTCGCTGAAGGACTGACCTGATCCAACGACGGGTTCCTGGCGTGGACTCAACGACGGTGAACTGTCACATTGGTGTGGGCCGACTGGTTCAACCCGCGCCGGCTCGCCAGCGAGGTGGACATGATTGCGCCCACCCAGTTCGAGGCACCCCATTCACAACTGGAAACCACGATCCGATGGGAAGTCAACACTATCCGGCGTCTCTCCAAAACTCGGCGCCGCTTCCAAGACTGCATATGCCTGGAACTGGGCCCTATTGGCACGACCACGTGCCGCTCAGATGCACCGATGCCGGACCCATCATGTTCGCGAGTTGCTGAGACAGCCACACGTCCATCGAGCCCGCGTTGCCGTTTGAACCATAGGTGACCGACCCTGATGCCGCGATAAAGAGGCCCACGTCGCCATCTGGGCTCGCAAGCCCAGAGCGTGGAGAGCTAGACCCGAGGCCTCCTTCGTCGATGTGTAGAATCACGCTCCCAGCGGGGTCAACAAGGGTCTCCTTGTACGAGCCGTGGGCCCGCCGCGGGATTGTCACCTCGATCCGCCCATCCGAGCTGTGCAAGTAGATTACACGCACCAAGCCGCTATGCAGGTAACACGTACCCCGAGCCTGCGTCAGGCTACCGCTAACGGTGCCAGTCCACGTTAGGTCCTCCGACCACGGACGTGCCGGGCTACTACAGCTCGCCAGCGCTAGAGAGGTCATCAGCAGGCATAGCGCGACCGGTCCGCGCACTGCTAGACCTTACGATACCTGCTGAAACGTATCGGCGCCTAACTCGAAAGTCCACGTTGTCCCAGCCGAGCTATCGAGTGAGACCGTCGAATCTGAGACACTAGCGATTGTAAATGAGCCGGAGCCGTCTGGGGCCAAATAGACAGACCCGCTCGAAGGCGAGCAAGCAGTCGGTGCGCTCCACTGCTCAACTGTTACCAAGCCTCGGTTGCTACCGGGCAGATACCCGGCTTGCACCGCAAGAGATCCGGAAGGATCGACCCACTCGTTCGTAAAGCTGTAGGATGCCCAAGCAGGGAAGTCACTCATGCTATGCGCCGGTGTCAGTCCTGATACGAGCAGGGACAGGTCCCTCGTGCATGCCTGCACGACCATCGACGCGTAAGGGGCCGGATCTGGGGCGATGGGGTCGGGGTTGCGCTGCGCTATCGCCGAGTTGACTCTATTCACTATGGCTTGCTTTGCAGATGGTAACGCTGAATCGGTCCGCAGAAAAGGCTTCGGGCTCCCAGCTTGAACGGTTGCGGACAGAACGATTGCCCCTGTGCAAAGGAGTACAGCCGCTAGGCTGACGACTCTGGCAGGAATTCCCGCCTGGCATCGGCTCAACCACATGCTCTTCTTCGCCTCCCTAACCCAGGTACCGAATGTCGTCCGACGAATTCAGCACATTGACGACACCGGGGCGAGTATTGGCATTGTTGTACATGATGTCGTACAGCTCTGCCCAACCTACTGCCGGCGTATTGTCTACGCCGGTGCACCCGCCAACTTGCTCGCAAGCAGTGTACTGG
>JBEKRL010000117.1:0-3384 GCA_049518775.1 Candidatus Dormibacteria bacterium
CTGCAGCAGCCAGCGCAGGCATGCGCCCCGGCCATCGTGCTCGGAAGCCAGCGAGACGGCCAGCCGGAATTCCGCGGATCCGTCGTCCAGGTGCGGAACCCAGGCCGAAGCGGGCAGCCCCTGAATTGGCCGCAGGTCGGGCGGGCCCTTGTGAAAGACGGTCGCGCGGCCAACTCCGGTTTCCAGATCAGCGGCGGCCATCAGGACCTCCTGCAGGTCTGCGGGGCCACCTCGGGCGGCGAGCCCAAACGCGGCCGAGTCGAGCCGACGGAGTGCCGTCGCGACCGTTCCGGGCATGTTCTTCCCGCGTCGGACACGATCGACCCACGGATCCAGACGTGACAACAGGGGAACGTCCGAGGCGTCCCGCGCGCGAACCCTCCCTACGGGAACCGCAAGGGGGCTCTGTCCCAGGCGGTCGACGAAGACGTGCCGCACGAAGGTTTCAACGCCCCGGTCGATCCCCAGGGTAGCGGTGGCCCGAGCCATCTCTCCTCCGCTCCTGGCCTGCCGGCCCTGCCACTCCGCCCGGCCCTCACCGATCAGATGGCTGATCTCGCTGGCTGTGGCCGGTCCCCGCCAGATCGGAGCCCACAGTTCCCCCTTGGCGGACTCGCTGCTGCTGGCACTGGCGAAGCCGACCGGTGAGGTCCCGAACATGAAGGGCATCGCCGCCTTCCCTCGACCGTTGGCCCCCAGCCGGCGGGCCGGAGCGCTGGCAAACAGGCACGCGCCCTCCAACATCAGGACATAGTCCCAGGGGTTGACGACGCTCTCGGCACTACCGAGGGAGGATGAGTTGACCCCGCCAGCCGCTCCTGGGTCAAACTGGCCCACCTTTCCCTCAACGGCGGGCACAGCGACGTCCGCGAACAGCGACGTCCGCAGCCAGCCCGTCGAGTCTTCCAGGCTCGGTGCTCGCCGTCCGGTGCGCAGACACAAGACCTCAGTCAGCCGCTGCATGAAGCTGATCGAGAGCTCCTGACTGCCGAGGTTGCCCCCGGTCCCCAGAAGAGGGACGCCAAATTCCGGTTCCTCCGCCAGGACGACCGCGGCGTCGAGCCAGGCCAAGGCCACGTCGGGGAACCGGGCACGGCACAACTCGACGACGGGCGCCTTGTGTTTCCTATCCCAGAACTGCTTCCCAGAGGCACCGCGCCAACCGCGGCGTTCACCCTCGGCCACCACCTCCCGTCCAGCATTGATGGCAGCCCTGTAGGCGGCAAGCCGCTCACCGGATGACGCTTCGATTATTCGAAGCGTCTGCTCAGCTTCCGGCCGCTTCCCCTGCACGCGGAAGCCACTTCCACTGTTCCATGGCGCCACCAGGGGAGTTGGATGGTATTCGTCCCGGAAGAAGGCCACAAGTTCCGCCTCGCCCAGCCCCGACGACAGGGTGAAGCTGTCGGCACGCCAGCGACCTCTCGTATCAGGGTCCTTCTGCTGCCCGACGAGTCGGAGCACCCCAACGGCTTTCAGGTAAGACCCCAGTGGCTCCGGATGGCAGCCGGTAAGCGTCAGCTCGGTCACGAGTGTCCCTCATGGTCGTCAGCGCTGATCCTCCAGTCGGCAAGGCGCACCAGAGCCTCCAGGAAACCCAGCCGGAACGGGCCGATATCCGACCGATCCCGGAGCGCGATCATCCGGGACGTCCAGGACGGTGCTCCATCCGGATCGTCGCCGAGTTCCATGGGAGCAAGGCTCAGGGACACTGAGGGAAATGATCCCCCGGGAACGTCTGCCGCGGGCAGGCGCTCGCCATCCCAGATCCCGAGGGCCACGCAGCGATTGGGGTCGCCGTCAGGACGCATCTCGCCAGGTTGGGAGCGGATCGCCAGGCGAACTCGCCCATGGTGCGCGGCAACCAGATACACCACCAAGTCAGACTCAGGGACCGTCTGGAGCGCTTGGGGGTTGGCCAGCAGCGCGAGCGCCGACGCCAACTCATGGCGGAAGAATCGGCGCTCGTGGACGGCCCGGCCGCTACCTGCCGACTTTGCCCAAGGGCCGGCGGTCGGAGGCGCCTCCTCAGGCGACCGAACGGAAGTCAACAGGAAGGCCTGGAAGCATGGATGGACCTTGCCCAGGTCGTGGAACCGGGCCGCTTGGGCGACCGCCTCGACCAGATTGGGCGGCAGTGGGAAGTCGGCCGCGATGTCCCGGACCGCGCGCTCCGCTTGCTCCAGGTGGTCCTTCAGGCCGACCCAAACACCGGGCGCGAAGGTGCAGAGATCGTCGGCCGTCGCTTCCTCCGCCTGCGCGATGGGTGAGGCTTCCTCTGCCCGGAGAACCGCGACCGGGACGGTCGAATTCGGGTCCCAGCCTGAGAGAGGATCGTAGCCTCCGACCTCTGCCGGCACCAACAGCACATGGCCGGGACGGAGCTCCTCGGCTCGGCAGCGAACCCACTCGGCGCTGACGTGGTCGAACCTCCAGCCCGCTGCCGCAGGTCCCGAGCCCCGAGGCGCCTTTAGCCATGTGCGGACCTGGCCGATGGGGACAGGGCACAACTCCTCGCGCGTGGGACGGGCCTCGGCGGGCGGAGAGCTGGCTTGGAGCCCAGACCGCCACGCCACCTGCACGTCCAGGTCGCCCGCCTCACGGATGTAGCGGCCCACGTCGAGATCGTTCCCCGTCAGGTCGGGTGTCGTGTCGAACAGCCCAACCAGGTCCCGGCGTCGAAGAACTGGGTGGATGGGCTCGACAACCGCCACCTGCCGTGGGGCAAGGTCGCCAGCGGTCACGGCGGCCCCCTCGAGTGAGGTGAGCTCAGCCGCCGCGTGCTCGAGGTCGGCCGCCTCGTAGGGCTGTGAGGAGGTCGGCGAGGCCCAGAGGAGCACCGCCTCGGAGCTGTCCCCATCACGGTTGCATCGCCCAGCACGCTGGACGATCGATGGCCACGGGGCGGCTTCCGTGAACAGGGTCGTGGCTGAGATATCGACACCAGCTTCCAACACCTGGGTGGAGACCACGATGCGTCCAGGTCCCGAAGGATTGACTGTCCCAAGAGCAGCCTGGACGCGGGTGGATCGATCCAGGGGGCGGAAGCGCGAGTGGAGCAGGACGACCTCGGCGTCGTCCGCATTGGGCCCCTTCGTGAGTTCGCGCCACACTGCTTGGGCTCGCTCCACCGTGTTCAGGACAGCAATGGTCCGCGTACCCGGTCGATGGTGCCGCCGCAGCGCCGCCGCCAGGGTCCGAACATAGCCCGTTGCCCCACCGTCGAGACCGTGGCGCTGGACCGTATTGGGAGCGTTGAGTCGCCGGGCCAAAGGCCCGGTCCAGTCTGCCGTCCCAAGTTCGAGACTCGACTCGATCTCAGGGAGGTCACAGGTCGACAGCTGTCGCTCATCGACAGTCGCCGACATCCACATCGAGCGGCAG
>JBEKRL010000118.1:0-3316 GCA_049518775.1 Candidatus Dormibacteria bacterium
ATCTCCAGCAAGGCCCGCGGTGTGGGGAAGGTTTCCCGTTACGGCAACGACTACGGTGCACTGCGCTCCATCGAGGAGACCTTCGGCCTTCCCCTGCTGGCGGGGGCGGGCAACCCGGCCAACGGCGATCTGCTCAGCCTGTTCGGCTGATTAGGGAGCGTGGTTCGCCGGCACGTCGTCGCCACCCGGGTTCGAGCGCACTGCGACTGAATCCAGAGGTACCAACGCAGGCCGCCGTGTCACTTGCGCTGGGAAGCACGAAGCGGCGCTCGGCACCGGGCTCAGCCTCGACTCCTGCGCAGTCAGGCCGCCGCCGCTGCGTTGGCGATCGTGCCGCGCCGCCGGGACTGGCCTCCAGTGGCGCGATCGGCCGCCGGCTGACCCGCTGCCGGCATGGGGACAACGTCCCGAGCGTGCCGGCCTAGCCGTCGAGGAAACGCTGGAAGCAGCGGAGCACCGTCCTCCAGCCTTCGTCGCCTCCGTAGCCGGACCGCACCTCGGCGGCCCGGTCTCCGTGCGACTCCCAGCCCCCGTGAACCAGGTCGACCCGCGTGCCGCCTCCCTCGGGGGTGAACGTCGCCGTCCACTCCGTTAGAGCTGCCGGGTTCACGCGCCACCGGACACTGAGTTGGCACGGCGGATCCCACACCAGTACGGTCGCGCAGGCGGCCCGCTGGTCGCCGGCCTGCTCATAGATCTCGCCACCCACGCGACCCTCCACGACCAGCCGCGCCGCGTGCTTCCCTTGGCCCCCCTGGTCCGCCAGGACCGAGTGGGTCTGGAGCGGCCACCAGCGCCCCATCTGCGCCGTGAAGGCCTCCCATGCTCGCTGGCGCGGCACCCGCACGGAAACGGCCTCATGGACCGGTTCGATCGCGCGCGAGCTCACCCGCCCTATACCTCCCGCTCGGTCACCGTGCTGCCGTCGGCGAGCGCGTGAGCCCAAAGCAGGTCGAAGTGGGCGCGGACCTCGGCAACACTTTCGGGAACGACGGAATAGACGCGCCTTTTTCCCTCACCGCGATCGCCAACGAGGCCCGCCCGCTTCAGCATCGGGAGGTGCTATGAACGGCGGGTCGGCTGACCGGCAAGCCCTTGGCGAGGTCGCCCAGCAATTCGAGTACCACCCGTCGGGTCGGGTCACCGAGAGCGCTCATGGCCCGTGCGTAGGTGCCCATCCGCAGTAAGTATGGGCTTACCCTCGGACAACCCCCAGCGGAAACCCAGCGCCAACCGCGTCACCTGAGCACCCCGCGGCGTCCTGCCCTGGCGCCGGGGCATCCCAGCCCGCCGCCCGCGCAGCCGTCGGTACCTACGCTCGGGTGCCGACGAGAGGACGGCCGGGCCGATATTGAGGCGTGAGCAGGCCAGGAGTCGGTCAGGCAACTCCGGGGACGGCTCGCAGGAGGGGACGGCCCCCGGGCCAGGACAGCACCGTGGCCGCCAGTCCCAGGGCTTCGCCGAGGATAACGGCCGGATCCTGGCCACGGAGCCACCCGGCCAGCCAGCCGGCGGCGAGGGCGTCTCCGGCTCCGGTCGTGTCGCGGGCAACCGCCGAGGTTGCGGGGAGGCTGATGCGCTCCTGGCCGGAGGCCCACACCGCCCCGCTCTCTCCCCGCTTCAGCACCACCTGCTGGTAGTCCAAGAGCAGGGCATCGAGGGCCTCCTCCCAGCTCCTCGCACCGGTCAGGATGCCAGCCTCCGCCTCGTTGGTGAAGAGGACCGAGGCGCCAGCCGTGAGGGACCGGAATCCACCCCCGCCCAGGCGAGCCAGGGGCGCGAGGGAGCTGGCATCTACCGAGACGGTCATGGACGCCCTCCGCGCCCTTTCCAGCGCGGCCAGTCCCGCCGCCCGGCTCCTCTCGTCCAGCAGCACATATCCGGAGAGATGGAGGTGACGTCCGGGCCGGAACAGGTCCGACCCGAGATGATCGGGCGAGAGCAGGCTGCCTGCACCCCGGCTGGTCAGCATCGAGCGCCGCCCGTCCTGGCCCACCAGCGCCACCACCATCCCGGTGGTGACTCCGTTCAGAATCCGGACCCGAATCTGAACACCACGGGTGGTCAGGTCAGCCAGCTGGATCGATCCCAGCTGATCGTCGCCGACCGTGCCCACCAGCGTGGTGGCGATTCCCAGTCCGGCCAGATGAGCCGCCAGGTTCGCGGCGGAACCTCCACCGGCGAGGGCGATCTCGCAGTCGGTGTCGCTCTCCAGGGCGACAGGACCAGCCCTGTGCACCGCCACGTCGGCCATGATGTCCCCCACCACCACCACCGCCGGGGGCGCCGTCCGGTCCGAGCTCACCTCGGGGTAGAGCTAGACTCGGCCTCGACCAGGGCCCGGGCAATGCGGGCTCCGAGCTCGGCGTTGGCCAGGACCACTAGCCGATTGACCCTCACGCTCTCACCGCCGGTGGAGCGCTCCAGGTGCCTGAGCAGGAAGGGGGTGGTCGCCGGGCCGCGGATCGCCTGGGCTTGGACCGACGCCAATCCCTCCTCGATCAGGCGATCGTGCCAGGCCGGGTCCAGCTGGTCACCCGGCCCGATCGGGTTGGAGAGAAGGATCCCGCCCCGTCCGCAACCGAGAGCCCAATGGGCCACGGCCACGGCAGCCGCGGCGGCCGGATCGTCCACCGACCAGCTCAGCTCCCAGCCGGAGTCCGATGTCAGGAACCCGGCGAAGTTGTGGCTCCGATAGCCGATGACCGGCACTCCCAGAGTCTCGAGCTGCTCCAGGGTGGCGCCCACGTCGAGCACCGACTTGACCCCTGCGGCCACCACCAGGACCTGTTCCCGGCGCAGCGCCGCCAGGTCGGCGGACACGTCCCAGCTTCGGGCCGCACCGCGATGGACCCCCCCAGGCCCCCGGTGGCCATCACCCTGATCCCGGCCCATGCCGCCAGGGTCACCGTGGCTGCGACCGTGGTGGCGCCGTCACAACCGCGGGCCATCGCCGGCGCCAGGTCGCGATCGGAGAGCTTGGCGACCGACTCCGATCCGGCCAGACGCTCCAGCTCGGCATCGGTGAGGCCGACCGTCGCCACCCCCGCCAGGACCCCGATGGTGGCGGGAATGGCTCCCACAGCGCGGACCACGGCCTCCAATTCCCGGCCAACCTGGAGATTCAGGGGACGGGGAAGTCCATGGGCCAGAAGGGTGGTCTCGAGGGCCACCACCGCCCTCCCCTGTGCGAGCGCGTCGGCAACCTCGGGGTGGATCCGGAGGAGGGACGGGTCGGCCTTGGTCGGCCGGGGCGGCATCCCCCTACGATAGGCCCATGTCCGTCCGGGCCCGTGCCACGGCCTCGTGACCAAGG
>JBEKRL010000119.1:0-3308 GCA_049518775.1 Candidatus Dormibacteria bacterium
ATTGGACATGCCCAGAGCATGATCTCATCAGCCCGCAATCCGCAACCCTTTTGTGTGACGGGACACTAGCTGTGATTCGCTGGGGAGAGCGGCGCCAGGGGCTGGACCCACCAGTATCCACGCCTGTCCAGGGAATTCCAGGACCCGTGGTGGAGGTCCCCTTCCAACCACTTCGCCAAGGACGCACTCTCCTCTGAACTCGACCAGCCGCGACCGACAAGCACCAGTCTGGAGGAGCAGGGGTCGGCGGCTCGAGTCCGCGCCTCCGGGCGTCACGCGAGAGGACAGTGCGCCGCCGGGCCCCGGAGAGGGCGCGCCGATGCTCTTGACTTCGCCTCCTGCCGTCGCTTCCCTGACTCCCCGGGTCATCGGGCCAGTGTGCTGGCTCCAGACCGCCGCGCCCGTCAGGGTGCCCTCGGCACAGGTGCCGCTGTCACAGAGGACGTCTCCGCCTGGTGCCGGAGAGCTGAGGTGGGGCTAGGAGATTGTTGAATCAATCGCCGATTGGTGCTCCCGCCTTAGAAGCGCTGTCTCCCTAACTGTGCAGGCCCTACATGTTGTGGACTTTCACGTCACATTGGATGGCTCATCACCCGGTGGATGTTTGCTCATTTGAGCCAGCGCTCGTCTGGACGCGTCCTGAGAAGTGTGTCCATGACCCGGCCATCTGGGGCACTCCGGTGTGGCGATCTGCTGTGTCAGTTTAGGTTGACAAATCGAGGATGTCAGTCTATACTGACAAGCATGGACATCGAAGAACTCAGCGTGAATCTCTCGTCGGATGACCCGGCAGTTGGGCTTCGCGCCTCGTTGGCGCTGCATCGCCTGGCGGAGAGGGTCGAAGCGCACCACGTCGCGGCGGCCCGGGAAAAGGACTGGTCGTGGCAGCAGATCGGAGACGCTTTGGGCGTCACCCGCCAATCCGTACACACCAAATACAACAAGGAGTCATCATGACCACCGAATCCGTTGCGCCAGAGACGCTTCACGCCTGGGCCATCTGTCTGCAGGCCGGTGAGGAGGCTCGTCGCCGAGGTGATCGCCGATATGGCACCGATCACCTCTTGCTCGCCTTGTTCGAAGATCCCTCGATCGAAGCCGTGTTGGGCGTGAACCTGCAGCAAGCTCGCCAGGCCCTTGCGTCGCTCGATCACGAAGCCCTGGGTGACCTTGGCCTGGGGTCCGGCGACGACGCTCCCCCACTGCCGATGCGCGCCGTGCCGAAGAAGCCGAGGATCAGAGACGTCATGACAAGTGATCGCCTCCGCATCACGCCCGCGGCAAAGAAAGTGCTTGAGGAAGCGGTCAAGCCCAACCGTCGGAAGCTCTATGTCACGGCCCAGCAGGTGCTGGCCCAGATCCTCACGCTCCAACCACCAGATCCTGCGGCGGCGCTGCTGGGCGCTCTCGGCGTGAACACGTCGGAGGTTCGGCGCCGACTGGATGCGGTCACGCCCGACAGCTGAGTCCCCAGCGACATTGACGACTTCGAGCGAAGGTGCACGGATGGGGCCGGTTGGGGCGGGTTAGCCTGAACGGCTCACAAGATCTGTAGACACCTGCGCCCCTGAGGGGGATCGCAGGGAAAGGGAAGGCGGCCCATCCTTTGGGTGTTCAAGTCCTGAAGGAGGGGACCGCCGTGACCAATGATGACCTGATCTTCCGCCACCGGATGCGGCTCTTCGCCAGGGCCGGCGAAGTTGGGGTGGCAAGAGCGTGCCGGGAGTTGGGGTACCACCGATCCTGGTACTACCGCTGGTGGAGCGGCATGGGCTGGAGATCCTGAGGCCGAGGGAGAGGCGCCGACCGCGGATGCCCAACCAGCTGCCGCCCTGGCTGGAGGAGCGAGTGGTGGCGATCGCCCTGGGGAACCCGGGACTGGGGCCCAGACGGCTCGCGGCCCAGTTGCGCCGACCGATGTGGGGTGGCAACCTGATCTCGCCGAGCGGGGTGGTCAAGGTCCTGCGGCGGCACGGGATCGGCACCCGACAGCGGCGACTGAGCCTGGTGGCAGGCTATGCCTCCCCGCCGGAGCCAGAGCCGCCGGAGGCCCCTCCCGAGCAGCACCTGGATGTCCACCAGCCGGGGGATCTGGTGCAGATGGACTGCTTCCACATCGGCCGTCTGACTGGGACCAAGGGGAAGGTATGGCAGTACACGGCAATCGACGCCTACAGCAGCTACACCTGGGGCAGCGTCCACGTGACCCCGATGAACCCCTCCGCCAGCTACACCTCGGCGCTGGTCCACCAGGTGGCCCGGGAGCTGGCCCTGGCGGGCTGGAAGCTCAAGGCAGTCTCCACCGACAACGGAAGCGAGTTCCGCTCCCAGGACTTCCGTGGCACTGTGGCCAAGGAGGGGGCCGAGCTCCGCTTCATCCGCGCCGGCCGGCCGCAGACCAACGGCTGCGTGGAGCGGGTGCAGCGCACCGTGCTCGAGGAGTGCTGGCGCCCCACCTTCGCCCGCTCTCTGGTCCCCAAGTACACCGCCCTGCACCGGGACCTGGTCCGGTACCTGCGCTTCTACACCTTCGACCGAGCCCGCACGGGCCGCCACACCGCCGGGCGCACCCCGGCCCAACCGGTCTATGGTGCTAGAAAGATGCGCCCACGATGAGCCGCAACTGTCTACACATCCCGTGCGCTGTTCAGGTTAGCCGGCAGCTAACGCCGATCGCCTGGGACGATCCTGTGGCCAAAGCCCAACCCATCGACGGCCTGGTCCGTGATGCCCTGACGTTGCTCGAGGCCTTTGACCCCGTTCCTGCCGACGCCGATGTAGCCAGTGCCCTCGGGCTGTTGGCCCTGGTCGCTGGCCAAGACGTCGAACAAGACGAGGACGGCATATGGAAGATCGTCCAGCGTGTGGCCAAAGACCGGATCATCTCTGTGGTTGATCCCGAAGCCCGCCACATGCACAAGTTCCGCTCTGAATATCGCGACGGCTACAAAGCCCCATTGCCATCGAACCCGAGACTGGGCTGGTGACCGCCACCGCACTCACTCCAGCCAATACTCCCGATGGTTCGACCGGAGTCGAACTCCTCGCTGGTGAAGAGCCTGGTCTCCCGGTGCTTGGCGACGGTGCCTATGGAACGGGGGACACGTTGGCCGCCTTGGGCGAGGCCAAACATCAAGTTGCCATCAAGCCCATTCCGGTCTCAAACGTGATCGCCGGGGGCTTTACCCCGGATCCACCGATGAGGAGCAGAGCGACGCCCTGAGGCGAGGGGATTCGGGATCAGCAAGGCCGGACTGCGGATGAGGTCTGGTGGTCGGGCTGGGTGGGGACTGATCGAGTCAGATGAC
>JBEKRL010000120.1:0-3253 GCA_049518775.1 Candidatus Dormibacteria bacterium
CTGACGGTGAAGAGCACGCTCGCACTGAATGGGGACAGCACCTGCCCCTGCTGCGAGTGGGCCTGCTGGTTGACGAGATCAGTCCCGGATGCATCCTTGATGGCGATCCGGAATGTGGCCTCGAAGGCGTTGATACTGCCGCTGACAGTCAGTGGACTCGTCACCCGCGCGAATGCGGCTGGCTGGCTGACGACGACCTGCGCGGAAGTGGCCGGAGCCGGATTGGCCTGGCAGACATCGGCGACAGGGGTAGGAGTGCTCGCCGCAGGCGAGGGCGTCTTCCTAGCGGAGCCACAGGCGGCAGTGGTCAGCCCCGCCAGGACAACCAGCGTGAGGTATTCCAAGCGCACCCTGCTTGAGGAGTGGGCCTACGTCCGCCCCTACACCAGCAACGGCGCCAGGACCCGCTTGCTCACCAGCTGGCTGCACCGCTACAAGTACCACCGAGCCCACACCGCGCTCGGTGGCCAGCCTGCCATCACTCGGGTCGACAGCCGATATGGGAAGTGCACCTCGCTCACCCGGCCCCTCGGAAACCGAACCGGTGCCCGAGGGCGCCGGCGCGGTCCGGAACGAGTTCCTTGAGGAACGGAGCCTGCAGCACCGGATGGCCAGCGACCATGTCGGGGCGGGCGGCGTGGAAAGACACCTGGGGAACTCCCTTAGCCCCGGGGGCGACATCCCGCCGTCGACGCGACCAGCCGGCCGCGGCCACGACATTACCGTCCGGCCGGCGCCCGTAACATCGCACTGGAACGCTCGGGCACGTGGAGCACGCATAGCAACATTGCCCGGAAGCCCGGTGCAGGTCCACCAACGTCGCTGCATCGACGAGTACCGGCACCTGTCGCGGCCCCTGGGCAACGGTTCCTGAGGAACTGACCCGCCAGATTCACGGAAGAGTGGTGCCCACGTGAGCCCTGGCAATCGGTGTCCGGCCCCGGCTCGTTGCCCAGGAGGGCCATTCCCCTGCGCCCGGGGCCAGCGGCGAGGACAGCCTTCGGCAGGCCGCTTGGGCGGCGGATCGCCGGAAGGGCTCCCGCTGGGGCCAGCTCGATCAGCCCGTCGCCGAGCCCCGTTGGGTCACCCGGACACGGAGCCGGGGAGGAGCCGGCACTGACTTCTTGGAGTCCGAGCCAGGCTCCCAGAGGACCGTCCCGGGACCGTGCCGAGCGACCCGGTGATCGCCAAGGCCCCTGACCTCGCCGCACACGCGCACCTTGGCAGGGCCCGCCGGCTCATCTCCCCCGCCGGACAGGTGGGTCGCGGCCCTCACGGCCCACCAAGCGATCCGGCTTGCCCTGTCCGGGACCACCTGGTAGCGTCGTCGAAACTGTGCGCATAGTCCTCGGGACTCTGGGTCTGGCGGCTCCCGGTGGCACCGAGACGTACTGTCTCACCGTCGCCCGCGAGCTGGAGCGGCGCGGTCACGAGGTCATCCTCTTCGCCGATGAGCTCGGCCCCTACGCCGAATGGGCGGCGGAGTCGGGCGCCGACATTGCGCGCGGAGATGCCGACCTGCCCCCCACCTGTGATGCGGTGCTCGCCAACGACGCGGTTACCGCCGGCCTCCTCCGCGACCGTTACCCCACCACCCGACTCGTCTACTGCGTCCACAGCACCCTCTACGAGGTGCAGGCGCCTCCGCTGACACCCGGGCTGATAAACGCGATAATCGCGCCATCCGAGCGGTTCGCGGCGTTCGCACGAGCATTCGCCCTCGACGTGCCAGTGATCAGGCTGCGCCAGCCGATCGACACCGAGTGGTTTGCACCATCGGTGCCACCGCGGCGTCCGCCGCGGCGGGCGCTCCTGCTGAGCAACGCCCTCCTCGAGGGCCCCCGGCGCGACGCCCTGTTCGAGACGTGGGCGGCGCACCACATAGAGTGCGTCCAGGTGGGTCACAGCAACAGCGTCTACGACGTGCGCCCGGCGATCGCTGAGGCGGACATCGTGGTCGGAAGGGGACGCTCGGCCATGGAGGGAATGGCGTGCGGGAAGGCGGTCTATGTCTTCGACGCCGGCGGTGGAGACGGCTGGGTGACGCCCGACACCTACCCCGCCATCGAAGCGGACAACTTCGCGGGCATGGCCACCGATGTCCCCATCGACCGTGGCCGGCTGGCCGCCGACCTTGACGGCTACGACCCCGACATGGGCTGGATCAACCGTGAGTTGGCCGTCACCTACCACAACGTCCGCTTCCACGTGCAGGGCCTCGTCGAGGTCCTCCGCGGACCCAGGCCGCGGCGCGGCGACTCGACCTCCAGCGCTGCTGCGGTGGCCACGACGGTTCGCTTCGCCTGGCGTTCACAGCTGCGGGCCGTGGCCGCGGAGCAGCAGGTCATGGATCTGCGCCAGCAGCTTGACGCGGCGCCGGGGAAGGCCCAGGAGGAGCTCCGCCGCGCACGCCGGGTGCGCCTCGGACTCGCGCTCGGGCACCTCTACGATCTCGCCCGAGGCCGGAGATAGCCCAGCGTGGCCGGGCCATCTCCGGCACAGGCTCGGGGCACCGTCCGTGGGAGGCCGCCGTGATCAGCGGCAGGCTGTGGCTATCCGGCCGCTGCTGATTGAGCTTGTGGCCGCGGCGCCAATACCGACACTGGACGGCGAGCCCGCGAAGGTACCCATGGCACTCGCGAGGGCTCGTGTCCGTCCGAGGGCCGGACCCGAGGGCCACAGCAGTGGCCGGAGCGCTGGACTGGGAGGGCGAAGGCCCTCTGGCTCGCTGACGCACCCGGCCGGCCAGCCCGCCAGAGCCCAAGGAACCCAAAACGTGGGGTAGCCCCGACCAGGCAGTGGGTGCGCAGCTGCTCAGGGGCCTCGTCCTCGAGCCCCCGGCTGGCACATTGAGGCCAGCGCCGAGCGAGCACGCGGCCGCTTTCCGGGCGTCTCCGGGGCCGCGCCAACGCATCGACAGTCGCTGGCCGCCAGCGCAGGACCCCACCACCTCGGGCCCTGCCCGGCGCTCAGCTCATCGCGGGTGACGCCCCTGTGCTCCAGTGTCCGCGATCATCCGGCGCCCAACCATGCCCCCAGCCGGCCGGGATCGGTCGGGTGCAGCAACGGGGTGACCACCCCGCGCCATACCGCCCGGTCCCACATCTCTTCGACGGTTTGGGCAGCGCCGCCCCCTTCGCTCACATGTCGTCGAGCTTGAAGTCGCCCGCCGGTGACGATCCCGAAGGCGGTGCCGCCTGGGTCGGCATGGGCTGCGCCCCGGTGGTGGATGTGTCGACCGCGCCGACCTGGC
>JBEKRL010000121.1:0-3231 GCA_049518775.1 Candidatus Dormibacteria bacterium
CACCTACGTGTCACTTTCGCCAGTGCGCCTGCTGGACACGCGTGCCGATGGCGAGACCCTGGGAGCCAATGCCAGCCTGAACCTCCAGGTGGCCGGCATCGAGGAAGTTCCCGCCACCGCCACCGCTGTGGCTATCAACGTTACCGCCACCGATACCACCGCTCCCAGCTTCCTGACCGTCTATCCCGCCGGAGAGGTGCTACCACTGTCCTCCAACCTCAACTGGGGGCCCGGTGACACCGTCGCGAACCTGGCCATTGTCCCGGTGGGCACCGGTGGCGATGTGACGCTATACAACAGCAACGGCAACGTGGATGTGGTCGTCGACCTGCAGGGCTACTTCCTGCCCAGTGGAGACTCCGGCGGAGACTACGTGCCGCTGACCCCACAGCGCATCACCGACACCAGAGCCGGAAGTGGCTATCCCAACTCCGGCCAAACGCTGGGGGCCGGGTCCATCCTGACGGTGCAGGTGGGCGGCGATGGAGGCGTCCCCGCAGATGGGGTCGCAGCGGCAGTGTTGAACGTGACGGTCACGGATACCACCGCCTCCAGCTTTCTGAGTATCTACCCGGCGGGCCAGAGCAATCTCGGGACCTCCTCGGAGAACTGGGCTCCCGGCGTGACTGTGGCCAATCGTGTGGTGGTGCCCCTCAGTTCCTCGGGACAGATCAGCGCCTTCAACGACCAGGGCAGTGCGGATGTGGTCATCGACGTCAGCGGGTACTTCACCGCGGGCCCCTCCTCGGCCGCGGCGGCGGCCCTCTTCTACCCGATCTCACCGACCAGGCTGCTGGATACCCGAGTCGACGGCAACCAGCTCGCGGCGTCCAGCTACCTGGGCGAGCAGTTTGCCGGGGTGGGCGGGATCAGCGATCAGGCCACCGCCATCGTGGCCAACCTCACCAGCACCGACACCACCTCGGCGAGCTTCTACACCCTGTCCCCTGAGGAGGCGGCGCCCACCACCTCGGACCTCAACTGGCTTTCCGGGGTGGCCGTGGCCAACCTGGACCTCGCCTCCTTGAACACTGCTGGGGATGCCTATCTCTTCAACGATCAAGGCAGTGCTGATGCGGTTATCGATGTCTCTGGGTATTTCGTTCCCGTCGACGCCTCCAACACCCCGGCCATCGCGCCCTGCTCGTCGGTCTCACTCACTCCAACTGAGTCCACCGGCATCGGAGGTCCGGTGGAGGTCACTGCCGAGGCGGGCTGTCCCTCGGGAGAGACGGCGCAGTACACGTACTGGTACTTGGCCCCGGGCTCGTCGGCCTGGAGCCTGGCAGCTGCAGCCAGCACCAACGCGTCCTACGAATACGCTTCCATGGGCTGGACGGCCGGCGCCTACCAGTTGATGGTCTGGGCCAGTTCCCAGGCTGGGGTCTATCAGGGAGTGCTGGGAACCGCCACGGTGATGACATCGCTGAACCCCAGCTCCAACCGGCCTGACACCTTCGTCTCCGCCTGCTACAGCGGCGGGTACTCGTCGCTCACGTGCATGGAGGCCGAGGTCGCCGCGATCAACTCGGCGCGTTCTGGTGAGGGACTGGCGGCCCTGGCGTGGCCGGCTTCTCTGTACAACCTGAGCGCCGCTGAGCAGGTGTTCGTGGCCGCCGACGAGGAGAGGGTGAGTCGCGGGCTTCCGGCAATTGCCGGGCTGACTGCGGCCGCCAACCAGAGCGCGACCACCGCTGCTCAGGACAACACCGATCCAGATGGGTTCAACGTCCCCGGTGCGATCGCCTACGGCAGCAACTGGGCGGAGGACTACGGCTCCTTGGGCGCCATGTTTGATTGGATGTACAACGACGGACCAGGATCCTTCAACCTCGACTGCCCCGCCGGTGGTGGCTCGGGCTGCTGGGCTCACCGGGACAACATCCTCCTCAACACCACCACCGGCGAGATGGCCGCTCCTGCTGGGTACACGTGGGTTGGGGGAACCGCCTGTGTGCCCGAGAGCGGCGTCAGCTTCCTCGATGCCTGCAGCCTGGAATGGGTGTTGATCCCCAGCAGTTCGGTCAGCTATCAGTTCACCTGGACTGAGGCCGTGGCCATGGGAGCTTGAACGCCAGTTCCAGCACTGCTGGGGATCGGGAGGGGTGCCGGGGCCTGATCCCCAGCGCTGCCCGGGTGAGCGGCCGCGCGGCCTGACCACCGCCCCTCAGCCTCTGCCGTCGATGGGCTCCCGGTGAGCCTGCAGGCGGCCGCCGGGCCACGATCGCGGCGGCCCCGTCCTGGCCCGGGGCAGACCTGGTTTCAGTGGGAGGATCCCGTGTGGAGGTCCGGTTCACCGCCGCACGGGGCGACGGCGCACGACCCAGAGGATCCCGCCGGCGGACACCTGGCCGAGCGACGGATGGCCCCGGTCGCCTATCACCAGGAGCACGGGCGGCCGGTAGCGCTCAACCGTACGGGAGGCGCTCCCTGAGGCCGCCCTTGAGCCCTGAGCCGTACCGCTGGCGGAGCTGGAGCCGGTGGGCTGGCTGGTCTCCGTGGGGGCGCTTCAGAGCAGCCACCAGGTCGGTCTCGTACCCGAGAGGCCCCACCGAGACCAGTCTGCCCGGTCGTCACAGGATCTTCAGTTGGTCGGGGACGGCAGCGTCAGTCCCGTCTCTAGTCTGAAGTTCGAGCGCTGGTTGAACTCGATCCGAGCTTGACGATCATCTGGAATGTAGTCAGCAGAAGTTGCAAAGCCCGCACCCACGGAAGCATGCTGGCGATGCTCTGGGGCAACGTAGTCAGAACCGGTGCGGTTCCCCCCAACTCGTGCTGAGTTCAGCTGTTTCCCGAACTTCGGTCTAGTTCGTATCCCTGCCCAGGCGGCCCGGGCGGGCGGGCCCTGGTGGCTCCCAGACGATGCTCATCCGGGAGCTGATCTCCGACCCGTGGCGGCTAGGGGCTCGGAGCGCTTAGCGCATCTCCGACTTGTGGGGACACCAGATGGGCGGTCGCCGCGAGCCACCAAGTCCGGGCGGGCTAGTACCTCGCCCCGAATGGCCCTGGTCGGGCTTGTCATCTCCCCATCCTCTCAACGAACGGAATCTCCAGTTTTCCTGGGACGGTTCACGCCCGGGAGTGCCAGAGACCATTGACTATGACAGCAGCCAGAATTACGATGCCCGCGAAACGGGGGACAGGGGTCCTGCGTGGGGCGGTGACGCCCATGCGCAAGGGCTGGCCCCAGGCAGCACGTGTCGGGTTAGGAGGAGGTGAGGCGGCCATGGC
>JBEKRL010000122.1:0-3205 GCA_049518775.1 Candidatus Dormibacteria bacterium
GGTCCGGAAGCCTGATCCAGAGGCGCATCCAACGGTTGCGGCAGACCACAAAGCGGTGCTCCCCGACCAGCACCTCCTTGACCTCGAGGCGGTCCGCCACCTGCGAGCAGCGGCCCGCCCGGGCCAGGGCGTCCAGCCCGAGCTCGACAGTGGCGTCGGAAGTGAGGTGGGCGGCGTGAAGTGGGCTACCTGGTCGGCGAACGTTGTGGGCCACCTGCAGGTACTCGACCACCGGCCCGTCCTTGCCGGTGCGCCGTGTCACCCGCAGGTATATCTCTACGCGGCACACCACTGCCTAGATCAAACTTCAAGCCATATGTATATCTACACGATGGGCGCCCAAGCCGCCTGCTCAGCCCTCTGCCTGATCTCAAATCCCGCCCTCTATGGCCTATCGCCGAGCTCCTGACTGTCGAAGCCGGGTCCAGGTTGTCGATCCTCTGGCGCAGCTTCTCGCCGCAGAGGATGTGGCCGCCGGCCTGCTGCAGGTTGGCGCGGCTCTCTTGTGAGCTGAAGCCGCGGTCGCCCACCCACAACACCGGGGCAGCCGTCACGGGCGGAGGTCGTGGTGGCCCTGGCGGCTGTTCACCTGATCGCTGGCGTTGCCGGGGAACGAGCAACAGCGCACCGGGATCCCCTCTTTGGCGCTCAGGTCAACTCGCGCTAGGGTTCCGGCTTCCCAGGCGTTCGTTGTGCCGCAGGAGGATGATCGAATGGGCCGTCAGGTGCACAATCGGGGTCCGCAGCCTCCGGGTCCGTTCCGGGCGTGCTGTGTTCAAGAGCTCCTCCCAAATGCCGGGCCACTCGATGCGCGGGAGGGCATAGGACCTGGAGCGGTTGGCAGCGTTCAGGAGCAGGAAGATGGTGTCCCCATAGAGGGGTCGGGCCCGGTGGTCGACCTCGTCGGCGGCTCGGCCAGACAGGAGCATTCCCAGGGCACGCAACTCGTGATCGGCCCAGTCGCCCTCGGTCATCTCTTCGCCGTCTGGCCGGATCCAGCTGACGTCCTTGGTGCCGCCCGCGGTGAACGGTCGGCCGTCAAAGAAGTGCTGGCGGCGCAGGACCGGGTTGTCCTTGACGATCCGGATCAACCGACGGGTGAAATCCAGCAGCTGGACGGCCGATTCGTCGAGGTCCCAGTTCACCCAGTTGATGTCGTTGTCCTGGCAGTAGGCGTTGTTGTTGCCCTGCTGGCTGCGGCCGAACTCGTCGCCACCGAGAAGCATGCGCACACCCTGCGAGAAGAACACTGTGGCCAGCAGGTTGCGCTTCATCCGCTCCCGGAGGCGAGTGATCCGATCGGATCCGGTCCGCCCCTCCACTCCCCAGTTGGAGCTGTAATTCTCGGTGGGCCCGTCTCGGTTACCCTCCCCGTTGGCCTCGTTGTGATGCTCGTTGAAGCTGACCGTGTCGGAAAGGGTGAAGCCGTCGTGACAGGCCACGAAGTTGACACTGGCGTAGGTCCGTCGGCCGCTCGGTTCATAGATGTCGCCAGAGCCGGCGAGGCGGGAAGCCAGCTCGGGGACCATTCCAGCGTCACCCCGCCAGAATCGACGGACAGAGTCGCGGAAGGCTGCATTCCACTCAGCCCATCCTGGGGGAAACTCCCCCAGTTGGTAGCCGCCGGGACCGAGGTCCCAGGGCTCCGCGATCAGCTTCACTTGGGAGAGGATCGGGTCCTGCTGGATGACTTCGAAAAAGCCACTCCGGCTACCGTCCTCCAGCCCCCGGACCAAGACCGGGGCGAGGTCGAAACGGAAACCGTCCACGTGCATGTCGGTCACCCAGTATCGGAGGCTGTCCATGACCAGCGAGATGGTCTGGGGATGGACTATGTTGAGGCTGTTTCCGGTCCCGGTGAAGTCCAGGTTGAACCGCTTGTTGTCGCGCTGCAGCCGGTAGTAGACCGGGTTGTCGACGCCCCTCAGCGACAGGGTCGGGCCGAGGTGGCTGCCCTCGGCGGTGTGGTTGTAGACCACGTCGAGGATGACCTCGAGGCCGGCCCGGTGGAGGGTCTTCACCATGGACTTGAACTCACTGACCTGCTGGCCGAGGCCTCCGGACGAGTAGCCTGCGTGGGGAGCGAAATAGGCGATCGAGTTGTAGCCCCAATAGTTGGTCAGCCCTTGCTCCACCAGGTGGCGGTCGGCCACGAACTGGTGGACGGGCATCAGCTCGACAGCGGTGACCCCCAGATCCAGCAGATGGTCGACCACCGCGTCGGAGGAGAGCCCCAGGAAAGTACCCCGAAGGTTCTCGGGCACCCTGGGGTCGGTCATGGTTAGGCCGCGAACGTGGCACTCGTAAATCACCGTGTGGTTCCAGGGGATCCGGGGAGCGTGGTCCTCGCCCCAGGTGAAGGCCTGGTCGACCACCACCGATTTCGGCATCCCTCCTGCTGAGTCCCGAGGGTCGAGGATCAGGTCATTGTCCGGCCCCACCGAGCTTCGACCGAAGAATTCATCGCTCCAGCGAATAGGTCCGCTCACCGCCTTGGCGCAGGGATCGATGAGGAGCTTGGCCTTGTTGAAGCGGTACCCCTCCTTGGGGGCCCAGGGTCCATCAACCCGGTAGCCGTACAGGCTGCCTGGTCGTAGGTCGGGCAGGTAGCAGCGCCAGACCCAGTCGCTGGCCGGGGACATCGTCACGGTGGACGCCGGCACGGCGTCGTCGGAGTGCTCGAATATGCACAGATCCACGGATGTGGCATGTCGGGAGAAGAGGGCGAAGTTGACGCCCTCGCCATCCCAAGTTGCCCCCAGCGGGTGCGGCGATCCGGGCCAGACCCGCATCGTCAGGACTCGCCGGGATTGCCGGGGGAGATGTGCCGGAACATGACCAAGGACAATGGCGGTGCGGTGACTCTGACCGAGCAGGGGCGGCCGTGCAATGGGATGGGACTTGCCTGGACTTCGCCGAGGTTCCCCACGCCACTTCCTCCGTATTCGGACGAGTCGCTGTTCAGGATCTCCCGCCATGTCCCCTCCGTTGGCACCGCGAGCAGCATGTCATGGCGGACCACGGGAGTGAAGTTGCCCACCACCAGGACCGTCCGACCGTCTTTGGAGTGCCGCAGGAAGCTCAGGGTGGACGCGGCGGCGTCATCCGATTGGATCCATTCGAATCCACTTGGGTCGCAGTCGAGCTCGTGGAGCGC
The DNA here is from genome assembly GCA_049518775.1 of Candidatus Dormibacteria bacterium. Lineage (GTDB taxonomy): Bacteria > Chloroflexota > Dormibacteria > Aeolococcales > Bog-877 > Bog-877. The sequence goes on from JBEKRL010000122.1 coordinate 3,158, forward strand.
CGGTTCCTCCCGGTAAAGGCGGTTCAGGTCGGCAACCCACCGGCGGAT
>JBEKRL010000123.1:0-3134 GCA_049518775.1 Candidatus Dormibacteria bacterium
TCCGCCTCTATCTCGCCACCTACAACGACGATCCGCACCCCTTCATCTGGGTCAAGACAGCCGATGAGATCCTGGCCAGCATCGAACGGTTTTGCCTACGAATCTCCGGTACAGGACACTAGCGACCCTGACCGAGCGCCTCAGGCGGAGGGCGGGTAATTCCGCGGCGGGGCCAACGGGTCAGCCCAGTGCTATCTTTCCGGGCGCGGCTTGGGGGCACGAGCCGGTCGGCAGCGCTGACCCGCTCGAACCCGACCAAGAGTGCTCCGGGCGAGCGTTTCAGGGAATAGGACTGAGCGTGGACCGAATGCCCGCGGGGTCGGCCTGGTCAGGCCGGGACCATCACGGACTCTGCAAGGTCCTCGGCCACGATGGAGTTCCACCACACAGCCGTCACCTGCCCGTCGCCTACCTTGCGGCTTCCGATTGACAAGATCTCACCATGCCGGCGACCTCGCGAGATCAGGGAGGTGCGGCGACTTGGGTGGAGGTGGAGGACGTAGTCGCGCGCCTAGCGTCTCGGAACCAGAGGAAGCGGCGGCCTGAGGCGAGCGAACTCGCCATCCGCGGCCTGCTCCGGCCCCAGGCCATCCGACTCACCGTACAGCCGATCACTCGGCTTGGCGACGACGCCATCTTGGTTTACGCGATCCACTGGCGGGTCCCCAGATTGGACGTCGTTCCCTCGCTCGAGGAAATCTGGGAAGCGGCGGAGGCAACTGGTCTGCTCGTCGCTCTGGACGACACCCTGATCCGGTCTGAGCTTCGGGTGGCTACTCGGCTGAGTCCAGGAGCAGTGATGCTTGACATGCATCCCTGGCGCTGCGGTCGGCGGGATGTGGCCGGGCTGCTCGCTACTGAGGTCAAGGCGGCGGGGCTTGACCCTGGCAAGATCGTTTTGCAGATGCTGGAGCGCCTCGATAGCGGCCCCACCTATGACATCTCCTATCAGCTCCATGAGCTGGGCTTCCGGGTAGGGCTGGCTCGGGTGGGTGCCGTCCGCTCCCGACTTGCCGAGACCGGCAGGGTCGATCCCGACGTTATCGAGATGGACCCGATCATGATCGACGGATTGCGCGAGGACCGGGGCAGGCGCGCGATGGTCTCGGCTCTGGCCGGGTACGCGGGCCAGATGGATGCCTACCTGGTCGCCGGTGGGATCGCCGAGAAGGCCGAGCTAGCCACCTTGCTTGACCTGGGGGTCAAGTTCGGCCACGGCCCGCTGTTCGGAGGTCCCTTCGAGGCTACCGACGATCTCGAGTTGCCGGGGAGGGCGCCACTACTCTCGCTCGACTTCCCGCCTCTCACCGATCGTGACAATGCCTCCAATGACCAGGGTACTGCCCGCTCCCATGCTCGGGTCAAGCATGTCTCCCTCCATTTCCAACAGCTCGGCGTCGCCGAGATCCTCAGCAAGGCCGCCAGGGCCTTTCAGGCCGAGCACGAGCCCGACGCGATCCTGAGGCTGGCGGCGGACTACCTGGCACAGCTGGTTCCCTACGACGGAATCTCCGCCTATGCGGCGGACTGGGACTCGGGCCAGTTCCGCCCGATCCTGGCCCGCTCCTCGAAGGACCCAAGCTACGCGGTGGGGGTGATGGCCAACCCCGTCACGTTCGGGATCGGACTCACCAGCTGGGCCTTCGACCTGGGGACGCCACAGCGGGTGAACGACGCCGACGCCCATCCGGCTGCCGGCCACGTACCGGGCACCACCAACCAGGACGAATCGATGCTCCTACTGCCGCTCATCTACGGCGACTACCGGCTGGGGATGCTGAACATGGCGCGCTTCCGCCGGGACGCGTTCGTCGGCAACGAACTGATCGTGGCCGGATTGGTGGCCTACATGGTGGCCGCCGCCTGGTACAACGCCGAGCTCTATACCGAGCAGGTCCAGAATGCCATCACTGACTCCCTCACTGGGCTGCTCAACGCCCGGTGGCTCCGAGACGTCGCCGGCCGAGAGTTGGCCATGGCCGAGCGCACCGGCACCGAACTGGCCCTCGTGATGATCGACCTCGATGACTTCAAACAGATCAACGACAGTTGTGGCCACGCCGTTGGCGACGGGGTCCTCCACAGCGTAGGCTGCGTCCTCCAGCGAGCAATCCGGGCTGGGGATGCCGCGGTCCGCTACGGCGGAGACGAATTCGTCCTGGTACTTCATGGCCGAAGCAGGGAAGGATCTCGGCGGGTCGCTCGCGAGATCCGCAGTAGATTGGCCGAGATCTCGCTTCCCGCCGACACCACCGTGCCCGCCGTGACCGTCTCGATCGGGATCGCTTTCTTCCCCAAGCACGGCCACACCATAGGCCAGTTGGTCGGAGTGGCCGACGCCGCCATGTACCTCGCCAAGCGAACAGGTAAGGACCAAATCTCAGCGGCCCGCTAGGGGGGTGTCGGCCCCGACCCTGGCTGCACGGGTAGGCGAACCAAACCGGCCTACACTGCTACTCCCTAAGTGATGAACCCACCCTGCAACCGAGGCGGCCATGACTAAGATCGAGATCACCCCCACCGCCCTCGTCGTCCACATCGAGGGCTATGACCGCTTCCTGGCTCTCATCTGCGGCTTCTCCGGCGGGGCCAAAGCCCGGCTGGAGGTTCCCCTGAAGCATGTCGCCGAGGTCGACGCGTCGGCTCCTGAGGCCCATCGGTTCTGGAAAGGCTGGACGGTCGCCGCCCTCGCCCTCTCCGACGTGGTCACCATCGGCCGCTTGGTCTACCGCGGCGAATGGGCCTTCTGGGACGTCCACGACCCCGACAAAGCGATCGCCATCCACCTCCACGACGAGCCCTACGCCAAGCTGGTGATCGGCGTCGACGATCCGGCCGGGGTGGCCGCGGAGATCGCCCGGGCCGTCTCGTCGGCGGGACGGCGGGGCCCAGGGGAGCGGCGTCGGGCGCTTGGAAGGCTGGCACTCGCGATGGTGATCGGGAGTGTGGTCCTTGTCGTAGCGATCGTCGAAGCAGTTCTGGTCTCCCTCGGGCTGGCGCCGGTGATAGATGTCGTGTTGGGTCTGATCGTCAGCTGGCTGGTGGTGACGCTGGGCTCCGGATCGCTGACCCGCAGTTGATGCCCCGCTAAGCCGCCTGCCCCAAGTGGCCATCACCGCGGGGCGCAGGCAGGC
>JBEKRL010000124.1:0-2893 GCA_049518775.1 Candidatus Dormibacteria bacterium
CGCGCCACACCCGTCAACCACGCCACCGGCTCAGCAGAGCGCCGAGCAGCGCCAGGGCTAGGCCCGCCGTGACGGCGAGGAGCTGGCGTCGGAAGAGCTACTCTCCCTGATCCCGAAGCCCCACCAGGAGGTCCTGGATCACGGTGATGGTCTGGTTGCCCGCACCGACCAGTGGGGAACCAGCGCTCCGGAGACGGATGCTCTTGGCGGCGAACCATAGTCCGCAGGGGCATGGGGCTACGAATCCCGCCCTCAGATCAGACACTGGAAGTTTAGGCCCGGCATCCCCCGGCAGGAGCCGCGGCGACCGCGTGGCGATTTGGCAGTCAGGCTGACAATCGCCAGCGACGCTCACGCCGGAGAGGCCAGCAGCAGCCTCTCCGGCGGCCGCTCTACCCGAGCGCAAAGCTTCACGCTGGCGAGAGCGGCGCCAACCTGGACTGACGCCTTCGGTGCTCCTCCGCATTTCGATCACCGCCCTGGCCCGCTCCTGTTCCCCGTGGCCGGGCGAACTGGTCACCCCATTGAGCCGGAGCCCGCCAGTGGGTCCAAATCGGGCCGGCCGGGTGCTATCGTGTCAGGAGCGGCTGGGGGCACGAGCCGGTCGGCTCCGCTGACACGCTCGAACCCCCCCAAAGGGTGCCCCTGGCCGTGACCCCCAGGTCAGGGACCAACGGCCGCCAGTCGGCTGAGGGCTCCGACGGGGGCAGGGCGGTTGCTCGGTTCCCGCCGTGGTCAGGCGGTCGGCGTGCGGGTAGGACCGCGCTGCCTCACCTGCCGCTCGGAGCTGCACCCGCCAGTTGAGTGCAAGGAAGTTGGGATAGGCGGCGGCGGCGCCTGCCACGCCTGGCATGGTGCCTTGGGGTCGCGTAGCGGTCCCCAAAGAGATCCTTCGTGCCCTGCTCCAGGCGGGTTTGGGCGGAGGCCCGTCCTGCCACCCAGGGTGCCTGTTTCAGAGCCCCCGTGGTTCCCGTACGGGCCCGCCAGGACTGGGTGTGGAACCACCCGCTGACAAGCTCCGTCGCTGAGGATGACCTGAGTTGGGGTCGGCAGGATATCTCGGCCGGCTGTGGCTGAGGCCTCCGCCGGCGGAGGGTGGTGGGGAGGCGCATCCTGTCAGCTGGCCTGGTACCGCCCCGCTCGGCTGTGAAGCCATCCCCACCTCCGCGCCTCGTCGCTTCTCGGCATGTACGGCTGCCCCCATCCCGACCGGCCAGGTCGCGGTCGTGCCGGGGATCTAAGCCGACGCCGGCGTTGCCCCGACCAGGAACGCAGCAGCCCGAGACCTGCGGTGCAGTCTGCCCACAGCCGGCTGGACTGATCCGTGACAACCGACGAACTCAGTCGCGGCGGTCAGAGCCGGAATCCCGTGGCTGGCTCACCCCAACCACCGGCGGCCGAGCCCAGGCGGGACCCGACCTTCCGAGCATCCAGCTCGTCGCCGCAACGATCAAGATCGTGACCAGGGCAATCAGCAGTGGGTAGACGATGTGCGCATGAATGACGAACTCCGCACCGATCAGGGCTCCGACCAGCATCGCGGCCACCGCGGTGACGCGGCGCCCCCCTCTGGATCCCCTGCCGCCCGCGATCACGCTGTCGGCAGCGATGCCGGTGATGGTCAAGGTGAGAACCGTGGTGGCCAGGTCGGGGACCGCAAGTTTGCGGGCAGCGGCGTTCTGGATCCCCATGGCGATCGCGAGGACGACGATTAGAGGGTAACGGTATCCGGCTACGCTACGACCCCCACTCAGCGTGGCCAAGACCACCGCGGCCACCAGGAAGACCGCTTGGATTGCAGCAGCGGTGCTCAGAAGTCGGCCGCGATCTTGGCCGAGCCGTGAGCCAAGTGTGCCGCCGACCAGGGCGCCGAGGCCGAACGACGCCAAGGCCAGAATTGATGCAGGGATCGAGAACCCACGCGCCCCAGCCAGGGCGAAGCCAAAGAACACGACGTTGCCCGTCATGTTGGCGACGAAGACGTGACCAAGGACCAGATAGCTGAAGGAGTCAACCAGGCCGGTCACGACCGTCATGGCTATGAGCAGCGGCGGCAACGGACCATGCCTGCTGTCGCGATCCGGGAAAATTGTCTGCCGGATCTCGGTGAGGAAGGTGTTCACGTCGGAGTTGCTGGAGTCGTCTCGAATGGGCCGGCAGAAGCGGCGGCTAGCGCGCCGCCACCGCTGGCGCTCACCCGCTCCACCGCTCGCATTTCAGGACCTGCCGAGATGTCTGAGAGCGGCCCGACCTCGACGTCTCCGCGACCCATGTCCTTCAGCGCATCACCCGGCTGTACCTCCTCCAGTCGAGTAGCTTCGCAGATGTCGTTGGGCATCACGGCCTCACCTTCGGCGAGTACGAGGTACTGGCCGCTCTGCTCCGGTCCGGTCCGCCCCACGAGCTGACCCCGACAATCGACGCGGAACCCTGGTCGCCCCGGCCACAGCCAGGGCCGGGGCCCCGGCCAGGTGGCGCGGGCGCGACGATCACGTCGCCGCTGACCCCGAGTTGTCTCGGCAGGGTGCTGAGATGCCCGTCATGGTGACTTGGTGGGCGCTCCGGCGAGGTCGGTGGACAGGTCCCCAGCACGTCATCCGTGCCTAACCGCCCGCTGCTGGCCATCGTGGTGACGGCAGCGCCCCTGGTCGCAGCCCGATGGCCGCCGGGATGGAGACCCAAGGATGAATCGTCTGCGCGAGCCCGCAGCCCTCGAACTGTGCCCTGCCGGCGGGGCAGGAATTCTTGGCCAGAAGGGCGGCTTCGTCGGCGATCGCGGCCCTCTCCTCAGCATCCTCCACGCTCCCCCAATAGGCACCCAACCTCTGTGGCCGTAGGTGGACCGGTTGGGAGCTTGGAGCCGGTCGACGGTCAGCGTGGCAGCGTGGGGAAG
>JBEKRL010000125.1:0-2874 GCA_049518775.1 Candidatus Dormibacteria bacterium
GTCGGGCCAGGATTACCCCAGCCACCAGCAGGACCCCAGCCAGGAACCGGGGCAGCAGCGACCACAGCGACGGATGGAACGAGTAGCTGGTGTAGCTCGAGTATCCGGTCACCAGGAAGTAGACCACGTTGTGGAGGCCGGCGGCCGCGACGAATGGGGCCAACATCGCCACCACGACCACGGCGGCGCTGGCAACCATCACCAGCCCGATCCCCCACCCCCTGCGGCCCGCTACGAGGAGCAGCAGCAGGGCGACACCGAGGTCCGCCAGCACTGTCTGCTGGATCAGGCAGCCGCAACCGAACAGCACCCCGGAGACCGCGGCCAGCAGGAGGGCCTGGTGCCGCGCCTCGGCACGTAGGGCCACCGTCATCGCCACCATCCCCCACACGCTGAAGGCGATGAGGAAATTCTCTGGGAGAGCCAGGTCGCCGTTCAGGAGCGGGGTGGAGATCAGGAACGCCGTCACCAGCGTCGCGATCCAGACCCGCCGAGGGCTGACGTATTGGCTCGCCAGCCGCCAGGTCCCGATCAAGGCCGCCGCCTCGGTCACCGTCGAGAGCAGATGGAGACCCAGCTCCCGAGGCCCGAAGATCCCCAGCGCCAGCTGGTACAGCCAGAAGAGCAACGGCGGCTTGTTGTTCCAGGTGGTTAGGTAGAGGACCTTGCCGTGCGCCATCAGCCAGGCTGTGGTGGCGTAGCCCGCCTCGTCGCTGTACCAGTGGGGCTCGAACAGCGACGGCAGCCGAAGCAACAGCAGCAGAACCAGGGGAACGGTGAGGCTGCGCCTTGCCGCCCAGTCCCAGCCCTTCCTGGCGGCCTGCAGCACAGTCCCGGCCGCCGCCGCTTGGCTCGAACCCTCCGACCGCGCCACCTGCAAGCCCGTTTGACCCCCGGTGTTGGACTAGTTCCTGGTGAGCTGGACTGAGAACGTCCATGAGTCGATGCGCCAGCAGCCAGCCTGGACCGTCCACCTGAGAAAGGTCTGGGGATGGCCACACGGCCAGCTGCCGTATCCGCGCTCGGTCGAGCCCGGCAATGGCACAGCGATCGACCGCTCAGCGCGTCCTGGCCTCCGGCTGCACCGGTCCCATCGCCAGTCAAACCTTGCGCCAGCTTCTGGATCAGAGGATCGAGGCACCGGGCGTGGAGGTTAGTGCCGGCGACTTAGGCTGGGCGGCCCAAATGGCAGGCGGGCAGGGCCTAGCTCCACGAGTATCGGCGCCGGCCCCTGAGCTCCCCACCGAGCCGGTGGGGCGGCCACCAGCTAGGCGCTCGGGTTCGGACCAGTCCGCTTCCCCGGTGGTCGGCCGACCGACGGCGCCGAGCCCGCAGCCGGGCTGGCTCGGTCACGTGCCGAACGGCCCCAGGCTTCTCCCAGCTCGATCTTGGAGGATCTAGTTGGTGGCAGCAGGCGCCATCCGGGGCGGTGGCAAGCGGCGGAGGCGATGGAGGGGACGTCAATAAGTGCGCTTGGTGACCGGCCGGGCAATGCTCCCGGCCCAGGCAGCTACATAGCTGAAGCGATCAGAGAAGGCCACCGCGGGGTGAGACCACTGGCGCGGCTGCGAGACTGGGCCCTCGGGCTGGGCAGCGCATCGGCGGTCCCCGCGGACCGGCTGGTGCTCCTCTTCGTGGCCCTGATAGCGCTCAAGTTCGCCAACTGGGGATGGCTCATAGCCCGAGTTCCCGGCCGGGTTGCCTTTCTCGCCAACGTGGCCATCCAGTTCCTGGCCTTCGGGATCTTCGTGGTCCTGATCGCGCTCAGCTGCCGGGGTCGCCTGCCCGGCTGGCTCCGGCGCCTGCGTCTGGAGAGACTCATGGTCGTCGCGCCGGTCCTTCTGGTGCTGCTGTTCGGGCTGGTCTCAGCCTCCGTGGCCAGATCGCTGGTCACCGACGACCTGCGGATCGACGATGCCAACGCCATGGCTGTCTGCGGCGCCCAGGCGATCTCCGTCGGCCACGACCCGTACCAGGTGTCTGAGCTCGGCTGCCTCCGCCGCCTTGACCTCTCGCCCGTCCTGGCGACCCCTCTTCGGGCAGGTCCCCTGGCCAAGGTCGCCGTCTACCCCAGCCCGGCCCAGATCGATGCGGCTGTCCGGGCGGCTAGGGCCACGGGCGGCACCGACTCCATATTCCCCGGGCTGGGCAAGCCGCCCCTTGACGCGCTGACGATGCTGCCGGTGGCGCGAGCTCCTGCCCAGGTCCGCGCGCTCTGGACCCTGCTCGCAGTGGTGGTCTTTGCGGGGGTCTTGGCCGTAGCCGCCGGATGGCTGTGGCCAGCGGTACTTGCTGTTTTCCTTGCCACCTACTACATCCCCGGATCGGCGCTGAACTTCGCCAGCTTCGGCAACGCCGAGTCCGTCGCCTACCTTCTGATGGCGCTGTCGGTGCTCTGGATCAAGCGGCCCATTGTGTCCGGGGTCTGCCTCGGCCTCGCGCTCGGATCCAACGAGCTGGCCCTCTTCTTTCTCCCCGCCTACCTGCTGATCTGTTTCCCGCTGGCCGGGCCCCGTCGGAGGCTCCTGGGGGTCGGGCTGGCGCTGCTGATCGGAGTGGTGCCCTGGCTGGTTCGCTATCCCGACGCTCTCGGGGTGACCTTCCACAGCCTCTCGTCCCCTACCTTCCCGCTGGGCTATGGGCCGGTGGTGCTGGTGCTGGGAGGGGTGATGAAGCCGCCGCCCAGCTTCCTGATGATGGGCTTGGCCGCCGCAGCCATGGTGCTGATCTGGGTCTGGGGTTGGCGCCGGCCGGGCTGGCGGGTGGCCGCCTCGGTCCTGCTGCTCTCGGCGTTCTGGCTCAGCTGGCGCAGCCTTGACGAATACATGGCCCAGATCCCCCTGCTCGCGTTGGTGGCGATCGTGGGCCTGCTGG
>JBEKRL010000126.1:0-2838 GCA_049518775.1 Candidatus Dormibacteria bacterium
AGGTGATGCCCTCCCAGGTGGGAAACGTGGTGTTGAACACCCACATTCTCCCCAACCAGGAGGGCATCTCCGCAATTGAGCCCCCCTCTCCGTCAGCTCCTTGCTGAAAAGCTCAGGCTAGAGGTCGACCGGTGGTAGGTCCCGGACCTCGTCCTTCGTGAGGTGAAGCAGAACTCCGTCGGCGACACTTGTGACAGCACCGATTGGGATCAGCACCCTCTTGTGGCCCCAGAGGTGGCCCTCGGCGAGAAGGACACCGGTCACTCGATGATCACTCGAACTGACGACCAGCCCCTGGATCCGCCCGATGTCCCCATCCGTGGCGTGGACGTGGTCACCACTCTGCACTTCTATCTCACCCGCGGGTACGTGGTCCGCGGCGACGGCTTGGGGCCCAGGTCCAATACTCCCCATCCCCATGCCGACCATAGCCATCCCGCCCATGCCGCCGCCGAGGCCAGCGCCCATGCCAAGTCCGAATCTTGGTCCGAAGACCCACTGTGGGCCTGGTCCTTCCGTTAACACGAACTCCTCCGCCTCCGCGAGCCCCTCGAACTCCGACGTGGTGCACTTCAGCCGAATCTCCTTCCCCGTCGAGTCCACGACTTCGATTGGCACAAGTCGACCCGTCCCACGACGCTGAATTGGTTCGACGACGAGGTGCGTGAGCGCGAGGGCGACCGGATCACAGACCATCCGTCTCAGGTCCCCACAGACGCCGTCGCTACACGCGACCTCGTTTCCAATGATGAATTCCGTGGTCTCGCTCATGAAGACTGCCTCTCCCCTGCCGACGCTGACATCTTCGCCACCTTGAAGCCGACCCACCGGCGCCAGTTAGTCCGTTCCTCTTGGCGATCCCTGTCGCAAGAGCTAGCCTAACATTCCGACCGGCAATCTCGACGGCTCGACCAGTCAGGCCATCCTTGCGCTCCTCAACGAACTTCACCAGGCCAGCGCAAAATGCGGGGAGCCAGCAGGCGGGCCCCGATCTGGGTCGCCCAGACGGGCGAGCGCTCCAGGATGGTTCGTTACTCCGCCAGGGCACGCCCGCTTTCATCAGAGCGGTCGAACCCGACGAGGATGCTGGTGGCGGCCACCGGACCTAACCTCGCGCCGGGCGGAACGGACTACCGCCGACTCCACCCGGCCCGTTCCGCCTCACTCCCAGTCCCCGCCCGGCTTCCGTCACGGTTGAGAGGGAACCGCTTGGCCACGCCGACTCTCGCCATCGGCCTGAAGCTAAAGAATTGGGCCTCCGGAAGAAGCGGCGTCTCCCACCGGCGTGGTGGCGCTGCGGGGAACTCCCCCGCTAACCACGCCATCGCCGTCTACGGGTGTAACAACGTGGGGGACACCCATCTGGGCCTTCTGGGCCCTTGACTCAGCATCCTCGTGGACATACTTGCCTCCGCTAAACGCCTGCGCGACCGCCGCGATCACGCTCATGACGATCGCCACGATGAGGATGAGGGACAGTCCGTCGACGAACGAGGGGCCGATGAGGTGGGGGAAGAAGGAGCGGCTGGTCAGCTTGGCGGCCTGGGCCGCGGGCATATGGGAGAGCACCGCAGGCCCGAGCAGGCTCTTGAGGGGGTTGTCACCCAGGAAGGCGGCGAAGATGTAGCCGAGAGGCGGCAGGTGGGAGAGTGCCGCGGCCTTGGCGGCGGGGATCCCTTGGGCCACCAGCCCGCGGAACATCGCCGTGGGGACCTTGGCGTTGAGCCCCACCACCAACAGCGTGAAGAACAACCCCATGGACAGCGGCATGCCGGTGCTGTTGAAGGTCACCCGCATGCCCGAGGCCGCTCCTCGGTCGCGGGCCGGGACCGAGTTCATGATCGACGCGGTGTTCGGTGCGGCGAACAGCCCGCCCGCTACCCCCGAGACGAACATGACCACGGCGAAGGGCCAGTAGGAGAAGTTGGCCGGAAACGTCAGCATCAGCCCATACGTGGCGGCCGACAGCAGCATCCCGCCGGTGGCGAACCAACGGGCTCCGTAGCGGTCCGACAGCCTTCCGCACACCGGGCCAGCCACCACGAATCCCAGGGTGAAGGGAGTCAGGTATATACCTGCCCAGAGCGGGGTGACGGAAAAGCTGTAGCCGTGCTGGGGGAGCCAGATGCCCTGGAACCAGATCATCAGCATGAACATCAGCCCGCCCCGGCCAATCGACCCCAAGAACTGGGCCAGGTTGCCGGCTGCGAACGCCCGGATGCGGAACAGCGAGAGGCGAAACATCGGATCGGTCACCCTCGCCTCGATGAAGAGGAAGGCGACCAGCAGCGCCGCTCCGCCGCAGAGCATCCACAGGACGAAGGGGTTCCCCCAGCCCGTGAGGGAGTGTCCGTACGGCTCGATGCCATAGGTCACGCCGACCAGGAGCATGCCCAGACCGGCGGCGAAGGCGAGGTTGCCGGCCCAGTCGATCCGTGCCGGGATGCGGACCCCGATCTCCTTCAGCTTGAGGTAGGCCCAGATGGTCCCGAAGGCTCCGACCGGCACATTGGCGAGGAACACCCAGCGCCAGCCCAGTTGGGAGAGCAGGCCTCCGACCAAGATCCCCAGGAACGAGCCCACGATGGCTGCCACCATGTTGATCCCCAAAGCGAACCCCAACTGCTTGGAGGGGAACGCGTCAGTGATGATGGCGGCCGAGTTGGCCATCAGGAGCGCGCCCCCAATTGCCTGGAACATTCGCAGGAAGACCAGTTCCAAGGCTCCGGACGAGCCGGTGCTCCACACCAGTGAGAGCAGGATCGCCCCCACGGTGAACCAGGCGAAGCCCAGGTTGTACATCCGCACCCGCCCGTAGATGTCGCCGATGCGGCCGAC
>JBEKRL010000127.1:0-2824 GCA_049518775.1 Candidatus Dormibacteria bacterium
AGACTGAGCGGAGGTCTCGGTGGATGTCCTCGTCTCCGGCCTGCTCTAGCTCTTCCTGCTGGCACTTCGCCCTGGCCGGAATGCTCTCGGGGTTCTCCTTGTAAACGGCAATCTAAAAGGGACCCACTTGGGGCAGAAATGATCGTCTAAAAGGGGACCACCTTGACCGGCTCCCGGCCTCCTCTACGTTGTCGGCGATTGAACAGCTGGCAGCGAGGGGAGCGGAGGCATGGTCAAGGTGGCTGAGATTGAGCGTATCCGCTGGAGGCACTTTCGGGAAGGGGTGAGCGTGCGGGCGCTGGCGCTGGAGTTCGGACGCAGCCGGGGGACGATCCGGAGAGCGCTGGCGGACCCGGGGCCGTGGGAGTACCGGAGGCAGCGGCGGCGGCCGTGCCCGGTACTGGACCCAGTGGCCAAGGTGATCGAGCGGTGGCTGGAACAGGACCAAGGGGCGCCGCGCAAGCAGCGGCACACCGCCCACCGGATCTACGAGCGGCTGGTGGCGGAGCATGGGTTCCAGGGAGCGGAGAGCTCGGTGCGGCGCTGGGTGAGGGAGCAGCGGCCGAAGGCGAGAGGGACGCTGACGCTGCCGTTGGCGCACGACCCCGGGGTGGACGCGCAGTTCGACTTCGGCGAGGCGCAGGTACGGCTGGCGGGGGAGCTGGTGAAGCTGCAACTGTTCTGCGCCCGGCTGGCCCACTCGACGAGGGATGTGGTGCGGGCGTACCGGCGCCAGACCAGGGCGGCCTGGCTGGACGGGCACGTGCACGCCTTTGCCAGCTGGGGCGGGGTTCCCGAGCGGGGCTGGTATGACAACCCGAGCCAGCTGGGGCGGTTGCGGGAGGGGACGTTCGTGGCCTGCGAGGAGTTCCTGGCGCTGCAGAGCGCGTACGGGTTCCGGGCCCACCACTGCAACCCGGGGGCGGGCTGGGAGAAAGGGCTGGTGGAGGGCTTGGTGGGCTACATGCGCCGCAATTACCTGACCCCGGTGCCGGCATTCGCCAACCTGGAGGAGCTCAATCACTGGCTGGAGCAGCGCACCGCCTTGGAGGAGGGGCGGCGCCGCCAGGGGCAGACCACGACGGTGGGCGAGCGGCTGGCCGAGGAGCGGGGGCGGCTGGGCCCGTTGCCGGAGCGGGAGTTCCTGGCCTGCACCCGGCACCCGGTGGTGGCCAGCCGGGGCCAGGCGTTGATCCGCTTCGAGCGCCGGGGCTACTCGGTGCCGGCGCGGTATGCGGGACAGCGGCTGTGGGTGCGCGCCTACGCCGAGTATCTGGAGGTCTGGGACGCCCGCTGCTGCGTGGCGAGGCATGTGCGCACCCCGGGTATGGGCGAGCCGGTGCTGGACTTCTGGCACTACCTGCCGGTGCTGGCGCGCAAGCCAGGCGCCTTCGACCAGGCCCTGCCGGTGCGGCAGGCACGATTCCCCAAGGAGGCGGAGGAGCTGCTGCTGGCGTTGGAGGAACGTTGGGGGGATGACCGGCGCCGGGCGCACAAGGAGTTCCTGTTGGTGTGCACCCTGCACCAGCAGGTGGACCAGGTGCGCTGGCGGGCCGCCTGCGCCACCGCTTTGGCTCGGGGCGAGGTGAGCTCGGCCGGAGTGAGAGCGGCCCTGGAGGGCCGGGCCGCGACCCTGGCCCCTCCAGCGACAGTGCCCCTGGCGTGGAGCCGGGTTGAGGTGCCGGCGGGAGACCCGAGCCAGTACCAGCGCCTGCTGGGGGCGAGGGGATGAGCCAGGCCGGCAGCGAGATCCTGATCCGGGACTACGCCAAGCGTCTGCGTCTGCCCACGGTTGGGTCCCGGGCCGGATCCCTGGCCACCGAGGCGGCCCAGGCCGGCCACGGGTCCTTGGAGTTTCTGGCGGCGCTGCTGGAGGCGGAGGTGCTCCAGCGGGAGTCCAATGTGGAGCGGGCCCGGATCCGGGCCGCCCGGTTCCCGGAGCTCAAGGAGCTCTCCTCGTTCGAGTTCTCCCTGGTGCCCTCCATTGACCAGGCCCTGGTTGCGGAGCTGGCCCGGGGCGGCTGGATCCAGCGCCGGGAGGTGGTGCTGGCGGTGGGTCCGCCGGGGACTGGGAAGTCCCATGTCTGCACCGCCCTGGGGGTGGAGGCCTGCCGCCAGGGCAGGCGGGTCCGGTTCGTGACCGTGGCCGAGCTGGTGACCGAGCTGGCCGAGGCCCAGGCCCAGCACCGGCTCTCCCGCCTGGAGGCGCAGCTGGACCGGATCGACCTCTTGATCTGTGACGAGCTGGGCTTCGTGAGCCTCGACGCCGACCAAGCTCAGCTGCTCTTCATCCTGCTCGCCCACCGCTACACCCGAGGCGCTCTGGCGATTACCACCAATCTGGAGTTTGCCGACTGGCCCCAGGTGTTCAACGGGGACTCCCGCCTGGTGGCTGCTCTACTGGACCGCCTCACCCACCGCTGCCACCTGCTCGAGTTCCAGGGCGACTCCTACCGCTTCCGCCAGAGCATGGCTGCCCGCCGCGGAGGTATCCAACCCGACTCTGATCTCAACGGTGCCGCCGCGAGACGAGGCGGCCCCAGATCCGTGCCAGCAGGAAGGCCGAGGAGACCCGGAAACCCTCGCCCCTGACCTCCAGGACCTCGACCTCCGCCCCCTACCAGCCACCCTCCTGCACGTCCCCCGCGGGGTGGGTCACTTTTAGATGATCGAGGTGGGTCCTTTTTGGGTTGACATTTGCACCAGCTTCGCCAAGAATCGCAGACGGCTTTTGGAGCAGCGGGTGAGCCGGCAGTTCTTCGAGGCGGTGGTGCGGCAAGCTCGGCGGCGACACCTGCTCTCCTCGCAGCACTTCACGGTGGAT
>JBEKRL010000128.1:0-2672 GCA_049518775.1 Candidatus Dormibacteria bacterium
GCGGGGGGCAACGATTAGTACGACTGGGGTCGATGCGCGACTGCAGTTGCCACCTGGGGCGCTACCGGAGTGGCACGCGATATTCCAGAACATATTCCTCAACGCCGCCAATGCGATGCTAGCCTCGATCTTTCAGTAAGGGCCGCCGACAGCGGTTGATGACGGATCGGAGGGGATCACCGGCATGTATGGGGAGAGCCAGGCCTTCCGGTGAGGAGAAGCGGCGTGGTCGGGTGCGTCCACGACGCGTCGGCACCGTGCGTGAGGAGACCAACGCCACCGGCGGGGTCGCCGAAGAGGTCGGCGGTGGTATCGGTGCGGAGCAGGTGTCAGGCGGCGGGGAGGGCGCGCATTCGCGCGAACGCTGAACCCAGAAGCCCGGCCCAGGGCCAGCAGCGCTGCAGACGCAGGTACAGCCGTCGCCCGCTCCGGGCGAGGCGGGCAGCGACGTGGAAGAGGCAGTAGCGGAGGCGCTTCGGTTCCCAGTGGACGGCCTCGCCGGTGAGGCAGAGGCGCTGCGTCCAGGCGACCAGGTCCTGGGCGACGAGCACCAGCTCGAGCCAGACCTCGTTGGCCGCGAAGTCGCGAAAGGGCAGGTTGCGCAGCCCCGACGCCTTGCCACAGCGGATGCGGTCCTCGACCCGGGCGTGGGCGCGGTGACGCGCCTCCAGCAGCGCCAGATCGGTGTCCGCCTGGTCGGTGATGAACACCTGAAAGCGAAACCCGTCGTGGTCGGTGAAGGAGAGTTGAGCGCCGGGATGGGGTCGCTCCCGCCGGCAGATGGCCCGGGTGGCGGTGGGCCATGCGCTGAGGTCGAGATCGTGCAGCTCGCAGACCGCGGCACCGTCACGGAGGTCGCCGTCCTGGGTGATCGCGGGCACCCAGGCGTCCGGAGAAATCGCAAGCACTGCATCACGAACCGGCTCGGTGAGGTCGAAGCCGACGGAGAAGAGGATGCCGCGCTCCCGCAGGGCATCGAGGAAGCCGTGGGTGGCGCCAGCGGAGTCCGCACGGGCCAGCAGCGACGGATCGTTCTCGGCCCGCGGCGGGATCTGCTCGAGGGCGGCGTCCAGGACCCGGATGTGATCGCCGGCGTGGTTGGCGCCGGCATTGCCGGGACGCAGCAGGCCGGCGAGGATCTCGCCGGTCTCGCTGACGCTGCAGAGCAGCGGATGGAAACCGAAGCCGCGCTTGTACGTCCCGGCGGCTCCCTGCTTGTCCGAGTGGGCGGTGACCAGGGTGGCGTCGAAGTCGAGGGTGGTGTGCTCGGGGCGAACGCCGTGCTTCCAGGCGTGTGCCCGTGCCTGGGCTCGGGCCTGGCGAACCGGGGTGAGATCGAAGTCGGTGGCGAGCGCATCGATCACCCGCCAGGCGGTGGGGACCGAGGCCACCTCCCCGAAGAGGTCGGGCTGGTTGTGAAGGACCGCCAGGTCGGAGAGGCAGTCACCCCCGTCGGCGATGCTGACGGCGAGATCACGCAGCACCTCGCCAGGGTCATGGGCACGCTGACGCCGCTGCAGGCAGGCGAGCTCCCGGGACAGCGCCGCCGTCAGCCCGACGCGGTCGGCCAGCTCCACCAGGAGGTAGCTGCCGGCGTGAGAAACCACCCCGTCGCCGTCCGTCGTCACCACCGGCCGTGGCCGCTTGGTACCCTTCATCTTGAAAGTGCCCCTCTTTTCGGGATCCTCGAGCGTTGACAACCCGAGTATCCCTTGTCAGGTGGGGCACTTTCTCGTTCCGGCCTCAGGCGGGCCAGCTACCTCAGTGAAAGATCGAGGCTAGGCGCACTACCCACCGCCACTTCGCGACCTTCCGGTCCCGGACGAAGCCGAAGTCCGTGAACAGTGATTCGGGTCCCGTGTGAAAGTACGCACCGCGCTGCGGCGGGCGGTCCTCAACCTGCTCCGGGTAGGCCTCGACTATCCCGCCACCTGCGGCGCGGATGGCATCCAACGCAGCTGCGACCGCGGCCCGGGCCACACCGCTGCCACGATGACAGCTTCCGGTGAAGATGCAGCCGATCCTCCAGTCCGGCAGTTCAACGAGTTCCTTGGCGTAGGCCCCCCGGTTCTTGATGTTTGGAAGTTCCGAAGGGGAGCCATACTGGCACCAGCCGACGCACTCGTCTCCGTCGTACACGAGGATCTGGTGCACCGTTCCATTCTCCACGTGTCGCTGTTTGAGCGACCTATTGCGGTCCACAGTGCATCCCTTGGGAAGTCCTTCCGGATGAAAGCCAATGCACCAGCAACCACCCCAGACGCCATTGTTCGTCTCGACTAACCGCGCGAAGTCATACCAGGTCTTGGGGGTCAGTGGCCGCGTGACATAGTCCGTCGATTCTGCAACCATCACACAATGATGCTCTGAGTCGTCAAACTCTGCTGGGCCGTCGTTGTAGCAGTTGCAGCAGGCAGCGGACCACCATCCGTCGGCGGTGCCTGGGACCGGTCTCCCGGCCCTGGGTCCTGGCTCTGGAAGCTCTGGCTCCAGAGGGGCCCCCCTCCAACCATCAAGCCCCTGCCGCCGAGTCACCCAACTGACGATCCTGTAACAACCTAGTGGTCCGTCTGTGAAATGACTCGACAACGGTTGAGCTTGTCGAGGATGGCCTGAACGGACGCGGTCCAGACAAAGGGACGGGGATCGGAGTTGTTCAGGTCGATGTACTC
>JBEKRL010000129.1:0-2632 GCA_049518775.1 Candidatus Dormibacteria bacterium
AAGCGCGATCATCGTCTGGCTGGGCGCTGCCGCTGGGGCGATCATCTTCGCGCCGGGTTTCTTGCTGCTGGACTGGAACTGGCTCAAGAAGGCGACAGTGCGAGCCAGCGATGTGGCGGTGGCCCTGGCGCTTGGTGCTTCCCTCCTGCTCGCCGGATGCGCCACCGGCGCACAGTCCACCCGAGAGCCCGTGGCCTCACCTCCAACTAGCGTTCCGACCCCGGCGCCCACCCCCACACCCTTCGACCTGGCCGCGCCAGCGACGAACGACTCTACGGGCTACGCCGAGATGAACGCTGCCTGCAACTGGAGTGATAGCACTGTGGCCGGCTGTGAGGCCGCCTCGGTCACGATCTGGGACAACGCAATGACCGCTGAGGGACTCACTCCGTTCGCGTTGCCCGATGACTTCTGGACCCTGCCCTACGATCAGCAGTTGCTGATCCTGGCTAATGACGACCGGGAGGTCCGGGACCTCCCCCCTTACCAGGGGCCGACTGCGGACCTGGATGCGGACGCCTTGGTGGGCGCCCAGGCCAGAGACGATCCCCCCAGCCTGGCTGGTTACGAAGTCTCCGCCTCCAACTGGGCGAATGGTGATAACACGGTCGTGGACGAGTGGTGGATGGTCTACAACGACGGAGTGGGCATGAACGGAGACTGTACTGTCGCCAGTGATCCGGGCTGCTGGGGCCACCGGGCTAACATCCTGCTGCCCACGTCCTACTACGGGACGATCACCATGGGAGCGGCCTGCACCTCTACCCCAGACCCCCCTTACCTGCCCAACCTAAGCTGCGGGGAAATCTTCGTCTCGAACGGCTGAGCTGATCTCGGCCATCATCCCCCACATCCCTTCCCGGGCGGCCATGCTGGAGGTGGCGCTGGCGAGCGTGGCCGCCCAGACCTATCTCCACCACGAGGTCATCGTGGTCACCGACACCCAGCATCGGGGCGTCTGGTGGGCCGAGCAGCAGAGAGTGGGCCGGAGTCGTGGCGATGGGGCCGTTCTGCTCGGCGACGACGCCCGGCTGCCGCCCCAGCACCATGACCTGCAGCTGGATTGTGCCCTCACCACCCGGGCGGCCGTCGTCTCCGGGGTGACCGAGTCCTTACGTGTCAACATGGAATGAGAGCGGACGCTGCAGCAGTCCGAGACGCTGGACATGACCGGGGTCGTCGTCTGGCCCTCAAGTCGTTCGCCTCATGGCCGTAGGCGGCTTCTGCCGTTGAGTCAGCCGACGGACCGGCCGCTGAAAGCGTCCTGATCGCGCATGCCCCAGCTGACTATGCGCCGGGGGATGATCCGGAACATCTCCGGCGCGAACCCTGGTCCCAGGGTGGTCCCGCCGGTGTCCAGCACCTCCACAACGCCACGTACCTCGATTCCGCGAACCCGCCAGGGGTCGATCGAGACGATGTCGTCAACGACGAAGGCCACCTTGGGGTGCCGGAGCGCGTCACGGTACTTCTTGCGCGTCGCGAAATCGTGGCCACCGACATCGATGGAGTCGTGACCAGGGTTGTATCGAAAGCTGGTCGGCACGACGTGCGGAGTTCCGTCCGCTCCGACAGTCGCCAGGCGCCCGAGGCGTACGCCGCCGAGGAGGTACTCACGTTCGGCATCAGTGAACACGCTCATCTGGTTTTCCCTCCGTGCCGGCTGCCCAGCTGCTCTCGCGACCGAGAACGCTCGGCCAGCGACGGGCGCCGGAAGTCGTTGCCGCTCTGCTGTCCTGCCGACCGACCACCGTGGTGAATGGCCAGGTTACCATCCAGCCGCTGCTTGCGCGGGAGGGGCACCTCCGTCTGGCCGGGGTTGGGATGGCCCCTTCAGGGTCGCGCCGGCTGGGAGTCTGCGACAGCCGGGCGGGAGAACCCCCTTGCATTGACCCTCTCCGCGGGCGTTCGGTGGTGGCCGCCCATCTAATATCGTTCCCCTGCGAGCGCCTGGCGTGGCTTCCGGGGCTACGCCGCCTCTAGACCGAGCTCAGGACCGGAAGGTGCAGGGGCGCCCGCCTTGGCCCACTGAGCTTCCTGGCGCGATCGGCAGATTGAGATGAATCGAGATCCCTCGTTCGAGGTGGCGCCCAGGCGATCGGGACTGCGTCACCTGGGCGCACCCTTCTGGCGCTATGGGCTCAGCTACTGCGGGATGTCCTTGGGAAACGGACTGCACTTCGCGGCCTTGCCCCTCCTGGCTGCATCCATTACTCGGGCGCCCTTGGCAGTGGCATCGGTCACCTTCGCGGAGGTGCTGCCCTGGCTCTTCGTCAGCCTGCCTAGCGGGGCCATCGCCGACCGGTACGACCGCCGCCGGCTGATGCAGCTCTCGGCCGTGGGCCGGGTGGTCCTGCTGGCGCTGCTGCTGGCGCTGATGCCTCTGCATCTGCTTTCCATCCCGGTGCTGGTGGGATTGGGCCTGCTGCTGGGCTCAACCGACACGTTCGGCGGCAATGCCGCCGTGGGGCTCGTCCGGGGCCTGGTCCGGCCGGCGCAGCTGGAGCAGGCGAACTCGGTGGTGGGCGGGATCGACGCGGTACTGGCCACACTGGTGGGACCGACGCTGGGCGCCGTTCTCTTCAGCGTCGCCACCGGGGCGCCCTTTGGGCTCGACGCGCTCGGATTCCTG
>JBEKRL010000130.1:0-2598 GCA_049518775.1 Candidatus Dormibacteria bacterium
ACCGCGGGTGACCCCCTGCGGCTCCGCACCACGCCGGGCGTCTGCGAGCCCCAATAGCCCTAGGGCCGACTCCTCCCGGGCAGCGCTGCCGGTGCGCAATGCTGCCCGGGCATGATCGCCCTCTCGGGCCGGCGCAGGTGCCGGTGAGGCGCGCGACGGGGAGGAGCGCCGACCTGCTGGACGGGCGCCTCGCCGGGATGGCTACCTCGCGTGCGGGTGGAGCGCCGCTGCCAGCACCTAGTCGAGACGCTCCGGAGACTCGGTGAGGCCCGCTTCCATTTCCGCCTGGACCATCTGCTCGTGATCTTCGACGGTCAGAAACACACCTGTCGACCCCGCGGGTGCCTCCCTGTAAACGGCAATCGAAAAGGGACCCACTTGGGGCAGGAATGATCACCTAAAAGGGGACCACCTTGACCGGCTCCGGAACTTCCCTACCTTGTCGGCGTGTGAACAGCTGGCAGCGAGGGGAGCGGAGGCATGATCAAGGTGGCTGAGATCGAGCGTATCCGCTGGAGGCACTTTCGGGAAGGGGTGAGCGTGAGGGCGCTGGCGCGGGAGTTCCAGCGCAGCCGGCGGACGATCCGACGGGCACTGGCGGACCCGGGGCCGTGGGAGTACCGGCGGCAGCGGCGGCGGGCGTGTCCGGTACTGGACCCGGTGGCGGGGGTGATCGAGGGGTGGCTGGAGCAGGACCAGGGGGCGCCGCGCAAGCAGCGGCACACGGCCCACCGGATCTACGAGCGTCTGGTGGCCGAGTACGGGTTCGAGGGGGGCGAGAGCTCGGTGCGGCGCTGGGTGAGGGAGCACCGGCCGAAGCCGAGAGGGACTCTTACTTTGCCTCTGGCGCACGACCCTGGGGTGGATGCGCAGTTCGACTTCGGCGAGGCACAGGTGCGCCTGGCAGGGAGTCTGGCGCCGGTGCAGTTGTTCTGCGCCCGCCTGGCCCACTCCACCAGGGACGTGCTGTGGGCCTACCGGCGCCAGAGCAGGGCGGCCTGGCTGGACGGGCATGTACACGCCTTTGCCAGCTGGGGCGGGGTGCCGGAGCGGGGTTGGTACGACAACCCCAGCCAACTGGGACGGTTGCGCCAGGGCACGTTCGTGGCCTGCGAGGAGTTCCTGGCGCTGCAGAGCGCCTACGGCTTCCGCGCTCACCACTGCACCCCGGGGGCGGGTTGGGAGAAGGGGCTGGTGGAGGGGCTGGTGGGCTACATGCGGCGCAACTACCTGACCCCGGTGCCGGAGTTCGCTGACCTGGTGGAGCTCAACCGCTGGCTGGGCCAGCGCACCGCCGGGGAGGAGGCGCGCCGGCGCCAGGGGCAGACTTCGGAGTAGACGCGCACCGTCGAGCGATCTCGCCGTTCGAAACATCGTCCGTGGCCCACAACAACGCCTTGGCCTGGCGCACCTCCGGAGTCGCCGCGGGGTGCGAACGAGCGAGCCGCTCCAGCTCAGCCCGCTGTCCACCCGTCATCTCCATAGCCCCAGCCGCAGCCACCATCCCGGTGTCCGGACAGTGAGGATGATGGGGAGCCCCTTCCCGGCCTGACCCCTGTCCTGACTGGCCCGAGGCCTTGAAGTGGGATTTGTCGACCGGGTTGGGGCTTGTCGTATTCACCGCTGGCCGAGGTGACCTCATAGGAGCCTGCGTCACCAGGCGCCCATCACTGTCCTGTCCCTCTCCGGCGGTGGGTCGTAGCGCAGAGGACGGAGGGTTCAGGACCATGGTAGCCGAGACAGATGGCAGGGCCGGCAACATCGTGGGCGTTGATACCCACGGTGAGGTGCACGTCGCAGCAGTCGTAGATCCACAAGGGCGCCTCCTGGGCTCACGATCCTTTCCCAGCTCCGCCGGGGGCCATCGCGCACTGGAGCGGTGGGTCATGACCCAGGGCCGCGTGGCGGCCTTCGGAGTGGAGGGAACTGGGTCGTGGGGCGCTGGACTAGCCAGGGCCCTAAGCCAGCAGGGCCATCGGGTGGTGGAGGTGGATCGTCCTGATCGACGCACTCGCCGCCAGAAAGGCAAGTCGGACACGATCGACGCCGAGGCCGCCGCGCGGGCGGTTCTCGCTGGTACGGCTACCGGAACGCCCAAGACGCGTCAGGGGCCCGTGGAGATGATCCGAGCCTTGCGCGTCGCTAGGCGATCGGCGGTCAAGGCCCGTAGTCAAGCGGCCCTGCAGCTGCACTCGCTCGTCGCCACCGCGCCCCAGTCGCTACGGGACGATCTGCGCACCCTGGCGCTCCCGCCACTGGTAGCCACCTGTGCCCGGTTTCGCTGCCCTGGCACAGTCGACGTCGCCCAGGCCACGAAGGTAGCGCTTCGGTCGATCGCCCGCCGGTGGCAGGAGCTCGATGCAGAGATTCGGGAACTCGATCAGGCCCTTGAGCCGCTGGTTCGGGCCACCGCACCGCGATTGCTGGCGCTGCCAGGCGTAGGGATCGAGATCGCCGGCCAGTTGCTGGAGACCGCGGTGCCGTCCCAGGCGTGCTGGAAAAGTGAGCTGTAGCTCGCGGAGGTATGCATGTTAGGCGATCATCTCGGCGGGGTGGTCTTGGCCTTGTCGCTGGCGTTGTAGCTGCTGGTGGTCGAGG
>JBEKRL010000131.1:0-2525 GCA_049518775.1 Candidatus Dormibacteria bacterium
TCGACGCGCTGGGATTCCTGCTGGCGGCACTCCTGCTCCAGGGCGTGCGCGGCGACTTCCGGCCCCGGCGCGAGGCCCCAGCCACCCTGCTCCAGGAGATGCGGTCGGGCATCAGCTGGCTCTGGCACCATCAGATGCTGCGAACGCTGACGGTCCTCTTCGCGACCAACAACCTTGCCTTCGGCATGATCTTCGGGATCCTGGTCCTCTACGTGTTGGAGGTACTCCGCCTGCCCCAGGCCGCCTATGGGGCGCTCCTGGCTACCCTGGCGGTGGGAGCCCTGGTGGGAGCTGGGCTGGGGGCTCGGTTGGGCCCCCGTCTCCGGCGTCAAGAGGTGGTGGTGGTAGCCCTGGGCACCGAGACCCTCTGCCTGGCTGCGGCGGGAGTCTGGCCGGTCGTGCCAGTCGTGGCTGCTGCCTTCGTACTCATCGGGCTGGCCGACTCAGTCTGGAGCATCGTGGTCATCTCCTACCGCCAGCGCCAGGTCCCCGACCCCATCCTGGGCAGGGTGACCAGCGCCTTTCGGACGCTGGGCGTCGGGGCGCAGCCGGTGGGCACGATCCTCGGAGGGGTCTTGAGCCAGTGGATCGGACTCCGGGCGCCGTTCCTAGCGGGGGCGGCGGTCCTGTTGGCGTCGACCCTCCTGGCAGCGTGGGCGATCGACGGCGCTGCCTTCCGGGCCGAGTGAGGCCCAGGGCTGCGCGGTTGCGGCCATTCGCCGCAGAGGTGTGGCCGTGGCCGGGGGCGCCCCTCCGGGGGTTCCAGAGCGTAAGCGGCACCGGCCGGCTCGTGCCCCGGCGACTCTCCGAGCGATAGCACCGGCTTGACGAGTTGGCCGCACTGATGGGCTCCCGCTCAACGCGGGTTCGCCAGGCCCAGACGGGGAGTTGCCCGTGGTGCGGCTGCGCAGCGGCGCGGTGGGGATCTGGCAGGTCGGTCTGGGCGCCCCCAACCAGGCCGCGTGGGCAGGCTCCTGCGGGGCAGTTTCATCACCACGCAAGTGGACGGCCCAGGCTCAGACGGCTGATCTCCGTCGCGCGGCACTCAGGTCTAGATTCTTGGCGAGGAAGAGAGCGTGCGTTGAATCCCGCGCTCGGCGCTCTGATCTCCCAGCCGCCCCATGACTGGACAAGTCCGTCGATAGTGCCCAGCGCACAACGCCGCACTACCCGCTTGGCCGGGGCGCTGGGATGGCGGTGTTGGAGCCGCGATGGCGCTGGTGGCCCCGCCATGGTGCACCCGGGCAGCCGGAGAGAAGCCCACCCAGCGCGGACGCGGAGCGGCTTTCCTGGGTGAGAGGCGATGAGGAGCTAGCGCCAGATCGCTCGCCAGACGCCAGCCCTGGCCATGGTCCGCCCGAGGAGGACGTTCTTGCCGCGCCGGGCGACGTACTTGAGGTTGCCCGTCTCAGCCGTCCGCCGAATGGCCCTTCCGCTGGCGCTGAGCCTGGCTGCCCGGAACAGCAGCGACGTGGTACTCACGGCTGCCCAGCCTCCCAGTCATGGAGCAGGATGCTGACCGCCAGCCCGCCTGGGCACATGAGCCTGAAGCCAGCGCCGTCGGGATCATCGGAGTGGATCCCGGTCCGCCAGTAACGCTCGATCTCGTCGACCATCCGGGGCACCACGAAGGTCACGGTGGGCATCCGTTCGCCCTGGTGGGCGTTGGCCAGGGCGTGAGCGAGTTCATGGTCGCTGTCGATTGCCCAGCGCTGGGTGCCATCCTCGTCGATCTGCTCCAAGAGGACGCCCTCAGCCGTTAGGACCGTCTCCCCGCCAAAGGTCAGGGAGAGCCACATGAACGCCCCGCTGTGCCCAGCAAGGGCGGCGATCACCTCCTCGCGGGTGGCCGGGCCTACCAGTTTGCCCAGCATGACTTCAGCCTCACCCATCTCAGCCCTCCTCTGGGTGGCCGGGCCCGACCTGGGGCCGCCGGTCCATCGCCCAATGTACAGCCTCCGAGGAGGGCAGCGGCGGGGGTCGGCGGCCGCGCTCCCGCGATCGGGAAGGGTGGACGAAGACCGCCTTTCTCCGGGAGGGAGGCGTACCAGCGTCCCCTGTTGCTCCGGCGGCCGTCGAGGCAGGCGACCCGGCTGAAGCGCGCTGACACCGAGGCCGTCGACGTTGCCGCCACGGCCGACTTCTACGGCGCGGGGGAAGTTCGGCCACCTGCGCTGGGTTGTGCGTCGAGACTGGCTGGGCGCCCCAGGACCGCCTCGGATGGGACAGCGAGCGCAATCAAGGTGTGGATCACGATGCTGCACGCCTCCGGTGCCGTGGAATCGATGGACGGCATGACCCCAGTGGGGACCTGCGGCCGCGGCGAGTCCGGTTGCTTCACCGTCCGGGAGGGGAAGCACTCCGCCCCCGATTGGACGGTTGAGCCGGCCCCGACGACCGCCTTCTACGAGCGCGGGGTCAGCTCGCCCTCGTTCGCCAACGTTCGCATGGGAGACTGGGTGGGTGCCCTGGGGACGCTCCTCGCCGGGGACACCGTCACCGCCACCAAGGTAGACGTGGGCACG
>JBEKRL010000132.1:0-2590 GCA_049518775.1 Candidatus Dormibacteria bacterium
TGGTCCGCAGAGCCGGTCGAGTACGAAGGGGAACGGATCTGGGTGAACAGCACCGCGTTTCTCCCGAGACCCGTACAACAGCCCCTGCCAGTCTGGGTTGCCTGCCGGTGGCCTAACCGTCGTCCCCTCGCCCGGGCGGCGCGCAACCAGGGCTGCTTCCCGCTGTTCGATGACGCACGCAGTCAGATGCCGGGCTTGCCCGAGCCCGAGCAGGTGGCGGCCGTGCGGGCCAAGCTCGTCGCCGAGAAAGGCCCGACTGGCATCGACATCATCTGTCGGGGCACGTCCCGTCGCGTGCCCGCTCACGAGCTCACGTCGCGGTTCGCGGTGCTCGCTGAGGCCGGCATGACGTGGTGGCTCGAATCGTTCGGCCGCGGCGAACCGCCGGCGGCGGAGGTCGAGGCGGTCGTGGCAGCCGGGCCTCCTCGCTGAGCACGGCACTGCCGGCCGGTCACAGCAAGCCCTGTCCGACCGCCCAGCCGGTTCCCAGGATTGCCTGTCAGCTTTAGCGGCATGCTCAGACCGGACCCCGGAAAGCAGAGCCGTGCGCGCTGACACCCTTGTCGCCGAAGAGTTGACCCCCGCCCACCGGGACGCGCCACGGCGCTTTCCGACTGCGGAGGTCGCCGTGGCCGTCGGCGCCTTCGTGCTGTTTTGCATAGCTGTGCTCGCAAAGGCGACCAAGCTGCTGGAGCCGGACGATTCCGCCTACCTGGCGTCGATCATCGCGCTCACCCACGGCCACATCACTTTGTCGACCGCGCAGTACGACGCTCTCTCGGCGCAACTGAGCGCCCATTACGGCACGGGGATCATGCAGTGGATCCATCTGTCCGACGGCCGCTGGATGAGTGAGAAGAACCCGGGCTACCCCTTCTTCGCTGCACCGTTAACCCGGGCTACCCCTTCTTCGCTGCACCGTTCCAGATGTTGGGAATCTTGCGGGCGGCACCGCTGTTCGCAGGCGCAGTGGCATCGATCAGCCTCTTCGTCGCCGGCCGTCGCTGGCTGGGGAACTGGGGCGGCACCTGGGCCGTAGTCCTGTTCGTCTCCTCGGGGGCGGCGATTTCTTTCGCGTGGCGGCCGACAATGCCGTCGTTCACCGATGCCGCACTGGTCGCTGCTGGGGCCGGGGCACTCCTATGGACGTTCCTCGCCGACGACGCCTCGCCGCGCCGCCGGACCATCTTCGGCTTCCTCGGGTTCGTTTCGCTCGAGGGGGCGGTCTTCATCCGTTACACCGACATAGTGATGCTCCTGGTGGCGGTGGTCGCGGCACTGCTCACCTTCAAAAGAGCACGAATCCCGGCCCGGTCGCTGTCGTGGTGGCTCGGCTCGGTCGTGCTCTTCGCCGGCGGTGTGATGCTTTTCGACCAGGCCTTTTATGGAGGAGCCCTCAAGACCGGCTACGGCGCAGGCGAGATCACCTTCGCCCTTCGAGCGATCATCCCCAACCTCAGGATCATGCCTCCGAACTTGGTGAAGGCGATCCCAGCGCTGGTGTTGGGATTGACAGCCTTGGTCTGGATGGCCGCCAGAATGATCCGGAGCCGGTCTTCTGTGACCGAACCGGTTTCCGCGACCAAGATCCGACGCGACGCGGTCATTGGCCTCGTGCTCGCTGCCGGGTGGCTCGGCCTCTGGGGCCTCTATTCAGCCTACACATGGACCGCCGGGACCGGATCGGCCGGTGGTCCGTTGGGCGATGGCGGTGGCGGTGGCGGGATCCACAGCATCCGCTTCTATCTCCCGGCGATCGGCCTCATCTCCCTGCTAGGCGCCTGGTTGCTGCTGCAGCTGCCAAAGTGGCTCCCCACCGCCGTGCTGGTCGTCGTCGCCGTCGCTGGATTCGCCTCATTCCGGAACCTCACGGCAGCCGGCGCGGTTGGACCTAACGGAAGCGGCGGATTCCCGGGAGGGCTTCCGGGACAGTCGAGAGGCACGAGACTCCCCGCGCCCGGCTCCGGCGTCAAACTTCCGAACGGGTTCGACTCGGCGCCGGCGGCGTCACCGCCAGGGCTAAAGCCCTCAAACGGAAAGCCGCCTGCAGGCCTCACCACACCAAGAGGCATTCCCCAACGGCAGTGAAATACCTCGCGCTCTCCTCCGGACGCCCGCGGCACGACACCGCAAGCGATTTCTCAGGCTCCACTCAGCTAACACACAGCTGAGTTCCCTAGGCTCACTACAGGGCACGACGGGACGAGTCAGAGGAGGAAGGGTCGAGCCGTGCGTGAGAACGTGACCATTTCCTACCGGGGAGCCAGTTACGAGATTGGGCGCGGGCCCGCCTTCTATGGGATCTGGGGCGTCGGACAGACGTGGTCGCAGCCATTGGAGTGGTGGTCGGACACCCCTGAGGGCTGGTACGCCGCCTGGTCGCGGTTCATGGCGATAGAGCGACCCGAGACGATCGCCCCAGTCGCCCCGGTTGGCGAGCGAGTCGCGGCAGCAGGCGGGCAAGCCGCGGGGCCGGTCAAGCGGGCGGTCCTCCCCGCCACGCTCCTCGCCGTCGGCGTCGCCTGCGGCATCGCCGGACTGTTCCCTGACTATCTGAACGGCGAGAGCCTCGCCCGCCAGACGTACCAGT